>JASFIV010000165.1:0-10380 GCA_050122475.1 Desulfobacterales bacterium | reverse complement strand
AATGGAAAAATTCGGGTGATTCCCCGTGAAGACCCGCAGGGCAATCGATTGGATTTAAGAAGAGATATCGGGGTTCACTACCGGGTGGCTGAAGAAATATTCCCGCAAAAATAAAAACCCTTCAGGGTTAACCAATCCATGAAGGGTATTTCCATCCAGAAAATGGTGGCGATGCAGGGACTTGAACCCCGGACACTGCGGATATGAGCCGCATGCTCTGACCACCTGAGCTACATCGCCACATAAACCTATTGATGGTCTGTTTCACCACAATTTCGGCGAACCTTCTTACTAACAACTCAATGGTACCAAGTCAAGCCAAAAGGTGCTCAGGATGAGGATCCGGCCACCTCCACAGTGTATTCATCCAAATTGGCCGGCAGCTTGTTGAATATAATAAAGAATGGAATCGTCTTGCCAGTCTTAACTTTAATATTGGACCGGTTGTCGCCAAATCGATTCTGCAGGCGCTTATTAATGGCCGACATGTTCATCCGTTGCAGATCGGCATCACTCAGCATATTGCCTGCGTATACGGTGGCCGTGTTGGCCAGGTTTTTCCCTTTTTGATATATCTTTCCGGTTACTTTGATATTACTTCGGGGATGATCATATTCGTTGCGGACCTGCCCGCTGATCACCAGAATCCTGCCTTCGCTGTTATTGTCAACAAACTTATACGAAATGGTTCGACTCATGGGCGTAATTTTCAGATTGCCGGCCTTATCCTCAACTTTGGGTCCCATCAAACCGCTGAGATAGGGTATTTTAACATCGCTGATAAAAGGGATATGGAGATCACTGACGAAGGGAATCTTAACACCCAGGCTATTGGTCACGACAATGCCGATCAGGCACAGGAGCAGGACCAGTACGACAGCCACTAGCGGCTTACGCATCCCACTACGCTTTTTAACCGGAATGCCCATATCGGCTTCCATATCATCCAGTGCATCCGTTTGTCCGTAAATATCGCGTGTTTCGGCAAATTCATCACTGGCAAATTCATCACTGGTGGCACCCAGCTCAGCGCTGGCCGACAGATCCTCCTCTATCTGGGTAGCGGCTGCCTGGGTTGCGCCAAATTGCAGCGTTTCCTCATCGGAATCCAATAAATCAAAATCCAGATCTTCCTCGCCGGACGATGGGCTTTCCAAAGTTGTTTCGGCCTCCTGCAGGTCGGTGTCCAGGTCCAAATCTAACTCGAGTTCCGTATCAGCAGGCTGGGAGGCCTCATCCATTACAGCCTCCAGATCGAGTTCCACAACTTCCTCGGATGGCGGGGCTGCAGAGGCCTTATCCTCATCGGCCTCAAGCATTTGTTCAATATCTAAGAATTCGGCATCATCTGATTCTGCCGCTTCTGCTGCGTCGGCTGTCTCGGGTTCCAGATCCAGATCCAATTCCAACTCATCTGCGCTTTTAGGTACTGGTTTCTCGTCGGATTCCAGCATTTGTTCAAGATCGTCCATATCCAGTTCTTCTGAAACATCTGCAGTTTCAGCCGGTTTTGCTTCGCTGGCACCTTCATCGACTTCAAACTCAAGCTCCAGATCATCTGCCGCTGCCGTCTCAGCTGGTTCGTCCGTATCAATGATCCCTTCTAAATCCGAAAAATCTAACTCATCAGCGGCATCAAGATTTTCCTCAGCGGCCGCCACAGGTGCTTCCTCGGTCGGCTCCGCATCTAAATCAAGATCCAGATCCAATTCATCCAATGCGCCAGCTTCCTGACTTTCCTCAGAAGGCTGTTCTTCGGGCTCGATAATACCTTCTAAATCCGAAAGATCCAGTTCATCACTTTCGGCGCCGCCCTCATCCAGATCGGCGGCAATCGATGCGGTTTCCGGTTCAGATTCCAGTTCCGGCTCCGGTTCTAAATCAAGATCCAGGTCAAGATCATCTGCGGCTTCAGAGGCAACCTCTTCCACCGGTGCATCGGTATCGGCCCCGGCCAGATCTTCAAGGTCCTCCATATCAAGCTGATCACCGGCATCTTCGGCTTCAGAAGCAACCGCTTCCACCGGTGTATCGCTATCGGCCTCGACCAGATCTTCAAAATCCTCCATATCAAGCTGATCACCGGCTTCTTCGGCTTCAGAGGCAACCGCTTCCAACGGTGTATCGCTATCGGCCTCGACCAGATCTTCAAAATCCTCCATATCAAGCTGATCACCGGCTTCTTCAGCTTCAGGCGCCTCGGTTGCGGCCGGTTCCATCTCATCTGATTCAATTTCCAGATCCATTTCCAGGTCGTCATCCGGCGCTCCGTCGGACACCAATCCTTCCATTTGCATGTCATCATCTGCTCCAACCAGCTCTTCAAGATCCGACAGATCGAGCTCATCACTGTCGTCATCCGCAACCGGCGCCAGGACATCATCAACCGATTCCGCCACAGGCGAGTCCGCTTCCACGGCCTCATTTAAATCATCCAGATCCATATCCAGATCTGGCAGATCGGTGTCATCTGCGTCAAGATCGACCAGCTCAGATTCTTCCATCTCTAAGAGGTCATCTTCATCCGATCCCAAACCCAGAAAATCTGAATCTTCGTCGTCGGATGAATCCAGAGATAGATCTTCATCCTCAAAATCCATCATATCGTCAAGATCGGGCAATTCATCATCAACTTCAAGGGCCAGATCTTCAGTCTCTTGCTCCAGTTCGGGTTCTGCAGTTTCCGGATATACGACAAAAACACTGCTGCATTTCGAGCACCGCACCTTTGAGCCGGTATCTTTCAACAGATGCTCATCAACGTTGAAACTCGAATCACATTCTTTACAGGTAACAATCATTTCATACCCCATTAATTTAGTTTGTTATTATGGAAATCCCGGGCAATTTGCGACATCCCTCGGCCCGATCGTTTTTTGTTTTCTATTGACCTTAAGGTCTTTTATTTTAGCTGGGTCTTTCCGGATATGAGACAGTTGGAGCCGTAAATGTGCAGCGCATAATAATTCGATCTTCGCCGGAATGCTAAGCTGCCGGGCATAATTGAAAAAAAATTAGGTGCATTTTTCAAAGCACCCTTGTCAAACCATTTCGCGACCCGAAAATCGGATGAAATTTTACTCACTTTTAAACCGTGGCGTCTTTCAATTGCATCCCCGGTCGGGACCGCAATCAGATCAAACATCATTAAAAGATTGAATCCGGCGTACGTGCTTAGCAATGTGGTGAAAAAAATATAATCTGTATAATAAAATTATCGTGAATACGCAAATTTGTCAATTATTTTTATTCCTTACATTCCCGTCGCAGCCAGCTCTTTGATGAGCTTTTTCTGTTCATCTGTCAGCTTTTTAGGCAATTTGAGCTGGATTTTCAAATACAGATCACCTTTTTTGCCACCTTTCATGTGCGGGAGCCCGTGGCCAGACATGCGCATTTTTGTTCCGGGCTTGGTACCGGGCGGGATTTTCAGATTGAGTTGTTTGTCGTCGAGGGTGGGCACGGAGATGCTGGTCCCCAGAATAAGTTCGCTTAGTTTTAATTCCTGATTCATGTGCAGGTCATATTCATCGCTTTGATACACAGGGTCATTGAGCACCTTGGCCTGAATAAACAGATCCCCTGCCGGGCCTCCGAGCGGGCTGGGGCTTCCTTTGCCGGCCAGTCTTAATTTTTTGCCGGAAATCAAGCCCATGGGGACTTTAACGGTTACTTTTTCGGAATATCCCTGATGTTGCAGAGTAATTGTCTTGCTGGTTCCGGTGGCCACCTCTTTGAGCGTTAGCGGAAGTTCATATACCAGGTCGGCACCTTTCATGCGGGCCTGTTGGTGACCGGCCTGGGCACCAAATGGTCCACCACCGCCAAAATTAAAGCGCGTGCTGCCCCTGCTGCGACCTGAAAAAAAATCACCACCAAAACCAAATTCTCGGAAAATATCACCAAAATCAAATCCTCGGAAAATATCTTCCTGCGTAAACCGCTGCTGAAACCCTTCAGCGCCAAAAGTGTCGTATTCTTTACGCTTTTTTTTGTCACTCAATACAGCATAGGCTTCGCTGATCTTTTTAAATTTTTCCTCTGCTGTTTTATCACCTTTAGTGTGGTCCGGGTGATATTTCATCGCCAGTTTACGATAGGCTTTTTTGATGTCCTCTTCGGAAGCATCCCTTTTAACGCCGAGTAATTGATAATAATCTTCTGCCATAAACAAAAGTCCCAGTTGAATTAAAAAGCAAATAAATAGATGATAATTATGGATTTTTTTACGTCTAGGATAAGTTGTCTGCTCATCGGTGTCAAGAGCTCAGAAGTGGTTTCATAACCTCATCTAATGTCCGATAGCGTTGTTCCAAGCCGATTCAAAATGCTCGAATACTATCGTGTATGCTCCACTTTTGAATCGGTTTGCGCCTTGCGATCGAACATGATCTAAGGCTCTGAAACCACTTCTACCACAATTAATGTTAAACAGCTTTATCTTTTCTGTCCTCTGTCTTCTGACTTCTGTTATCGAGTATTTGCCTTGATGGCAACCATCAACACCGACATGGCCGCCGGTGTTATGCCATCGATGCGCGAAGCCTGACCCAGCGTAGTCGGTCTGGTTCCAGTCAATTTTTCCTTCAATTCATTCGAAAGACCGTGCACACTGAGAAAATCGAAGTTTTCCGGTATTTTTAGTTGCTCCAGATTTTTAAATTTTTCGATTTCAGCGAGTTGTTTTTGAATGTAGCCCTCATATTTGATTTCGATCTCGACCTGCTCGGCGACTTCGCGGCTAATCGGCGCCGGACCGGCTGCCAGGGTTGCGACCGCCTCGTACCCCAGTTCAGCGCGCTTCAATAATTGGTCCAGACGCGCCCCGCTTTCAATGGGCTGGGTGCCGGCGTTTAGCAGATACTGGTTAACACGCTCATCCGGTTTGATGGTGATCTGCTTGATTCGCCGGATTTCTTGCGCAATTTGGTTTTTGCGTGCTTTGATTTCTTTAAGCGTGTCCGCTTCGATGAGGCCCAGCTCATGACCGACCTCAACGAGTCGAAGCGCAGCGTTATCCTCTCTGAGCATTAATCGGTACTCGGCTCTTGATGTAAACATCCGATAGGGTTCCCGTGTCCCCCGCGTCACCAGATCATCCACCATAACGCCCATGTATGCCTGAGATCGATCCAGGACAAATGGTTTGCGCTTTTGGATCTGGCAGGCGGCATTAACGCCGGCCCATAGACCCTGGGCAGCGGCTTCTTCGTAACCGGACGTCCCGTTGATTTGGCCGGCTAAAAAGAGCCCTGCCACCCGATCCGTTTCAAGGGTGGATTTGAGCTGGATGGGATTGACGTAGTCGTATTCGATGGCATAGGCCGGTCGCATAATTTCCGCTGACTCCAGGCCCTCAACCGAGCGCACCAGTTCGATCTGGATTTCAAGCGGCAGGCTGTTGCCCAGCCCGGAGGCATAAATTTCCTGAGTGTCGATCCCTTCCGGCTCAAGAATGACCTGGTGTTTTTCTTTATCGGGGAAGCGCACAATTTTGTCTTCAAAAGAAGGACAATAGCGGGCCGAAACGCCCTTGATGACACCGCCGTATAGGGCCGAACGCTCAAGATTTTTCCGTGCGATTTTATGGGTGCGCGGGTTGGTGTGGCCGATATGACACGGCAACTGGGGTAGCTGGAGATGGTCGCTAAAATATGAAAAAGGGGTCGGGTTACCATCCGATTCCTGAACCGTAAATTTTGAGAAATCAATGCTGGATTTTTTTAGTCGCGGCGGCGTGCCCGTTTTCAGACGGCCGAGCTCAAAGCCCAGGTTTTTGAGATCGTTTGCCAGTCCATATGATGCAAATTCACCGGCTCGACCGGCCTGGAACGAATTGAAACCGATATGCAGCAGGCCGCTCAGAAATGTTCCGGTCGCCAGCACAACGGTCCTTGCTGGATACCCGAATCCGAGATAATCTTCGACCCCTGCCACCCGGCCGCCCTCCACCACCAGTTTACGCGCCTTTGTCTGCTTGAGGTCCAAATTGGGCTGCGCCTCAACGACTGCCTTCATGGCCATATGATATCGGATCTTATCATTTTGGGTACGGGAAGAGTGCACGGCAGGCCCTTTTTTGGTATTCAGCTTGCGGAAAGAAATGGCCGTCTGATCAGTGATTTTAGCCATTTCACCACCCAAAGCATCTAATTCTTTTACCAGTTGCCCTTTGGCCATTCCGCCGATTGAAGGACTGCAGGGCATTGCCGCCAGCTTGTCCAGGTCGATAGCCATCAGTAAAACGTCGCAGCCCATTCGGGCGGCAGCCAGAGAGGCTTCGCAGCCGGCGTGACCCGCGCCGACCACAATGACGTCATATTTTTTGGGATAATTCGCCATTTAAAAATGCCGTTGATTGCTTGTAAGATCGAACAATGAAATGATCGAGATTTCACCACAAAGTGCACGAAGGACACAAAGCAAGGAAAATAAAAAACGAAATGTCAATCTTCGTGCCCCTTCGTGTTCTTCGTGGTTATACAGCCCCATCAGGCGCTGGTTGTCAGCTGATGCGACTTATGCTAAATTTGAAACGCTCAATTTAGGCATTCCTATGTTGAGCGCTTGTCGAGCTTACCGCATGTACACGGCAGCTGGCGTTCCGCTATAGTAAAACTATGCGGAACGACATCTAACACAGTAGATGCGGTGAGATCGGCAAGCCCTCCTGGGGTTTCAAATTAGAAATTTTAAAATTGATAGAATTCCTTCAAAAGGATGTTCCCTGAATTTTTAATTTGAAACGTTCAATTTAGGAGATTATAGTGCCCTCTTATATCAGGGTCAAGGTTTAGGCAATGGAAGCGCATAAACGCTACACGGACTTCAACACCTATCTGCGACATATTTTTGGCTGTCGGGTTCAAAAAATTACCGTCGATGCCGGTCTGACATGCCCCAATCGAGATGGAACCATCTCGACCGGTGGGTGCATTTACTGCAACAGTCGTGGATCAGGGACAGGCGCTCACGCAAGGGGCCTGTCTGTCACCCAGCAACTCATCAACGGAAAAGATGCGCTGTCCAGACGATACAAGGCTAAAAAATTTATTGCCTATTTTCAGTCTTTTTCAAATACCTACGCCCCGCTGCCGGCGCTTCAATCCCTGTATGGCGAAGCGCTGGATGTTGATGATGTCGTCGGGTTGTCTATCGGCACCCGGCCCGATTGCGTAGATGATGCCGTGCTGAATTTACTCCAGGATTATGCCCAGCACTACCTGATCTGGATTGAATATGGCCT
Organism: Desulfobacterales bacterium; assembly: GCA_050122475.1. Classification (GTDB taxonomy): domain Bacteria; phylum Desulfobacterota; class Desulfobacteria; order Desulfobacterales; family JAHEIW01; genus JAHEIW01. The sequence goes on along the minus strand of JASFIV010000165.1, from coordinate 3,134 downwards.
GCAGTCGGCCAGCGATGCGACCCTGGCCTATATCAACCGCGGCCATGATGTCCAATGCTTCATAGATGCCGTCGAAAGCACCCGCAACCGCGGCATCAAGATATGTGCACATGTCATCTTAGGACTTCCTCATGAAACACGACAGGATATGTTGCATACGGCCGAAATGCTCACCGAGCTCGGGATTGACGGTGTTAAGCTGCATCTGCTTTACGTGGTCAAAGGAACTGTTATGGAAACGATTTATCGGCAGGGTGATTATACCTGTCTGGAGCAAGATGCCTATGTAGACCTTGTGTGTGATTTCCTGGAACGAATTCCATCTGACGTCGTGATTCAGCGCCTCACGGGCGACCCGCATCCCGCCGAACTGGTGGCACCGGCCTGGGCACTGAATAAATCTGAAACACTGGAAAAAATCCGGCAAACCCTGGAAAAAAGAGATTCTTGGCAGGGCGTGCTCCTCAATAAGTAAAAACGCTACTGGTTGCTGGCTGCTGGCTAAAACGAGGCAAACGCCATTTAGAGAAAAACAGCGACCAGCAATCGGTAGCAATAAAAGCCAGCCGCGAGCAGCCAGAAGCCAGAACCTTGAAACAACCCGACCCTATCCATATATTTAACAGTAACTGTTAACCCGAAACAAAAAAGTGGCGCGAGAAATGCGCGAGCAAGAATTTTTAGAACCCACGGATTTTGATCTTTCGTTTAAAGTCTTTCATGAGCTCATGGCCCGGAAGGTCACCGACATCCTTCTGGTATCCAGCCCTTACGATGCTTTTATCATGGAAGAAGAAGGTCGTCTTGCGGAACGGATCATCCATGAATACCGGGGATTGAATTTATCGCGCCCACCGATGCTCTCTTGGGTATCTTCAGCCCGCGAAGCACTGGATTACCTCGAGCAAAAAAAATTTGATCTGGTCATTACCATGCCCCAGGTCGATGAAACCGATGCGCACGTACTGGGACGCCAGATCAAGACCCGGTTCCCGGATTTGCCCGTCTTTTTAATGATCCAAGACACCAGCCGGCATTTACTCGACCGAAACTATACCGACCGCAAATCTATTGATCGATTCTATATCTGGTCTGGCAACTCGGATCTTTTGCTGGCCCTGATAAAAAACTTAGAAGACCGGCTGAACGTCACCTACGACACACAGCGCGCCCGGGTACGCGTTATCATCATTGTAGAAGATTCGCCTATTTACTATTCATCCTTGCTGCCGCTTCTGTATAAAGAGATTGTCAGTCAAACCCAGGCGGTCATGGAAGAGTCGCTCAATGATGAACACCGGATTTTAAGAATGCGTGCCCGGCCTAAAATCCTGGTAGCGCAAACCTATGAGGAAGCCGTAAAGCTGTACGAGCAATACAAACCCTATTTGCTCAGTGTCTTTTCCGATGTCCGTTTCCCTAAAAACCATGAACTGGATAATGATGCCGGTTTTAATCTGCTTTCGATGATTCGAGCAGACAACCCGGACTTGCCGCTTTTAAATTTTAGTTCCGAGGAGTCCAATCGCGAACGGGCCCAAAATATACCGGCAGTCTTTTTAAACAAGAATTCTGCCACCCTGCATTCTGAGATCCGCAGCTTCTTCATGCAATACCTGGGTTTTGGGGAGTTTATTTTCCGGCTGCCTGAAGGCGAAGAAATTGGCAAAGCCTCCAATTTGCACGAAATGGAGAAATTGTTGCCCACCATTCCGGATGAATCCTTCTTTTATCACGCAACCCGCAACCATTTTTCAAGCTGGCTGATGGCTCGCTCCGAGATCATGCTGGCCTCCAAACTCAAACCGGTTAAAATCAGCGATTTTCAAAGTATTAAAGAAGCAAAAGCATATCTGGTTTCGATCATTCGGGATCGCCGCGTGGGGCGACAAAAAGGCATCATTACCGAATTTGATTTCAACCATTTTGACCCGGATGCCGATTTTACTAAAATCGGCAAAGGGTCACTGGGTGGCAAAGCCAGAGGACTGGCGTTCATGTCGACCCGGTTGAAAAACAGCCCTGAATTACAAACTAAGTTCAAAAATGTCACCATTGCGGTACCCAAAACGATAGTCGTTTCGACAGACGAATTTGATGCATTCATCAGTGAGAACAACCTGGGCGAAATCGCAAACGAAGATTATAGGGACCCGGAGATCATGCGGTTATTCACAGATGCCCGGATACCCAGACTGTTGGGCCGCGATTTGAAACAATACTTGAAGCACGCGCGTTATCCACTGGCCGTGCGTTCATCCAGTCTACTGGAAGATGCTCAGTTTCAGCCTTTTGCCGGCATCTATAAAACTTACATGATTCCCAACAATCACCCCGACCTTTCCGAAAGGTACAAGCAGCTTCTTTTGGCCATAAAGCTGGTATATGCCTCGACCTATAGCGAAAGCGCTCGCGCCTACATCAAAAGCACATTCCATCGCACCGAAGATGAAAAAATGGCTGTCGTCATACAACAATTAACCGGCGAAACCTACGGCCAGTATTTTTATCCGGCGATATCCGGCGTTGCCCAATCCTATAATTACTACCCCATTGCACACATGAAACCCGAAGACGGGCTGGCGCATATCGCCCTCGGTCTCGGTAAAATAGTTGTCGAAGGCGGCGCCGCCATGCGCTTTTCCCCGAAATATCCCCAGTTTCTGCCTCAATTTTCAAATGTCGACGATATTTTGGAAAACGCACAACGCTTCTTTTATGCCCTCAAGATGACCCATTTTCCGGATGATCTTCCCGGTAATGATGAAGCCACTCTCGAAAAACTGGATATCGATGCCACGGCGCATGCTGCTCCCGTACGGCAACTGTGCGGCACCTACTCGGCCCAGGATCATCGCATCCGCGACAGCGTTCAGGCGTCAGGCTACCCGGTATGCACCTTCGCCAGCATTTTAAAATATGAATCTCTGCCGCTGGCAGAAATCTTGACTGAAATTCTGGCTTTGGGCAGAAAGGGCATGGGGTGTCCGGTGGAGATTGAATTCGCTGTCAACATAGCATCGGATACAGATCGGCATTCCATATTTGAACTGCTGCAGATCAGGCCCATGGCCGTCAATCAATCCAATCTGGCCGTTGAAATCAATGAGGATGATATTTCCAAAGCCTTTTGT
>JASFIV010000164.1:0-10389 GCA_050122475.1 Desulfobacterales bacterium | reverse complement strand
TTTTGCTTTAGAAAAGCAGCAATCTCAGCAGCATCTTTGGCAGCATATTCCAGGTTGGGCCAATGGTTATAGGTATTAATACCGACAACCAAAGCATATGATGATGAGTAGCCGGATTGAAAAACTGTAGCTCCTAAATCCTGTGGCCCAACCATATAAGTGATAAATAAAATGATCAGCAAACGTAGCATTAAAAATTCCCTCTGCAGTTTACCAAGATGTTTCATTATCTTCTCATATTCGCTTTCGGATAGCTCGTAATATTCAGTGCGGCTTGAGCGGCATCCGTTCTTATTGAAGCCCTTGTTGATTTCATCCCGCGGACTCCTACTAACCGCTCCAGATCATCAAATAATAAGGAGTTCGGATGAATGTCTTCCTTGCCCACAAAAGATTCAAGTGCAATCGGTTTGTGAGTAAATGCGAATAATTTCACGGTCTCCGTCCCGAAAGGCCAGAGGGCGCGACATTTACCCGTCAAAATTCTTTTCTCTCCCGGCGCCAGGGGCTGAAGTTCAGATTTATCAGATGGGTGCAAGACATGCACTGCACCGGAAGGGTCAACATCTATCAGGAGCAAATAAGCCGGCTTTTCAGTGCGAATTTCAAATCCAAAGGTTTCACCTTCAGCGATAATGCTTTTGGGGTATGACCCGCTGAGTTCGATTTCAACATTAAACTGTTGTCGGGGATAGACAAGATTGATCAATGGCTGAATACGCAGATGCCGTCTGATGCGATCCACCACCTGGTCAATATCAAAAGAGGTAAACCGGCAAAGCGGATGCAAGTTTGGCAGTGCCAGAACGGTCGCATTTCCATCTTTGGTGATGATCAGATCCGGGTCATCGTTTGTTATGATAACGCCCTCGATCTTTAATATATGCGCTTTTAAAATGGATAGCTGCTCAACAACCCGAACCCGCAGAATCGGCTTCGATGCTGGTGACGTTTTTGTTTCAATCGCAAGGCTACCACCTGAGCGTACAAAAAAGGCCCTGGCATGCAGGTTGTCGGCGTTACCCCCTTGCTTGGGAAGCGCCTGCGGCGTTTGTTTGAAGCGCTGCTGAACCAAAGATCTTAAGGCTGTATACAACTCCATCTGGCTCCATTCCCCATCATTATTGGTGTCAACCTGCACTTGACCGGCCAACACTCTTAAAAGAGAATCGGTCAGGGCACCATGGGGTTTCCCATCGATCGTCGGATAAAGATAGAGCATGTCTTGTTGGATGTCTTTGGCAATCTCATTTTCAGAAGATGCGGAAATATAAAAGATATTTTGATACGGGTACGGTTCGTCAGGGATTAAATTTTCTTCAAAGCGTCCAATCGATTTTTCCTCCTCAAAGACGCTTCTCGACGCTAAATGAATGTAACGGTTATGATTTAAAGGTTCGGTGGCGCCAATGGTTCGAACGGTGTTGCCCGAAAAACAGGTATCAAAAACCAGGAGGACCTGCCGGTCCCGGTCGAGCCGTGCCAGCATGGGACGGAGATCACGCTTACCGACGATAAGTTGCGCCATCAATTCCTCGATGGTTTGATTGGGATCCCCGCTAAAATCGGCGGGAACTAACGCGCCGGATCCATGGGGCAGAGGCAGTGACATTAGATCATCGCGCCGACTGGTGCCATGACCGCTAAAGTAAATGAAGATACGATCCCCCGGTTGGGTAATGTGCGCCAGCTGCTCAATTTCATTAAGAATTCTGGATTTGCCGGCTTCCTGATTAATCAGAGCGCGAATGTTTTCGTGCTTGAAATCATACTTCGACGTAAGCACACTCCGAAGCGCTGCCACATCATGGGGCGGCCCCTCCAGGGTTCTGGTTTTATACCGACCGATACCGATCAACAGTGCGTGGTTTGCGGCGCTTGCATCCGGGGAAACCAGCACACCCATCAAAAACGTCAGTACCGCTATTGCTGCTTTTTTATGTATGGCATTTATCATCGCATCTCTATTGAAGAATGAATCTAATGGGAAAAGCCAGCACTGCAAACGTTAAACTTTTGGAATTTGCTTCTTAAAAAATCTTACGCGATTATCTGGAAAACTTCAGTTGAATACGGCTGATATATATCTCACCACGAAGAACACGAAGCTCACAAAGGAAAAACACATAATTTTAATTTTGTCCTTTCGTGCCCGTCGTGCCCGTCGTGGTTAGGATTGCCTTACTTGAGCTTTCTAAATAACCGTAAAATCTTATTTTCCAGCAAATGGCTTAACGATAATGACTTTTGCATGCGTTCAGGGCATCAGGGTGATCTTGACCCTGCGATTCAACTGATGATCGGTTTCATCGTCCCGATCATAAAGTAATTGCGTTTCTCCACGTCCAGTCGCTTTCAGTTGGCCTACGAGGCTTGGAAACAACTGTTCTAATTTTACCTTTACCGTGTTGGCGCGCTTTTCTGAAAGGATCTGATTGTACCTTCTGGAACCGCGTTTATCAGTATGGCCGACAAGCAAAAAAGAAGATTGGCGCATTTTTGCTCGTGATAATATCCGACCCAGTTCAAGAACCTGACGGTTTCCGGCAGCATTCAAATCTGCTCGATCATAGTCAAAATGCACCGGCAAATTCACGGTGGGGCGAACCGTAAATTTGCCGTTTTTACTGACGTGTAGTCCTGCGTCCAAAAATGACGCAATGTCTTCTGCAGCCATTACAGACTGAAAAGATTGAATGCGTGCATTTCTGAGTGCGATATCAAGCCAGGCCGGTGCGGGCGGAGGATGAAATTGTTTTGCCAGTTCCAATTCCCGCAAGGCCTGGGGCAGATGACCGGTGCGTGACAGTATCTCGCCTTTGCGTCCGAGGGCCAATGCTTCGGCCTGCATAGATCCGGCCACTGCTCTGGCCTGAGTGAAGGCATCGACGGCTTGATCGATTTGGCCTTGCCTGCGAAATAGCAGACCCAGCATGTACCAGGCATTGAAGTTCGGACATACAGCTGTCGAACGATGTAACCATTCAATGCGCTGCTGTTGACTGGCAGCCGACTTGGCTCGATAATAGTAGTCGGCACCGAGACGGCAATCCACTGCCGGCGCAAGCCCGCACCAAATGGCGATAATAACGAAAACTCCAAAAAAGACGAAGCGTTTCACGGATATCCTCCATCACAAAGCCCAGCTGGTGGAATGCTGTCTATGTGAGATATGGCGATGGGTCGAGTTAGTTCAACGGCATTGTCCCTCATCTCGTACGTCGGCAGTTATAATACCGGCTGCCAGCCATCCCTGTTTTTGGCGCAAGGTCAATGATCGCGTCGAATTCGGCGACAGCGTTGCCAAAACATTCTGTGAAGTCTTGAAGCCGTGTTCATAAGTGTTTACTGGCGATTTAGTTAAAAATGCGGTAATTATATTAGACCCGGTGGCCCCAGCAGTTATCATTTCAAAGTTCATGTGACCCTCAGGGATGGCCAGCTTGCCCCGGGATACAGCACTGCTCATATGATATTGATTTGGAAATAAAACAGTCGCCTGATCTCTGGTATCGACGCTGATGATGTTCAAATATCCCGGTTCAGGAATCCAAACGGATATTTTCAGCACATCTCCGATTTCGAAACAGGTTTTATTTAATTTTATCCATACGGTTGCATTGCTTTTATACACCAGGGATTTCATTTTTGTGCTGACAAAACCGCTACCGGTCACAAGGGGAACCAATTCCAAAGGGCGCTTCTGCAGATTTTTGCTTCCGGCAATCTGCGGATGAAAAGCGATTGCATTGGATTGAATTTCTTCTCGAATGAATTGTGTCGTCTGCCGCTGTAATTCTTCCGGCGTAATATTGATACCGGCCATTGCAGCGGATCTGATCACCTGCCGCAGACCGAGTGTAAAAATACTGCCCTGGGCCGTGGAAATTGTTTTCTCATCATCGCGGCAGGCCGTAATGGCAACATAACGCCCGCTGATTTCTCCTGAGGTCTCCGGGTCCAATACATCGAAACTACCTTGACCCCCGGCTGCTTGAATATGAGGTGAATAGGAAAAAAATTTTACCTGGGCATCGTTTACAGAAATGGAACGGGGATTTAGCCGAAGGCTTCTGGTGGCGCTGCCGCTATGGCAGGCATCTAAAATGACTAAAATGTTGCGGCTTTGCATCCTGGCCAACATCGTGTTGAGGTCGTCATCAAGTAGCACACCTGTCAGCGTCCGGGGCCTGCTTTGCGTCTTGATGGCCACATCATACAGCAGCAATACCTCATCGAACTGGTCATTCTCATCATTGTTTTCATCGGGGATCTGGGAACCATGCCCACTGAAATAGAAAAGCACCCGATCCTCCGGGCCAACGCCATAGATCAACCAATTCTCAATAGCTGAATAGACTTTTTCAGTTGACGCGTTTTCATGCTCCAAGACTTTGATGGCCTGGCTGTTAAATCCCAATAGGTGGGCCAATTCCCTCATCATGTCGATATCCAGGCTAACGCCATTGAGTTTTTCATCAAATTGGGCATAGCGGCCAACTCCAATCAACAGTGCCCGGTCCTCACCTCGCGCATCGGAGGCCATGGCTAAGAGCATCAGCAACAGCCACAGTAAATACGAAAGCAATCCTTGGATCTGTTTTTTGTTGTCGGCCATTACGACCCCGCCAATTCATTTGCCTGAACAGTGCAAGTAGCAGAAATGTCAGCGTTTGTGGAATTGAGTACGCGATCGCATTTCAGAGGATGCGGTCTTCTTGTTTTAAGGGTCTTTAATATAATTTGACGGACATAAATCGAAAAAGGTTTACAATTCATTTGACGCTTATCCCCAAACTTCTCAATTTTGTTTTGCCCTGTTGAAGCGCCTGTTTGTCTTCGTAGTGCATCACCACTTGATACCGGCCTAAGCCCGTGCGATACCACTCTATATTCAGACCCGGAGCCCGTTTTCGAAGGTGATCGTATAACCCGGCTGCGCGATATGGCCGGGTAAATGTTATAATGGGTATATGCTTTTGGGGAATGTAGCGTGATTGTCGCTTGGCTGTGGCGGATTTGTTAGCGACGGCACCCTGTATGATTTTTTCCAAATGATGGTAAATATAGCCGCTGTACCACTTAGCGCCCGCCGGGATTTGATTGGAAACGGGAAATTTGTCAATTCGATTCGGCCCATAGTTGTAAGCTGCCAAAGCCAGATGTAGATTATTGTCATAGCGATCCAGCAGTTCCTTGAGGTAGCGTGCGCCAGCGTTGACGTTGGTGCATGGATGGTACAAGGCCGACAGGCGATAAATTCCAAGATGTTTGGCGGTTTCAGGCCATTGGATTTGCATCAGGCCGTGGCAGTTGCGATCTGATTTTGCATTCGGATTAAAGTTGGATTCGCCGCGTGCGACAGCGAGTAGAAGCGATACGGGCAGATCGTGCTTTTGAGCTGCTGATTTGAAACAGCTCTCATACGGGAATCGAGTTGTTGGGATTTTGCCGGCATCCGTTTCCAGGTAATGTTTCCAGAGTATTTCAAGATCCGGCGTTTTGCCTTTGACTGCACTGAAAACAGGTTGTCCAAAGCCGAGCAAGAAAAGGCAAATGATTAATTTCGCAAATGTGCCAGCAGGGTTCATCATCGCAACATCCTCTCTCGCTCATTGTCTACAATGGTCGATCATGCCAGAAGCGGAATTCCTTCCACTGCACCCTTTCAGGATATTGAGTGGCAAGGCGTTTTAAGTATCGTTGCCATCGATTTATACGTTCATGCGGCTGCCCGCCCCCTTCGGCTGAAAGCGTTTCAGGAAAGCTTCTGCCGGATTGACACAATCCCTTAAGTTCGTCGAGCTGGTATGCGAACCGGGTGGCCAGATCCGATGCGGTGATGGCAATCGCATAAACCCGTTCCAATCCTGGTGTGCCTTCGAGTTCTAATACTCGGGCTCGACGGTCAAAGAGTGGTGGAAACTGAAAGCGTTTTCCGGGCTCGATAAACGCATCAACCGTTTGAAAATCCGGGCAATTGGATGGAAACATTCGCGTTAAATCGCCTGTGGGATCCTGACCAACCAGAAAAATATATGCCGGAGATGAAAGGCGCATTTCAACTGCTAAACACCCCCCGGTGAAAAGATGTTCCCGGCTGTTTAACCGACGTGACCCGGCTCGCCAGGGGGTATCGGTTGCACAAACATCTTGGCTATTGGGAGTGATCAAATCGAATGATGAAATTAAGGCAAGCGGTCGTTCATCTTGTTTTACAACTGGTGGGAATTCATGGGATCCCTCTTTGCGGATGGCGGCTACAGCCGGATTTTTATGGGATTCGATCAACACGTAGGCTTCGGTTTCTGCACCGGGCAGATATTTTTTGCCGCTGCGGTCTCGGGCCGATACCCAGATTTGATACATATTTTCATGGATCGAATGAATTGCGCTAATCACGGTAACATTTGCCCGGCTCGGATCGTCGGTCACCTCAACTTCTCTGAAACGCGCCAGATATTTGCCCACAAGCTTTAGCGTGGTTTGAAAAAAGTTCGGCGCATTTACGGAAATGTCTTCCACATACACCACCAAATCATCTGTTTCCCCCTGCCGTAAAAGACAGCTCAGGTTGCGAGCCAAATAGACAGCCAGCAAATCCGGTTGCCGGTCGGGAAACGGAAGCGGACGCAAACCGCGCAGGTACTCATCCGGATGTGCACGCTTTAACGCTGCCAGCTGATTGGGCGTCGGTTTGCCTTCCCAGGATCCTCCAAATCCGGATACCCATTTATGCTCGGCAAGATTCAGTGCCCGCACCCTTACATAAAGACCCTGCGCGACGTTTGTCAGCCGGCAATCGATTCCAATGTAATAATGAATTTTACGGTAATTACTGCACGAGATATCTGCCAGGCGCTGATGATGTTTATAGGGTCGGATTGCCGGTCGCCAGTAGAGATCGGGCCCAGGCGCTCTGACAAGTGAATCGATAATCTTTTCACGGATGTGATCCGTCAATTCATCGATGTGAGATTGGACATTGTCGCCATGCATGCTTACCAGTAAAATAGGCTGCCCTTTGAACCGCGGGTGTTGACCGAATTGTTCTATCAAGTATGGAATAAGCGTATCTTCCAGCCAGTTATCGAGGGAAAGTTCATCGGCTCTGGAATCGAGATTGCGTTCCACTTGATTCCCGGCGCAGGCTGAGAGCGTCAAAACTGCAAAAATGACAGTTAACCGAACCCACTTCGCTTTGCTTGTGTTTGTTAAATTCAATTTAATATTACCTCGCCATCCGGCATGATAACCAAATCGCCACCTTCACGATCCTTGATGAGCCGGTTAATGGAGGCCGCCGTTTGATTCGGTAGCGTTACACCCCAGGTTACTCTGTCTCGACCGAATGCAGCGACCTGCCTGCTAAAAACGGCTGTGTAATTTGCAGGGACTGTGGCCGTTTCCATTTCATAGATTTTTGCGGGAATGTTGACCGCGATGTAAACGGGCCTTTGATTGGCCATTTTTAATTGCCAGGCTTTTTTACCAGCAAGGGCAAAAAAATGTACTTTCTTTTGGTTGATCAGCGTTTCAAGCGCTGAATCTGAGGCAAAGCGGAGAGTGAATCCTTTCCTGGTAGGCGGCGGCGCAACTTGTGGCGGCGCAGGTTTATTTGGGATCTGTCGTTTTTGTTGGGAAGACTGCTGTAATTTTTCAGTGAATTGGACCAACGCTGCCTTTATTTTTTTTAAATTTAGGGTTTCGGTATTTATTTGATCTTTCAACTCTGATCGGATCCTGCGCTTATCATCTATGTCTTTCACAATCGTGGCTAACATTGCTTCCCGCTCTTTGATTTCGTTCTGAAATTGTTTAAGGGATTTCGCAACCGTTGCCAGCTCCTTGCGTGCCTTTGACAGGCGCGACATGGTTTTCTGCTTGATGACAGCTGCGCCGGCAGCTTGAGCGGTCGACTTTTTAACGGCTGCGGTTGCTGCCGTTAACTGAGATTGGGTCCTGGCCAGTTTTTCTTTTAGGATAGCAATTTCTTTCTGCAGAGATGCCGCCTCTGACTTTAGGTCCGCAGGTTCAGAAATGGTAGGCTGATCAGTTGGAGGAGAAATGGGCAACGCTTTAACCAGAGCAAAAATAGCCATTAAGCACAAACACAGTATGGCAAAAAACCGCATGACATCTGTTTGCAGCATCTCAACATCAGTCGACACGTTCGTATTGCGTTGCAAGAGATAGGGCGGCGATGATATTAAAGGATTCATTTACTCCTCTGTATTGGACGATAGACCCTCAAGGTCCGTCTGCTGTTGGTTCGATCGCACCAGATACCAACTGGCTGAGACGCGCATCGATGGATCGCAGGGTGGCGTTGACGCTTTCGGCCTGTTGCTCTGCAATCCGATTATAGAATGCTTTCACCTGGGTACCTACCGCCAGTGATTTAACAAGTCGCAACAGGTATCCACCCACCGCACCGAATATGGTGGTGGACAGCGCCAGCAAAATGCCGCCATCAACAAGTCGCTGTAGGATAGAGAACGCACCCAGTTCCGCAGCGGTCTGGGCATTCAAATCTCCGAGCCCCTCCAGCAAAGCGCCCCGCATGCCGACGGCGGTCCAGATGACACCAATGCCAAAAAACAGATTAATCCAAATATCCACCAAATGGTCTAGCTGGGCTATTTTTTCAGCCGATACGTGTTGATTTCGCAGACTCCACTTTAAACGCAGAAGGGAATTGATATAAAATAAAAAGGTTAAAAAAAACGGGATGACCGACAGTCGCAGGTTCTCATAGGTCCACGAAAGCGCTCGCTGAACACTGGGTACTTCTAGAACGGATATGGCGACAACTTCCGACATATTCAGCATGTACAGCAATAGCGTTCCGATGATGAGAACGCCCGCCGCACCGGTGATAAATCCGGCTGAAAAACCGGCTGCAGAGAAAGATTTGGTTTTCATCATAAGCTTCCCGTGTCACTTATTCCGGCATGCCGTGCAAGTGGCGTCCAGCAATAGGAGAATAGAATTATACTGATCGGCAGCAGCGTAATAGGCCGGTTTATCCTGGCAGGCTCTCAACAATCCATCTTCTTTCTGACCGAGCTCTTTTCGTAACTCGGCTTCAAGATCTCTTTTGGCTTCTTCGGAGCAGGATGAACAAACGTTAAAATCATCCTTTAGCGACATGAAGGTCGTGTTGAAATAGCGGTTGTAGTAGTAACGGGCTTGAATTTTATCGATAATACCATCATCGTTGGCCCACATTAAAAAATCACTGAATCGGCGTCTGTTCTCGATATCGGGATCGCGTTTGGCAATGTCAATAAGCCGCCCGTAGTAGGTGTCAAACATTTGCTCGCATTCCAGACGTCCAAGGTCCTTGCGCGAATGAGTCAAGGCCTCTTCAAGATTCACCCCTGATGGTAATGTACAGGTGGTTTGGTATTGCTTGTTCCCGCATGCAAACATCACCAAAGCAAAGAGTGCAACAAACAAAAGTTTTGCGGGGTTCGTTTTGATGTTGGGGTTCGATTTTATCATGATGCTTTACCTCCATTTAAATTCTGATTGTTCGACGGTTACATTTCGAGGGGACTTCGATACTCTGCTTTCATGCTACCTTGAGGGGGATCCGGAATACCCTCCTCTTCACCTGTTTCGCCGAATATAATTGTCTTTACACGGCCAACCATTTCAAACATTTCAGGGGTGATGATGCCGTATATCTGATCGAGATCTATCATCAGCTTGGCACGGCTGATTTCATCGCGTGTCAGGGCGATAAGATCTTGCACCTCCTGTGTATCGAGGTATATCTCTGCCGCAACGGCGGCCAGGGAGCCTCCCGATCCTGTTCTGGGTGCCGTTGCCACTAGCCGGTAATATTGCCTGAACTTTTCACTTAATCTGCCCGCGCGACGCCTGTAGGGGGCCGATTGAGAAGAAGGTTTTAAGGGTGTTTTTTCAAGCAGTTTTTGCAAACCCCGCGGTGTGGTCTTGCGCCCTAATTCCTTGCGAATTCTTCGTTCCAGGCTAGTGTTTGTAGCGCGTACTGAATCCTCCATGTCCGGCAGGCGGGATTCCATCACATTCAACATCTCCAGGTAAGTTTGGCTCAATTGATCCGTGATTTCACTGCAGCCTTGCTCGGCTTCGGCGCCTTCGCATTTGCTGGCTGTATATAATTCTTCTTGCTGGTTCAATCGTTCAATCACACTCTGCAGATCGACTTCCATGGCTTTGGCCGTTTCACTGGTGTGCTTGATGCTTTCCACCACAGTGGTTGGAAACAATCTCAGGGTGGGGGATGTCTTGGCGAACGCCAGACCGTGCATGCCGACCAAAGGGATAACAGACAGAACCATAAGCCTGCAGAATAGAAGCGGTCGTCGCGGAATCCTCACGCATTCGATAAGTTTCGTT
>JASFIV010000163.1:0-10523 GCA_050122475.1 Desulfobacterales bacterium | reverse complement strand
ATATCGAGCGCTGCAATGAATCCGGCCCGTAATCATTTTCTCAAGATCAACATCACCAATGGTCTCGTGGGCAATTTTTGAGGAGGCGCAGTTCGGACAAATATTTTCATAGCACAAAACAACTTCCCGGCAATTCAAACAGACGCGAATTTTATCCATATCGTTTGAGGCGTGAAATTGTATAATGAGCTTCGCCCGTATTCTGCGCTCCCTGGCAATCCATTCTTGATATCCCATAAAACGTCAATCGCTCGGTTCATGTTTTATTTCAAAATCCCAGATGGGATGTCTTAATTTCCACTCTCCGTCCTTCTTTTGCCAAAGATGCGGTGATCGGTGTTTATCACATAATTCCCTGAATTGCTCGGCATCCATTTCAATATATTCCAGGATTTCATTTATATATTTATCCGGAAATTCACCATCAAATCGTTGGACAAGTATCACACCTTCTTCCCGGGTCAGATGTTTGTTTCTGATTTCCTGCGAGGCATCATAGGAGGCCCGGCCCAGTCCGAATTTGATATGAGTGGTGTAATAGTGGAGGTCATCAATTTTATCATCAATGCTGTTGTATTTGCTGTAAGTGCCCTGGGTCCTGAACGGCCTGGCTTTAAATCCGGTGTGTTCGGTCGCGAAATAATAGGCTTCCTGGGGCGTCCATTTGATATAATATCCCAAATAGTGGACTTTGATATCCGAACGCTCCAGTTCACTGTAGTCTGCCGGAAAATAAGCCGACAACTCGTTAAGGTTCAGATTATAATTTTCGATCAGTTCCGGAACCGAGACGCCGCCAAGGTAGATCTCGGAGATATCCTTCATTGAATAATAAGATTTGTCGCGCAAAGAGGTGGACGTTTCAGCTATCGGATTGCCGTATTCGGCCTCTGACTCACCATAAAAAATGAGGGGAATGTTAAATTTGAGGGCAATCTTGGGGGCCAGATTCTTCTGGCCGAGAATAAATGTCTGGAACGGATGGAGCAAGTTTTCAATGGCCAATCGGGTTAAGAGTCGATGGGCGCGCCCGTTTTGGTTGAAGGTAATATTATCGAAACCACCGACTTCGATCCAGTTTCGAAAATTACGATATCCGTAATCCGTATACAGAATCGGGGGCCAGGTGACCGTCAAAGGGTGCATATCGTATTTGTATTTTAAAAGGTAGGCCGCATAGCAGCTATCTTTGCCGCCACTGCCGGGAACGACACAATCGTAGTAGCCATCGGTTCGACGGTATTGATCGCAGAGTTTGACCAGCTCTTTTTCACGCTGCTCCCAATCAATATCTCTCTTTTTTTCAGCGTAACGGCAGGCATCACACACAAAATCCTCTCCGATATGCAGAGTGGGTGTAATTCGATCTTTGGTGTGCTTGAATTCAGGGTACGAACTGGGTCGCTGGTTGGACATCACACAGCGCTTACAATAGACAACTTTTTCAGGAAGTCCGTAAAATGTTTCCGGGGGGGTATCAGGCATTCGTCTCTCCTCCTATCCTCCGTTTATACGGGTGAATAAATTTTTATAAATCTGCAGCCCGGTGGGACCGCTTCTTTCAGGGTGAAATTGAAATCCATAAATATGACCCTTTTGAATGCCGGAACAGAATCGGGTGTCGCCGTAAATCGTTTGGGTAAGTGTTTGGAACTCATCCAATGGTTTGACATAATACGAATGCACAAAATACATAAAGGCTCCGTTTTTAATACCATCCAATAAGGTATCCCGCCAGACTTCCGGACAGCCCTCATCTTCACCCGGCGCTACGTCACTTTGGGGCACCCATATTCGATTCCAGCCGACTTGTGGCACCTTCAATGGTGTTTCGGGGTTTTTGTCATTGGGCAAACGCCGGACCTTACCTTCAATAATGCCCAGACCTTGATGGACCCCAAATTCATCACTTTCGCTAAACAACAGCTGAAGGCCCAGACAAATTCCGAGAACGATCTTTTGCGACCGGGCAAACTCCTGGATCGGTTCAGTTAATTCAAGGCGGTTCAAGGCCAGCATGGCATCGCCAAAAGCACCGACTCCCGGTAGAATCAGTCCGTCGGCATCCTTGATGTGTTCTTTATCCGAAGTGATGATCGCCGTAATACCAACGTGTTCACACGCCTTCTGAATGCTGAAAAGATTTCCCAGGCCGTAATCGATGACCGCCACGGTTGGTATTTTATCAGAGTGCATCTGTTTACTTTCCTAAATCCGGCACGAAATTCCCACTTGGTTCAGAGCGGCTTTAATATCCGTGATTTTAGAAGGATTTACGCGCTTAAACTGTTTTTTAGATTGTAAAAATTCGATATTCCCTTCGACTTTAAAATCATCGTCATCCTTAAAAAGTTGCTGATTTTCAATAATGTAGTAATGTAGAATGGAGGCCATGCTGATGGCATCAGCATGGCCATCGACCACTGCAGCGATGATATCGGAATGATCCCCGCACCCACCACAGGCAATCACCGGAACGGACACAGCAGTTGCAATTTTGTTTATCAAGTCAATGTCATAGCCGGTTCCGGTGCCCTCCTTGTCAATCGACGTAACGAGCAGTTCACCGGCACCTAAATCCACGGCCTGGCGAGCCCACTGGACCGCATCGATTCCCGTGCTCTCGCGGCCGTAATCAATATTGGCTTCGTAGCTTTCATCCGGGTGCTGGATGGCTTCAATCGAAACCAAAATGGTCGAAGAACCAAAAGCCCGCGACGCTTCTGTAATCAATTCGGGTCGTTTGACGACCGCCGTATTGAGCGCGACCTTATCGGCCCCGGCCCTTAAAACTTTACGGATATCATCGACACTTCTAAGACCGCCACCAACACAAAGCGGTATGAAAATCTCGCTTGAGGTCTTTTTGATGATATCCAACAGACTGTTGCGTCCGTAAAGACTGGCGACTGCATCCTGGTAGAATAATTCATCAGCCCCGTTCTCATAGTAAAACCGTGCAAAGCGCTCCGGTTTGCCCAAAACCCTGAGGCCTTCAAAATGGATCCCCTTAACCAGATTCGGGCCTTTGATATCCAGGCGGGGAATGATTCGCAAATACTCGGATTTCATACGATCACGCTGCTGGGAAGATTAACGACACGATCCGCCAACCATTTGGCATTGGAAAGCTTATCGGTTTGACAGTCTTTATACATCTCGAGCTCATTGATCAGGTTCCAAACAGGGCGCGTCATCACCTTCGCTCTGGTTGACGCTTTTAAAAAGTCGTCCCGTGTCTCCCGATCCGCTAGAATAATGGCATTCAGCCAGTAATTGGATCTTGCCTGCCGGGGCTCGCGCACAAAAGGGATCCCTTCGGCATTGAAAAATTCGGCATAATTTTCGGCCAGGTTGCGTTTGTTTTGTATAAAATTCTCTAATTTTTCCAACTGGGCGCAGGCCACCGCCGCATTGATATTCGGCAAGCGGTAATTAAACCCGATGGCGTCGTGCTTGGTTTCATAAGCATGGGGCACCTTGGCCGTGGTGGTCAGGTGCTTGGCGGCCCGAGCGATTTTTTTGTCAGCAGTCACCAGGACGCCGCCTCCGCCGCAGGTAACGGTTTTGTTGCCGTTAAAGCTGTAGACGCCAAGCTGACCGAAGGTGCCGGTGTGCTGTTGCTTGTACAAACTGCCCAAAGACTCGGCCGCATCTTCGATCAGTGCAACCCGATACTGCCGGCATAAGCGGGTAATCGCATCTATCCGGCAGGGATGACCGAAAGTGTGCATGGGCACGCAGGCGGCAATGCGACGCCCGGTTTTGATGTTATAACAAGCTTCGCCCCTGAGTTCGCACTGATGCCTGAGGAAAGATTTCAGTGCTGCCGGATCGAGGCCCAAAGTGTCTTTGTTCACGTCTAAAAAAACAGGGCGGCCGCCGCAATACGAGATCGCATTGGCGGTGGCCACAAAAGACAACGGTTGGGTGATGACTTCATCTCCGCTCTGCACACCGCTGACCAGCAGGGCTGTATGCAACGCTGCCGTCCCATTAACGGTCGCAACCGCAAAAGGACTGCCGGTGATAGCACTCATCATCTCTTCGAATCGATTGACGTATTCACCGACATAAGAGACAAAGGTGGAATCGATAGCGGCATTAATATACGCCTTTTCTTTTTCATCAAACCGGGGTTCGTGAAGCGGAATGGTATCCTTGCCCGGATAGATGGAGCGGATAAATTCGAATATGCGTTCAAACATAATTCAGTTCGTGTTTATCGGTATCTGCTGAAATGTTAACCGATTTTTATCAGAAGCGCCTGGCCGGTTAGAAGGTAAATCAATTTAAAGTCTGAATTCGCACCGGTAAATTCATTTACTGCCTTTTGTAGTCCTTTACAATAGTTGTTCCCATAATCATCGATTATTAAAATACTACCGGGCATGGTTCGTTTTTCAAAAAACTCCAGACAGAATCTTGTCACCGGGTAAACATCCACATCAATATGGACGATCCCAAAGTTATCTAAATGCTCAATCTGCCGGGCGGTTTCTAAAAAATTCCCTTTATGGACAGCGACATTGGGTGCATTCAAGTAAACCTTGACCTCTTCATACGATGTTTCGCAGAATTGACCAACCGTGTGCGGCCCGTCGACCTGCTCGTCCACAACCGCATGGCCCTCGAAGGTGTCAAATACATAAAAAGGGTTTGTTAATTGAAAATGGTTGAGTGCATCTAGAATAAATTTCGCAGATCCACCTTTGTAAGTGCCGATTTCCGCAATCGGAGAATCGGATGATTTCAGGCTTAAAACTGCCTGCCAGAAGGTATACAGTCGGTCGTAGTCCAAAAATGTTCTTTTTTCGGCGATAACCTTTGCGGCTATGCCGCTAAAATCGGGAATCGTTTTTAAATCCATTTTTTTAAAAGCTTTGCGCCAATAATAATCGTAATAAGTCGCGCCTCTTTTTGCAATTTCAAATTTCACATCACAGCGGTTAAGGACCCGATTAATACGGCGACGCCCAATCCCCTTGATGGTTTTCTCCACAACTGTTTTGATCACATTCATCTTTCAAATTTATCCTATTGATTCATCGCTTGACCGCTGAATATCCTTGCCCAAAGCAGCAGATTCAATGGCTTTGGCCATAATTTCAGAAGCGGATCGATCCAATCCCTGGGGCCGTATGAAATTGGATACAAAACGAAGCCTTTGTTCTTTTTTTGAATCTTTACCAGCTAAAACTGCAGCGATAACTGTCGCTGATTCAGCAAAGCTGTGAGTGATTTCCATAAAATCAGCGCTGATCAAGTGACCGAAATGCCCATGACCGTTTTGTTTGAAATTATACTCTGCATCCAGGATCGTAACACACGGCCTATCACATATGGCCGCTTCGATAATGGCACTTGTGTTGACGCCGATGACCGCGCGGCTATGATAAATTGAATGATAATAATCCTGCTTGGCCTCGGGGGTGTCCACCCAGAATGCGTTTTGGGGCCAAACGGTAATCAATTCATCTTCAATACCCTGCCATATGGCTGCATTCAGGGGGTGGGGTCTGACAAGTATTCTTGTTTTTTGCGTATCCTTGACATACCGAAGCGCTTTGGCAAACGCCTTTACAAAGGCAGTTTCGTCTCCGCTGATATATTTCGAAGAGCAAAGATAAAGGACGAACGGCTGTTTGGCATTGATCCCGACTTTATCGCAGAAAGACGCGTAGTCCAGCGTTGATCGCATTTCGAACCAGAAATCAAATACCGGTGCGCCGGTAATCAGGATTCTATCCTGCGGCACATCATGAAATGCCATTGCCTCTTTAAGCAGGGCTTCGTTCCAGACCAGAACCGCATCCGGCATAATGTGAAAGGTGCCTTTGGTTGTCAAATTGTCCCAGCTTAAAACGATGGCAATGGTTGGAATGTCTAACGCACGCGCGGCCTGTATGTATTCGATTTCACCGGTACGGGGCACAATGTAAGGAGATGCAATCACCACATCCGGGCACTGCGCTTTCAACCAGCCCAGAATAGCGGGATCAGGTGGAATCCGGCGCTCTATCCTTTTGAGCAGATGAAATACACGCGGTTTGGCAAGAATCCTATTGGCCATCTTGCTGTACTTTAAGGCCTTGCTGACCGGTTTGAATGCAATTTGCCGCCGCCATCTGCGTGCTTCCCAGGGCGTCGGGTGCTGGGGTCTCAAATAATTGGCATAGTCGACCATCTGCCGCACATTGGATAACCGTAACCATTGCTTGCGCTGAAGCATCGGCATGGCCATAAAATTTGAAAGTTCGGCCTGGCAGGCCTTGAGTGCTCGGTCTACAGTGTGAGGTCGATCGTAACTGCCGTAAAGAACAGTTACCTGGTGACCTAGCGTGCACAAGTGCCGAAAAGTCCTTTCAAAAGAACGGGATACGGCCGGGTTATCGATTACAAAAACAACATTCATACGTATTATTTGAAAGGATCATTATCCTTCCATTTCTTTTTATCGGAGATGAATTTGGAATAATCCCCTTTGAACCGTCGGTGGCAGTATTTACAATCAACAACCAGTTGATGACTCAAAAGCATCTCTCTCCACTTAAGCATCCTGGTAGAATTGAACTCATACCCGTTACGCATGTTGCCGATGCGCGCGTCATGGGGGAGCTGGCAGCAGTAAGCCACATCACATCTTTCGTTAATATAGACCCCATGCCAGGGATACAAACATATTTTATGGCTGAAATAGGTATGCTGATCATCAAAAACGAAGGGCAGCTTGATGTTATAGGCATAATCATTTCTTTGCATGATTTCGGCGATAACTCCCATTACCTGCGGATCTGATTTGAATAGAACCAGATCCTTGCTGTCTCCATGCGGATTAATGGAGTTTAGCCGTAGGGTCGTCGGCTGATACGCATCGGCCAGCTCAATTAATTCGAACAGGTCATCGATATTATGACGCGTTGCCAGAAAAGAAATCGTAAACTTTATCTGATTATCTCTGAGTGAATTCAGGCCCTCCATGATATGGTCCCATTGTTTGGCAGTGCCGCCTCTATTGCGTTCGAAAGATTCTAAGTTATAGGCGTCCAGCGTGATGTTAAGATCGTGAAGTTTTTTTATGGCAGATATTTTTTTCCGGATTAAGATTCCGTTGGAAATTAAGCTGACCTTCAAACCTAAAGATCTGGTAAAATCGATAAATTCTTCCAGCTGCGGATGAAGGGTAACCTCCCCCCCGGTTAAAGTCAGGTTGGTGATGTAACCCTCATATTGCTTCAGTATGCTCTTATAATCGTCGATACGCATAAAGCTTGAATTTTCAAACACCCCGGGGTCTTTCAGAACATACTGGCACGTGGGGCATCGTAAATTGCACTTGCTGGTAATGGTGAACGTAAATCTGGGAGGAATATATGAAATTCTTGACACTTCACCCTGTTGCTTTACCGACTTATAATTATTAAGCGTCTTGGCCATGTTGAGGCCTTTGATATTTTTAGTGATAAATGATAGATTTTTCATCTGATTAACCTTTAGGTGCTGATCTTAAAAAGCTGCCTCGAGACCTGAACCGCTTTTATTTCCTCCTCATATTTGAGCACTTGTTGGAATCGTGAGACTCTCTTTTGAAGTGGCACAAGAGATATTCCAGGGTACCGATGACGCTCGAACTCAGGCGTGATGCTCGCATCGGCTTTATATGACTTAAACCGCTTCATCAGACGCCGCCGGATGGCACGATATCTTCCCGCTAAACGGTCACCCAGACCGGGATCGGGCCACGCGGATGTATTTGCGACTATTTCTTTCATAATATCTGCAATGCGCTCACAGGCCAACGCACCGTCCTGGGCAGCGAAATAACTTTTAAAAATTGTTTGCGGTTCATCTCCATTCGGAACGCCAATCTTACCGGCCAGAATTTGTTCCAGGGTCCTTTGCAACTCCTCGAAATTGAAACACTGATGGCTCAACGAGTTGGGCAGGTAATAGATGCCATTGTCAAAAAAATTATCGGCCGTTGCTCTATACGCAATCACAGGAACGCCCATGGCATAGGCCTCTACCCCGGTGGTACAGCCATTATGGATGATCGCTTTGGTCGCGATCAGCCATGGCAGCACATTGCCTTCATTGGTCACTTGGACGTTATGGCAGCGGGAGGCGATCTCATGATAGACTTGGGGATCTTCGTCCGGATGCGGACGGACAACGATCGTAATTTCGGGAAAGGCCTTATCGATGTCTACAATCAGCTGTTTGATATCTTCGAAGATAGACTGAATATGCGACTCATATTTTTGGGCATAGTCCTTTTGCATGCCCTTGGCCGTGCGGCCCAATTCGGGTTCTTTTCCGTCCCCCCTTTCAGGTAGAATTAAATTTTGAACGGGAATAAAGGCATTTATAGCACCGAAATTTGTATTTATGAGAATAAAATCTTTATAGACCTGTTGAATCTTTTTGACCTCTTCTTCGAAAATGGGTCGCAGTTCAGCTCGTAACATATCCCCGCGGGGATTTCCGGTGATATGAATGGGTTTGTCGTCGGGTAAATCGGGAAATTTACGCCACAATTCGGCATTCTTTGGGCCCCATGCAAATAAATGAGACACATATTTGACCGCATTCGCTGCAAACCGCTCTTTAAAATAGACCTCAGGGGGTTGGTGAATGAGGCCTTCTTCATCCCAGGCAACTGCAATATGGCCAAGCTGGTTAAGAATTCGGAATAATCTGCCGTTCCCCGACCCCATATCCTTGGAGAGAAATATGCTTCTTGGAAATGAAGTAATTTGAAATTCCACCTGTCGTCGCGGTCCGATGACCGAGGATATTCCGCGCTTTGCCGCAGCGCAGGCCAACAGAAGCTTGGCATCCAGTTCGCGTACCTGATTTTCCACAGGTATCAACAACAATGGTTTATTCTCACGCAAGCGCAAAGTAGATCTCCAGTTAGTTTAGACAAAATTGCTTGCAACGTTATTTTCTAAGAGGATTATAAATCTATACTGTGTAAACTCCGGCGCGATACCGCCCCAAATGCGCCTTTACCCATTCAATGGTTTGTTTGAGCCCGTCTTCTAAACTCGTAGCCGGTTTCCATCTGAGCAACTCCTGTGCCAGACGATTGTCTGCCAGCAAGCGGTCGACTTCACTGTTTGGGGGGCGAACCCGCTGTTTATCGCTTTGAATGTTCATTGAACGGCCGAGCCTCCCGGCGATGAATTCTGCTAGATCCTTGATGCGAGTCTCCTGACCTGAGCCAAGGTTAATGGTTTTACCAACAGCATCGCCGACGGACGCAGCTTTTAAGAATCCTTCCACCGTATCGCTGACATAATTAAGGTCACGGGTGGGGTGGAGATTGCCAAGATTCACGGATTTGCCTTCCAGGCATTGGGTGATGATGGTGGGGATGACCGCCCGCGCTGATTGCCGGGGTCCAAATGTGTTAAAGGGTCGAACGGTGACGACCGGCAGCTGAAATGACAGATGAAAAGCCTCGGCGAGCTTATCCGCCCCAATTTTGCTGGCAGCATAAGGCGACTGCCCCTGCAAGGGGTGATTTTCGTCGATCGGCACATAGCGGGCTGTCCCGTAGACTTCACTGGTCGACGTATGGATAATGCGTTTCACATTGAGCTGGCGCGCTGCCTGCAGAACATTGAGCGTACCTTCTATATTGGTGCGCACATAAGACAGTGGGGCATGGTAAGAATAGGGTATGGCAATCAGAGCAGCCAGATGGAAAATAAATTCCATGCCTTCGGCGGCTTTGCTGACACTGTCCCGATCGCGAATATCGCCGGCAACAACCTCAATATCGTCGCGATATTCCGATTGGTCGAGCCAGCCCCAGGTTCCCAAAGCATTATAATGCACCAGCGCCCGCACGTCGGCCCCCAGCTCAATTAATCTTTCGGTCAGATGGCTGCCAATGAAACCGCCCGCCCCGGTGATCAGCACTTTCTTATGTTTCCAGTTCAAAAATTGATTCCTCCATTTTTAACGTCTTCCTGGGCACGCGCATAGTCGCTGGGTTTGCCGATATCCAGCCAATATTCCACAATCGGGAAACTGGCCACCGGCCTTCCTTTCTCAATCAAGCGATCGATCAAATCGGTCATGTCACAGCGCTCTCCATTGGGTATAAATTCGTTCACGTGCGGTTCGAGCATGTAAATTCCGGCGTTCACAAAGAAGCTCAGGTTTGGTTTTTCCCGCAGCCTGCAAACGCGTTGATCTTCACATTCGACAACACCGTACGGTACCTGCAGATCATATTTGCGAACACCGACGGTAATATCGGCACCGTGTTCGTGGTGATAGTCGAGCATGGCCCTGAAATTGACGTTGGTTAAAATATCGCCATTAATGACCAACAGGGTCTCCTCTGGCCAGTCAATCAGACCTAGCGAGCCGGCGGTGCCCAACGGGCGATCTTCGGAAACGTAGCTGAGTTCGACCCCAAAATTTTCTCCATTTCCAAAATAATTGGTTATTTTCTCAGGCAGATAATGGGTGGTGATGTTTACGCGTCCGATTCCGGATTGACGCAG
>JASFIV010000162.1:0-10580 GCA_050122475.1 Desulfobacterales bacterium | reverse complement strand
TATAGGCTCTTTAGCTCAATAACGCTGATACAATGGTATTTGATTTGCTTTAGAATTTCGCCATGTTTGATCGCTTAAAATATAGACAATTCTGGACCGGGGTTCCGCCCTGGGTCTTGATCGGAGCAGTGGCGGTGCTACTGCCGGTGGTGGTCTTTATTACCCTTGAAAACATCAACCGCCAGAAAGAAAAAAGCATTCATCTGCTGCTGGAAAAAGGGGCGGCTTTGATCCGATCATTCGAGGCCGGTACCCGGACCGGGATGATGGGCCGCCAATGGGGCGGATTTCAACTTCAGCAACTGCTGGCCGAGACGGCCCAGCAACCCGATATCGTGTATCTGATGGTAGCCGATGAGACCGGCAAGGCCCTTGCCCACAGCAATCCCGAGCAAATCGGCCGCATCCATGGCGCCGGTTTGGATCTAAAAAGAATTTCCGGCACCAAAAACCTACGGTGGCGTCAAATCTCCACGCCCGATGGACAAAACGTATTTGAGGTGTACCGCAAATTCATACCGACCGGGCCGCCCCGTGGAATGGGGATGATGCGACGGCACCAGAGAATGATGGGCCGGCAATGGCAATCTGAAGGACAAAGAAATGAAACGATCGCAGATCTGGCTCAAATTATCTTCGTAGGGCTGGACATGCGATCCGTTGAAGAAGCCCACAAAGCAGATGTACGGCATGCCGTTATCATGGGCGCCATTTTGCTGCTGGTGGGCTTTGCCGGATTCACGCTTCTATTTTTAGTTCAAAGCTATCGCGCTACACGGGAATCTCTTTCCAGAATAAAGGCCTTTTCAGACAACGTTGTGGAAAATGTGCCTATCGGTTTATTGGCCCTGGATAACCAGAGTAAAATTGCGGCTTTCAACAAAGGTGCGGAGTCCATCTTGCAGCTTTCGACTCTGGAGGTCATCGGTCAGCCGGCCCGGAAAGTGCTCCCTGAAAAGCTTTTAAAAGAAATCGATAATTCCCAATCACAAGATGACGTCATCGAAAAAGAAATTGAATGCACAATAGCTGATGGGAAAACAGTCCCTTTGGAAATCGGTGTTAGCAGCATCAAGGATGAAAATGAAAATTTTGTAGGCAATGTCCTGCTATTTAAAGATTTAACCGAGGTACGCGCACTCAGACGGCAAGTCGCCCACAGTCAGCGTCTGGCCTCGGTAGGCCGTTTGGCAGCCGGAGTGGCCCATGAAATCCGCAATCCCTTGAGCTCCATCAAAGGTTTTGCCACCTATTTTAAGGAAAGATATATGGATCGCCCGCAGGACCAGCAAACAGCGGCGATCATGATCCAGGAAGTCGATCGCCTCAACAGGGTTGTGGGGCAACTCCTGGAACTTTCCCGGCCTATCTCGATAGAACCGCAACCGGTTTCGCTACAGGCGTTGATCGCCGACTCCCTTAAACTGATTGAAGACCGGGCTGCTGAGAAAAAAATTACTGTCAGAATCCAGAATAATGCCCGGGTGGATGACGTGCGAATCGATCCGGATCACACCAACCAGATTTTATTGAATTTATACCTGAATGCCATAGATGCCATGGAAGCCGGCGGCAAACTGACGGTGGATTTTTCATCAGGTAGTGAAAACAGTGATCTCCATATTACGGTTTCCGATACCGGCCGTGGGATCAGTGCGGAACATCTTTCAAGGTTGTTTGATCCTTATTTTACGACCAAATCCAGTGGAACCGGTTTGGGGTTGGCCATCGCTCACAATATCGTCGAGGCCATGGGCGGCAGCATAAAAGTGACAAGTAACCCAGGCAAGGGAACGAGTTTCAGTCTAACAATCCCTTTTTCTGAAATTTGATTTAATCGTTGTTTGTAAAATATCATAGCGAAGAAATGAGCATATGAAAGACAAGTGTACCATTTTGGTTGTTGATGATGACCATGCCCACCGTACCATGCTCAGCACCCTGGTCAGCGGCTGGGGTTATACCGTCACAGAAGCAGATGACGGCTCGACTGCCATTGAAAAAGTCAAAGCCTCTTCGTTTGACCTGGTTTTAATGGATGTTCGTATGGTCAAGGTTTCTGGTCTGGAAGCTTTAGGAGTCATCAAGTCGGTTAATCCGGCCATACCGGTGATTATCATGACCGCTTACTCAACAGTAGAAACTGCGGTGGCCGCATTGAAACAGGGCGCCCATGATTACCTGACCAAACCACTGGATTTTGACAAACTGCGCCTGACCATTGATCGGGCCATGGAGCACACGCGGCTCAAGGAAGAAAACCGGATGCTGCGTGAAACGCTGGGGCAAACATTTGACAGCCAAAACATCATTGGCAAAAGCCCTGCCATGCGCGCACTTTTAGAAACCGTAGCGCAGGTGGCGGCATCTGAAGCCACCGTATTAATTTCAGGTGAATCCGGAACCGGCAAAGAACTGATCGCCGGTGCCATTCATTATAACAGCATGCGAAAAGACGGCCCTTTTGTTAAGATTAATTGTGCCGCCATTACGGAAACGCTTCTGGAATCAGAACTTTTCGGACACGAGAAAGGCGCCTTTACCGGGGCCGACCGCCGCAAGGAGGGGCGCTTTTCCCAGGCCCATGGCGGCACGCTGCTTCTGGACGAGGTCAGCGAAACGTCACTGATGATGCAGGTAAAACTACTGCGGGCCTTGCAAGAAAGAGAATTTAACCGCGTCGGCGGAGAAGATACGATTCAGGTTGACGTGCGTGTAATTGCCGCCACCAACAAGGATCTCAAGGAACAAATCCTTAAAGGCGAGTTTCGCGAAGATCTTTACTATCGCTTGAATGTGGTCGAACTGGAAGTGCCGCCATTACCGGATAGAAAACAAGATATACCGCTCCTGGCCCAGCATTTTCTTGAAACGTTTGCTGCCAAGAATCGCAAAGAGATCAAAGGATTTACACCCAGAGCCATGGACAATTTAATCCGCTATGATTGGCCGGGAAATGTCCGTGAATTGATGAATGCAATCGAACGGGGGGTTGTACTGGCGCGAACCCATTACCTGGACGTCAGCGATTTTCCCATTATGAATGCAACGATTGGTCAGAATTCGGCCGACCCGGCCCAGCTTTACATGAAAGGGGATATGCCTCTGGAAGAAATTGAAAAGGCAGCCATTTTAAGCACCCTTGAAGCAGCCGGCGGCAACAAAAGCGAGACCGCCCGCCGCCTGGGCATCACCCGTAAAACCCTGCATAAAAAGCTGAAAGCGTATGGGGTGATGCCGTAGGCGCAGAAGTCAGAAGTTAGAGGTCGGAGGTCAGAGGTCAGAAAACAGATAAAAACAGCCCGCTACGTACTTGCAAGAGCTTCAAACGCTTCTTTCTGCCTTCTGTCATCTGATATCTGTCCTCTGATGTGTAGAATGTAAACCTTTACAAGAATGATGCCGTCCTTACTTTAAAAAAAATTGCAAAAACATGTTGAGAGGATGGAGATGGATCACGCAAACTTTCATATTGTTCGGTGTTCTGAATGCGGCGCGGCCAACCGCATACCGGCCGAAAAGGTCGGCACGGCCGCCAAGTGCGGAAAGTGTCACACGCTCCTGGCGACGGAACAAAAGAAAACCGCTGCAGGCGAAGCCGTCAAGCTGCGCTGCACGGAATGCGGTGCCAAAAATAAAATTCCGGCCGATAAAGTCAACGCCGGCGCCAAGTGCGGAAAGTGCGGTGCTGCGCTAAAAACCGAAGCGCTGTCTGAGCCCCAACCGCTGATGATTACCGACAGCAACTTTGAGGATAAAGTGCTGAAATCCCCGCTGCCGGCGCTGCTGTTTGCCTGGGCGCCCTGGTGCCCGACTTGCGGGGCCGTAACGCCCATCATCGATGAATTTGCCGCCCAGTCAAAAGGCAAAATTCGGGTGGGCAAGGTCAACATTGATGGTAACCCCATGCTGGCGAACAAATACAATATCATGAGCGTGCCTTTTCTGTTTATTTTTGATAACGGTCAGGTGAAAGAAAGCATGCCCGGGGGGCTGCAGAAGCATGAGCTGATGATGAAATTTGCCAAGTATATATAACCACAGAGAACACAGAGAGCACAGAGGGCAAATTAAAAAACAGTTTTTGACATACAAACTTAAACGCTTTCTATTGTAGAATTTGGTGCTTTAAAATTTTCGTGTTTTCGTGGTTAAGAGAAATTCAAATGACATCGGAAAACAAAAATAACCAGATTGCACAAAAGATTATCGATATTTTGCAAGGTGGGCTGGCAATTAACGCGGATACGCAGCATTATATCGATTCAACATTTTCACATCCGAACATCGAGGAGCTTGATAAGTTATTGCAGGATGAATCCAGCTGCGAAACCGATTCGCTGATGGAGCTGCTCTTTTTTCCGGATGAATCTGTGCAAATGCAATTAGAAGAACTGCTGGAAGATACGCGACTTCAACTGGAGGACGAAAGCGCTATCCAGAGACAAATATGCAGCCAATCGTTTCAAACCCGTTTTCGTTTCAGTGACGGCCGGGGCACCTTGAAAATGAAGGTTACCCCAACCCATGTCAACGCATTTATGGAACGCCTGAATCTGACAAGATCGCTGGATCCGAAAATCGGAGCGGCCATCAAGCAGCATGTGGCAGGCCCTTTTCAAACCCAATGCAAAGTCAGGTTTCGCAATGCCCGTCCGATTGGCGCGCCCCATAAAATTTTATTTTTGCAATCGTATTTTGAAAAAATGGAAACCGGGGACGATGCGTTTTTTGAATATCTTGATTTTATTTTGGGCTTTCTGGGGGAGCTTGACGATCAATCGGATATATTTAAGGGGCTGATGACCTATAAAAAAATCTATTTCCAGAATCTGCAAAAAGCGGCCAAATTGGAAAAGCAGCTGAAAAAGCACAATGTGGAGACGCTATTGCTGGGCGGGACCCGTCTTGCCAACATGGATAAAGCCGAAGCCCGTAAAAAGATCCAGATGATCGATCGAATCAGCCTTTCGGTTTTCGGCAAAAGCGATTTTTTTGATTTGATGCCCACTCGCGGGCAATCGATTACTCTGGTAGGCACGGAAGATATTACCTGATTTTGCATGAAAATTAACGCTAAATATTGAATGCTTTTTCACCGCTTTACCAAATACTTTCTTTATTGACGGAATTGCGGCATAAGTTGTTGTAGAAAAAAACCTTTAAACCCAGAATGTTTTTTTACAACCACTAAACGGCAGCACGTCAAGAAAATTATAGAAATACAACAAAAGACCCGTTTGGTATAATGGATAAAGATCATTTTATCGCATTGATTTTCACCCGCTGGGCGAGCCGGAGGCTTCCATCTGCTGCGTTATTCAGGGCGAAGCATAGATCACTATAGCTTCGCCCTGAAGTGCCTTGCTTATGAAAGCCTCCGACTCGTGCAAAATTCAGGTGTTAACAAGCTCATTCAAAAACTGGGCTGAAAGTTTACTCGTATAGGAATATTGGAATTTTGGAATAACCAGCATTCCAGTTTTCCATCATTCCAATATTCCATCTGTGAGGCAAATTTAAAAGCACAGAAGGCGTGACAGGCTTAGCTGATTTTAAAAACTCGGATAGACATTGGGGGATGCGAAATGAGATCAGTCACTACATTTTTTATGGGTTTTACGGCCGTTCTGCTCACTGCTCTGGTGTTCACTCTCTCCAGCGGACAAAAGAATTCCGCAGCAGCAACCACAGGCAGCGACTTTACAGTGGACCAGATTCTGGAACGGGTGGAGAACAAATATGCAAATTCAAAGTTTAGTGCCGACTTTATCCAAAAATCCACCCTCAAGGCCATGGATATTACGGATATGGCCAACGGCAGGGTCTATATCAAATACCCCGGCATGATGCGCTGGGAGTACGAAAAACCGGAGAAACAAATCATTATTACCGATGCGGATAAATTGTGGATCTATCGGCCGGCAGACAATCAGGTTATGACCGGCAATGCCCCCACCTTTTTTCGGGACGGCAAAGGCGCCAGTTTTCTGTCAGACATCCGCGTGATCCGCGAAAAATTTGATATTACCCTGGAGCAGGGCCCACCTGAGGAAAGAGACCTGTTCCATCACCTGAAACTAATCCCACTGGAAAAAACCCTGGACATATCAGAGATCCGACTGCTGGTTTCCAGACAAACGTTTAATGTGCTGCAGATCGTCACCCTGAATTTTTACGGCGATGAAACCCGCATCGATCTGCTTAATTTTGTCTTTGGTGGTAATCTGGATGACTCGCTGTTCAGCTTTGAAATCCCGCAGGGGGTTGATGTTATCCAAATCGATGAGTGATATCAGAGGCCAGAGGACAGAATCAGGCAATTGCGGATTGTTGAACACCTTATTTTTTTATAAAAAAAAATTTGAAATCCCACATCGAGCGGAGATGATCAGAAAAAGTACCTATTTATTAGTTGGAAACTAAAGTATATGGAAATATATTGAAGAATTATAAAACGCCATGTTTTGTTTGAGGGCAAGGCGTCGATTCGATTCATAAGCGGAGCGTACACGGTAGTACGTGAGCATTATGAATTGAATCGCAACACAGCCCTCGGACAAAACATGGCGTTTTACAAAGAATTGACGATTTCTTCAGGGATGTCCGCGTTGGTATATACCTTCTGGACATCATCACAGTCTTCCAGAGCTTCCATGAGCTTGACCATCTGCTCGGCTTCCTTGCCCTTTAAAAAGGTGGTGGATTGCGGCAGCATGGTCACTTCGGCCACGATATAAGGAATGGCTGCACTGTCAATGGCTGCTTTGACCGCCTCAAAATCTCCCGGCGCGGTGATGACTTCAAAATTGCTATCGTCCTCGCGAATGTCTTCGGCTCCGGCATCCAGCGCTGCCTCCATCAGGGCTTCTTCATCTACGGCTTTATTTTCAATCGCAATGTAGCCCTTCTTGTCGAACATCCAGGCCACGCATCCGCTTTCACCCATATTGCCACCGGCTTTGCTGAAGATATGACGAATATCGGCCACGGTTCGATTCTTGTTGTCGGTCAGGGATTCGATCAGAACGGCCGCCCCTCCAGGGCCGTAACCTTCATAAATGCTTTCTTCGTAATTGACACCCTCTAGCTCGCCGGTGCCTTTTTTGATGGCGCGCTCAATATTATCCTTGGGCATATTTTCGCTTTTAGCCGCCTGAATGGCCGATCTGAGACGTGGATTGGCTTCAAAGTCTCCGCCACCCATACGCGCGGCCACCGTAATTTCTTTGATCAGCTTGGTAAATATTTTCCCCCGTTTGGCATCTGTAGCGGCCTTTTTGTGTTTAATGCTTGACCATTTGCTATGACCAGACATGATCCCTCCTTTAGCGGATAAGCCAGAGCCTGTTCGTTTTTGGTCTGGCGGGCTCTGACATGTCCGAAAATCCTAAATCCGAAGCACGAAATACGAAACAAATCCTAATTACAAATTTGCCAATGTTCAAAACATCAACCTTGTACAAGATCTTTCCATCATGCGTTGTTTGGACCATTTGAATTTTTGGTTTCGAATTTGTTTCGGATTTCGGTATTCGAGTTTAACATATTATTTTAAAATCCAACAAATTTAATTTATTTACTGAAACCCATACCCACAAGGAAGATCTCTTTGCTCTCTTTGCGGCTGCTCTGGGGTTTGAAAATGCGATGGGTGCGAAATCGGTTTTTAACGGATCCCGAGAATATCTTGAATTCTTCACCCTGAAAAATTTTGCATATAAACGACCCGCCCGGTTTCAGGGCCATTTCGGCAACATTCAGAGCTGCCTCACACAGCTGAAATGACCGGGTTGCATCCAGCATTTTATTGCCGGTGGTTGCCGGCGCCATGTCGCTCAAAACAACGTCAAAGTTGTTCAGCAAGTCTTGCTTTTCAAACCAGGCCCGATCGATGGTCAGAACGTCAGCCGTAAGCGTTTCGGCCTGCGGCGGCATCTGACAGGTAACAGATTTGAGATCGATCCCGAGCACCCGACCCTGTTTGCCGGTCAGCTCGGCGGCATACAGCAGCCAGGAACCCGGCGAGCATCCCAGATCGAGAATTCGGTCGCCTTTTTTAATGAAGCGAAATTTTTTTTGGGCCTCTTTTAGCTTGTACACCGATCGAGCCGGATAACGTTCTTTCCTGGCCTGCTCGGAATAATGATCCTTCCAGCGCTGCTTTTTTTTGGGGCCTCGCTTCATTGTGCCGTGTTGCCTAATTTTGCCATGTAAATTTTACCGCAGAGAAAACAGAGACCCCAGAACTTGAATATAAATTTTTTTTGGTTCTAACGTCTCTCAAAATGTAAAAATCTCTTTGTGACCTTCGTGTCTTCGTGGTGAAAAATTTCAATTCAAAAAAGCATTTCCACCGCTTCGGAAACGGTTTTTATCCCGGTTACCTTTATCCCATCCAGATTGCGGATACGCTTCATATTTCCATCCGGTACCAGACAGCGCTTAAAGCCCATCTTTTTAACCTCAGCAACCCGGGTATCAATTTGGCCAATAGCTCTGACCTCACCCGTAAGACCCACCTCTCCCAGGACCACCGTCGCGGGTGCTATGGGTTTGTCCAAAAAACTGGAGGCGATTGCTGATACGATGGCCATATCCACCGCCGGCTCGACCACCTTGACCCCACCGGCCACATTCATGAAAATGTCATAACCCATTAGATGCATACCAAGCTGTTTTTCTATAACTGCTGCCAGCAAGGCGACCCGATTGGGATCCAATCCCAGAATGGTGCGCCGGGGTGTGCCGAAACTCGTGCCGCTGGCCAACGCCTGCAGTTCGACCAGTATGGGTCGCGTGCCTTCCAGACTGGCGGTAACCGCAGATCCGGGTGCATTGGCCGGCCGTTCCGATAAAAAGACCGCTGATGGGTTTGCCACTTCATCCAGACCCTGATCTTTCATCTCAAAGACACCGATTTCGTTGGTGGAGCCGAATCGGTTCTTAACCGCACGCAGGATTCGAAATATGTGATTGCGGTCCCCCTCGAAATACAAAACCGTATCAACCATGTGTTCTAAGAGTTTAGGACCGGCGATGGCACCATCTTTGGTGACATGCCCCACCACAAAAGTGGGTATGCCGGTCTTTTTGGCCATTAACATCAATCGGACTGCTGATTCCCGCACCTGGCTGACGCTGCCCGGAGCCGAAGTGAGCTCAGCGTTGTACATGGTTTGAATCGAATCGATAACCAATACTTGCGGGGTCTCGGACTGGATGGTCGCCAGAATCGCGTCCATATCGACTTCGGAGACGACCATTAGACCATGAGAAACCGTTCCCAAACGCTCGCTGCGTAGTCGAATTTGCTGCGAGGACTCCTCACCGGATACATACAGAACCCTGAGGCCCTGGTTGGCAAGCCCGAATAAAGCCTGTAACATCAGGGTTGATTTGCCGATTCCGGGGTCACCGCCGATGAGTATCAGCGTTCCGGGCACCAGACCGCCACCCAGGGCACGGTCGAGCTCCTGGATGTGCGTCAGGAGGCGGTTTTCCGTTTCCAGTTCAATTGAATCAATGGCCACGGGTATCGCAGACGGGCTTGATCGGGTGCGATGGGCATCACCCAAAGACGCGGCAGTTGTTCGCTCCTCCACAATGGAATCCCAGGTGCCGCAATCCGGGCATTTGCCCATCCATTTGGGCGCCTGGTAACCGCAGGTCTGGCAGCAATAGATAATTTTGGTGCCTTTTTTCACAATAGAAATAAACCGGTAAATATGATATATTCGATAAAAATAAGCGCCTATCTCAAAAATAGTAGATCACGCTCAAGAGTTCGCCTACGGTGGATTAGATGCGTTTTTGAGATCGATTCTAAATAGCATGGGATCCCAATGCAATCAAGCGGCTTATACCCTTCGGAATGGACAACGATTTTAGTGATGGGAGGTTTAAACGGTGTTTTATAGGATGCGCAATGGTTTTCAACGAAACTCAAAATGGGCTCTTTTTACAACCGGTCTGCTGGTCGCCGGATTTTTCTTCTTTACCGATACCGGGGCAACCGTCGAATCCCAAAGTCAGCCATTTTCTTCCGTTCAAAAGCGATTGATCGCCGACGGTTTTGAGCCGCTGAAAATAAAGCAACTTTACAGCCGACCGCAGGTGTCCTTCGAAGCCGATGGCGTCATCCTGCTTTTTACCTATAAAGAATCACGGGTTAATTACGGCCAATTTACGAATAAGTGGTCCATTCGCAAGGCCAATCAATATCTTCAGGAAAATAAATCCGATCTAACGCGTATCGAAAAAGAATACGGGGTTGATAAAAAAATCATTACGGCGATTTTACTCGTAGAAACCGGGCTGGGCGCCTCGGTGGGGACACGCTCAACCTTAAACACGCTTTCCACCATGGCAGCTTTGAAAGACCCGATGGTACGAAATAAGCTATGGGACTTAATCCCGGACTCAAAGAAAATTTCACGCAAAAATTTCGAAAAGAAGGCCTCCTCGCGATCCAATTGGGCGTATAAGGAGCTTAAAGCCTTTTTAGAATACACCAGCCGCGAAGGTTTTGATCCGGTATCGATCCCGGGCTCATTTGCCGGAGCGGTGGGCATCGCCCA
>JASFIV010000161.1:0-10680 GCA_050122475.1 Desulfobacterales bacterium | reverse complement strand
GTTGAGTTAATCTACTCACCGGATGTGCCAGTGTCAATAAAAGGGGCGATGAAGACCAAAGATCATGACCGGATCTCCGCCTCGCCAATGCGATCACGTCTTAAAATCGATTACCGTAATTTAGGTATTTCATTTTCTGTGCCAGGTGTTCCGAAAAGATTTTCGGCTGGATATCACTCTAAAATGCTTTTTAACTTTAATCGACTCTTTTCTTGACGGGTTCAGGCCTCGATGTTGATCATGAGTCAAATTTCCTATGTCCGGGCATTTAACAGATGATTTAGGGGTCGTTTTGGGGATCGCTTTTTCCTTAAAAAAAGTGTATTGTCGGAACCGACACAGTCGTCGTTTACTATTTTCGTCTGCGAACTAAAAATAGCTACAGATGTGTTTCGACACTAAATAAATGATCCATTTATGATTGCGGTTTTGTTATCGCTTCTCAGATCGAGGAATTTAAATTATGAGTCAGCGCAGTTATTTGATGGAAGGTGATGAAGAGTCGGTTCGACTGGATTTAAAAACAGATCCGCAGGTTGTTGTCAAACAGGCCCGATGGGCAGGGCTTAAAACGGGTATGCGCGTTGCTGATCTGGGCTGCGGAGCCGGAAAAACCACATTTCATCTAAACGAGATGGTTGGACCAACAGGTTCGGTTGTTGGCATTGATATTGCCCAACAGCGGATCGATTATGCCGAAAACAAATACCATCATGATGGAATCCAATATGTTTGCAAAGATATTCGCGAGCCATTAGATGATCTGGGGATGTTCGATTTTGTCTGGCTGCGGTTTGTTCTTGAGTACTACCGTAAAGACAGCTTTGAGATCGTCAAAAATATTTCCAATATTCTTAAGCCCGGCGGCATTTTGTGCCTAATTGATCTGGACAGCAACTGCCTGCGTCATTTTGGCCTGTCTGAGCGGCTTGAAAAGTATTTGATCAAGCTCATGCAGATCATGGAGACTCAATTTAATTTTGACCCTTACGTGGGCGTCAAGCTGTATTCCTTCCTTTACGATTTGAATTATCTGGATATTAAAGTCGATGTGGCCCCGCACAACCTGATTTACGGCGAATTGAAGGAAATCGATAAATTTAACTGGACCCAAAAAGTAGAAATAGCGGGTAAAAATTCGGGGTGTCGCTTCGAAGATTATCCGGATGGGTATGACGGTTTTTATAAAGAATTTATTGAATTTTTTACGGATCGCAGAAGGTTTAGCTACACGCCCGTCATCTCCTGCCGGGGGCGCAAACCGCGGTCCTGAAGTGTCCGAAATTGGGTTTTAAATAAATCGCAGCAGACGGTTGAGATACCTGAAGTATTCATCAGAGCTTTGCAGCCGGCAAACCCACAGATTATACTGTTTCTCATAGGCGATGGCCTGATCCTTAGCATATTCAACCGGGTACAGAAGAACTGCGATTTCACTTTGCTCAATTTTTTTCGTTAACGAAGAAAGCATTGCCCTGAAAATATCTGCTGTCAGTGAACGGCGATCCATCACAAATACTTTCAAGCAATTTGTCAAATCGGAAAGATTTAGCCCGGCATCGGAAATTACGACTGTCACGATGGCTTTCAAGCGGCCCTTTTTTTTCAGTGAATAAAAATGCCGCTCCCGCTTAAGACCCGCCTGATGATATAAAGCAGACAGATGATCATGGCTGAATTTATCGGCCGTCAGATCCAGCGCGCCCAGCATCAGGCCTCCGGCCTCGTGTTCATAGTATTTTTCAAGCTCTGCAAGATCTTCGGGTTGCGTCGTTGCCAGTTCCCATTCTGACGGCAAAGCCGACGGTTGGCCGGTTGTTTCATTGCAATGGTGGTAATATGCAAAGGTGTCCACCGAACATTTTTTAGGATCATCGATGCTTTTGGCTGCCCCGCCGAAGATGCGCCTTGGAAATTTATTTTCCGATCGGTAATAGGCAATAAAATAATCCATGTGCAGAGAGTAAATCCGGCCCGAATCATTGATCATACGCCCGATTTGATCGAGGACGATGAGCCCTGCTTTATTGCCGGCTGATTTTCTGGCGGCATGATGATGAATCATCCAGGTATTTTCATAAAACCGGATCATGGCCATATGGCCTAAAATGCGACCTTTATCCTGATAGATAAAATGGCGCGCAATTTGGGGATTGTTGTTGTACAGGCGTTTGTAAGTTTCTTTTATTTTATCTTTATTTTTCTGGATAAAGGCGTATTTGTCTGGATAGATGAAACCGGTGTCAAAGAAAAAATCCCATAGTTCATCTAAATTAACATTGTTGCAGATATAGGACTTTTCATCTTTAGCCTGATGAAGAAGACATACAAGCTTAACATGATCATGAATATCCATATCCAGCAGCGCCAGGCCGCATTTTATCTTTTTCGCATTATGATCCGCGTCGATAACTTTGCGATAGACCACTTGCGCCTTGCACTGAAATTGAAAGCTGTTGGCAAAGTTTAATTCAAGTTGTGGCAGAATCATACCCGGTAAAAGAACAGCGGTGTGCTCGTCTTCTTCAACTGAAAAACCGGATCCTGACAAGTCGATAACTTTCAGATCAAAAATTTGCCTGGTAAAAGGATGTCGAAAACGAATGTTGGGTGAGGGGGTTATTTTATACCGCTGGCTGCGAAATTCCTTGTGCTTGAACCGTTGTATTTCAAAGCGCAGGGGGCGTAATATGTATGTGCCTGTATTCTGGCAAGTTGATTGGCGAATGATTTTGCATTCACCGGTGTAGTGGGTGCCGGAGGCGTCTGATAGCATAAGATTGACCGGGGATTCCGGGTTAATCCAATCAAACGTCCGGGGTGGTTCGACCGTGAGTTCAATTTTTAGGGTGCAAGCATTAAAATCGATCAGGGTTCCTGAAAAAAGCGAGCTATTTTGAATTAACTGTGCGTTGATATTTTCACACCGATGCCGAAGCATCGTGCGCGAACTGACTTCGTAGCCGATTTCCGGCAGCCGCAAGCGGATGGCATCGGCATCCATACGAACGAGTTCCGATTCCACACGTATCAGGTTCTGACCGTCGGGGATCAACAGGTTTTCGAATTCATAAAATGGTAATTCACGCAATATCTTGTCGGGTTCCGCCCAGGAACACTCCAGATCATCGCCCAGACACGGTTGAGGTGCGGCCAGCAAGGTCAGTGGTGTTTGATACTTGCGGTGCTTGAAATTGAGCAGGAGGGTACGGTCTTGGAAGTTGATAAAGTTAATTTTATTGATTAGCTGCGCTTTGCTTATGCTAACCGCTTCTTCCGATTCAGCTTCAACCGAGCTTCGGCGCGTGACAGCGTAAAGCACTTTTCTTTCAGTTGAACTGACCTGGGTGTCGGCATCTGATCGTCTTGCGGATTGAGTTGTTTGCGATTCCTCGTCCTGGGCGAATGACTTGATAAGCTGCAGCCTTTCTTTCGCCGGTTCCAATTTCTCCATTCTGCTCACCTAAGTAAATCCGCAAATGCAGCACCAAAGCGTTGGCATTACCTCGCATTTTCGGTCAGGGGGGCATCTAACCGGATGCAGATCATGGATGCATTTAACGCGGTCTTGTTGGCATGACGGCTTGCTAATGTTCTTATATATGAACAATTTAGCCAGTAGCATATATACATATAGCAAACAACAAGTATTTTCAAAAAAGAAAAATTATTTTTTTGAATTTCATTTAGTTATTGCAGTTTTGCTCTTGTAAATAATGATAACTATAACCGCTAAAATTAGACGATAAACAAAAAAACGATGTTTGGTGGAGTCATTTTTGAGGGCCACTAGATGTTGTGTTTTTTCGATGCTATCGACCCAAAATAGCCCGATTGATTTCGGGGCGGTTGCGCTCATGAGTCTTCGGTTTTATCTTTAATCATAATTAAATCAAAAAGGAGTCGTAGATATGGGAAATCGTATAAGAACCACCCTTCTTTTAGCGCTGATGACGGCCCTGATCATTTGGATCGGGCAATACTTCGGCGGCCGGCAAGGCATGATCATCGCGCTTTTGTTTGCAGCCGGCATGAATTTTTTCAGTTATTGGTATTCGGATAAAATCGTTTTGAAAATGTATCGTGCCCGGGAAGTCAGTCCCCAGCAGGCGCCGGCAGTTTATGAAATCGTCAAATCGCTGGCTGCCAATGCGGGACTTCCGATGCCGCGGATATGTGTCATCCCCAAAGAAACACCCAATGCTTTTGCCACCGGCCGCAATCCGGAGCATGCCGTCGTAGCGGTAACCCAGGGTTTGCTCAACATAATGGACGAGGATGAGGTCAAAGGCGTACTGGCGCATGAACTGGCGCACGTCAAAAACCGTGACATTCTAATCGGCAGCATTGCTGCCACTATGGCCGGCGCCATCATGGTGCTGGCGAACATGGCGCGATTTGCTGCTTTTTTTGGGGGCAGGGGCGGCGATGGCGACCGGGGCGGCGGTGCGATCGGACTGATCGCCATGTCGATCATAGCGCCGGTGGCAGCTATGATCATTCAGATGGCCATTTCGCGCTCCCGTGAATATTTGGCGGATGCGGCCGGCGCTCGTTTTGCGGGAAACCCGGAGGGATTGGCGCGCGCACTTGAAAAGCTGGGTAAATACTCAAAAAGAATACCGCTGGAAGCGAATCCGTCGACCGCCCATATGTTTATCGTCAATCCTCTGTCGGGTAGAAGTATGATGAGCTTATTTTCAACACACCCCCCGCTGGAGGAGCGCATTGCCCGATTGCGGGGAGGTACCGCCCGGAGGGAACCGGCTGAGCCAGAGTCTGGCACCGATCGTCGGCAGGAGCAGGCCAAAGCCTTCTGGGATCGGCTTTCAGAGTGAGGTCTAAAGAAAGGCTGTTTACTTAATTAAACGCAAAGAGGCAAAAGTCGTAGTTATTCATTTTTAGATATAAAAAATTTTCTCATCTATATTCATGCAAGAATTAGGCATTAGTTGCCGCAGCATACGGCTGTGTTTTTGCCCTTAATCCAGGTCTGAATAATATAAGCGGCACAGCCCACTCCCGGCGTTACCGAAACGGCTTCAGCTGGACAATTTTTTGCGCAGGCGCCGCATTCCATACAGCCATCTAAATCATCGATGCGGGCCTTTTTTTCGTTTACTGAAAATATGCCATGCGGGCAAACAACTTCACACATACCGCAGCCCACACAGGCCCTTTGGCTGAGCTTCAAAGTTGTCACCCCGGGCAGATATCTGAATTTTTCCATTCTCAAATCCTGTTTCACAATTACTATAATTGAAAATTGAAAATTGTAGATTGAATATTTGCGGAAGTCGCTACGCTCTCTCTTATCATTTTAAAATAGATAGAATGCCTTTAATATTCAATATTCAATCTTTATTATTCAATAGATAGGCAACACGATTTCAAAACCCTCACGCTACATACAAAGAATCGGTTAGGTTACTAACCCGCAAAGGCTGCCCCAACCCAGGCAACCAGCGCCACCAGCAAGGCGAGTGCCTGAAACGGAATGGCTTTGCGCATTTCTTTCTCCACCCCGGAGGGCGACGTAAACGGGGTAGATCCGGTAAAGTTCATCGCGAGATAAGAACCCACAGCAGTGGTACACAGCAGCAGGGCCATGGCCCCTAGAAGCTGTAAATCGCTCCGAAAAAGAACGATAATGGCAGCACCGCCGATAACTCCGGTGATAGCGCCTTTGACCGCAAAAGATTTTCCCGGAATCCAGGGCAAAAGCGTTGGTGTGACGATGGCGCCTGCTAGAATGCCGCTAACATAGGCAGCCACCAGCATGAGACCCCGCACCCATGCAGCGGAAAGCGAAAAAATATGAGTCCCGATTCCGGAGATTACAAATGCGGTTAAAAGAATCCATAAAGAGGGTTTCGGCAAATGGGCCAGCTCCACCGGTATGAGTACCACACGCTCAAGCATACTAAACGTAACCTTGCGCATGATGGGGTCTGATGTGAGTCCGTTGGCCAAAAATGTTGGGATGTCTCTGGCGTGCACCGGCCCATAAATCACCTTGAAGCCGATAGCTTTTTTAACATGATGGGCCGCAACACCCGTAGCAGCCAGCTGTGGTAATATCAGCTGGTTGTGGGATATCACTTTTTTCAGATCCGACCGATGGATGCGCTCAATCAACTCTTCAGTTGAAAACAAATTCTTGCCGGCGGCACACCACACATTGATGCCGCGGGTATCCAATACCAGTATCCAGGCATTGACGGACTTGAGTTCTTTGCGCAGGCTGTCAAAGGTCAATTTATAGTTTGCCGTTACGAGCACCGGCGCCTGGTCATCAGGCTTACCGGCGCAATACAGCCCCGGGGCAACTTTATATTGCGCCCGATTGATTCCCAGCCGCGCCCTGAGCGTGCCGGCATGATCCCGCCACCGAAGGTCAGTATTTATGCGCGGTACCGGACCGGCCGGTGTTTGGACAAAGGTTTCCACAAAGTCAAGCAGGGCATATCCCGGTTTTTCATGGGGGCTGCATTCCGGTCCCGGTGGAGATCCGCAACACACTTCATCGGGCGCCACGCTTTCGGCAGGAGGCGCGGCAGCAATTTGTATGCCCATCGATTGGGGCATTTCGCGCCCCTGTCCTTTACCGCCTTCGGCGGTAAAATCCACGCCACCCGTCGTGCGGGTGGTCGTTGACTCGTGGGACGGCTTATCACAGCAACCTGATTGATGTGAAGGCTTCTCGTTCATCCAGAAAATAATTTTCTTGTTCTCTTGGTGATCAGGGCACATTCTTTGCTTTTTTTGGCCCCTAAAAACGAAACGGCCAGAAGCAGCACCGGTATGGCGACTACCAGACCTATGACCGGAACGATTGTAAAGCTGATAAGCGTTAGGATTAAACCGACGAATAATAAAAATAGGCCCACGGCCGTATCTGAGATTTTTTCAAAATGGCAACTTAAGCGATTCATTATGTTCCTCCCTGTATTAGTGAAAATTATCATTCAAGCTGCCTCTGCGCAAATAAAAACGATTGCGTAGAGCAGTTTGATTAGTGTTGATCCAAGTTATCGCACGGGCAGGATTTCTGGCCGTCGCGGCAGACCCTGCAGCGATCATCACTGCATAGCTGGCACGCATAGCAATCTTTGCAAGTATGCTTGCGAGTCCCTTCCACCGGCGGGTTGGGCACATAGACTTTTCCTTTCAATCCGCGAACGGTCTCAAACGGCATGATGGGTCCCTGTGGTGATGCGAATTTTTACGACGTATAGCCAGCCAGGTGATGATCGCAAGATACAGTATAAGATAATAATAAAATAAGTCG
The DNA here is from genome assembly GCA_050122475.1 of Desulfobacterales bacterium. Lineage (GTDB taxonomy): Bacteria > Desulfobacterota > Desulfobacteria > Desulfobacterales > JAHEIW01 > JAHEIW01. The sequence goes on along the minus strand of JASFIV010000161.1, from coordinate 3,389 downwards.
ATTCAACCACCAGGGTCCCTTCCGAATGCGGGGGGGTAAATGCTGATTCGGGAATAAGAAGGGGCAATTACCTTGCCGCGGCGTTCATCATCATTTATTTTGCTCTTGGCCGGCAGCGCTGGCTGTCGATATGTTTGTACATGACCTGGTGAGAATTGATATACAAATACCCTTTGGATTTTGCCGGACGGCGTTGGGCTCTGAGATGTTCGATGTCGTCGCCGAAAAAGCTTTGCAAAATACCTGAAAGCTGATTTCGCAACACCTGGTAGGAATAATGGCGCGCGGCGATCGCATAATTGTTTTTGACCATTTTTTTTCTGCGTTTCGCCGATCCCAGAATCTGCACTACATTTTGAACCGTTTGTTTGGATAGGAAGCCGTCCATCACCACCAGATCGAATCCCAGAGGCTCAATATCCCGAACGAAAGTAGAATAGCGATTGATCAGTATGGGTTTCCTAAAATAAATAGCTTCCAAAAAGGCATTGCCGAATCCCTCGTAGAGGCTGGGGTAGGTAATGAAATCAGCGTAAGGGTAAACATCCCACAGCGAATATTTGGCGCCATTATTTCCGTTAGCGGACCACGGGTCTGAAACCTGAATGGCGACCAGGCGTAAATCCACATTATGTTCGCAGGCATATTCTTTCAACCATTCCGCATATTCAAAGCCTTCATCCCCGGCCTCATGGGATATGACCAGTTTATTTTGGGTATTCTTTAACTCCTTGACCAGCTCAATCGCAAATTCGATTCCTTTACGCTGGATAATGCGGGTCGGCTGCAAAATCATGCGATCATCGGCCTCCAGGCCGATAGATTCGCGAAAAACGTTGGTTCGCTTTTTGCTGACCTTGGGTGGATTTTCAAAATCTAAAACATTGGGAATAATCGTTGAGGCAATGCCGGTTCGCAACGCCAACTGCTCCTGGGCGGCTGAGTTAATGACAATGTGTCGAATATTATTCAGCTTGGGCGGAAATGCCATTTGAATATAGTCACTGACAGCATTGACCGAAAAGCGGACACGTTCCCAGTAAAAATCATGGTGATGCGCAATAGTCGGCAGCTGGGTCTCCGCCACGGTTTCGGTAATGGCTAATCCCAAGGGCACATGCAGCGGTATGGTCAACGCATTTTCGGCGATGAGCACATCGATTTTAAATAGCCTGATAAATTCGTGAAGCTTAGATTTCAGGTGTGAGCGCAGGTCATGAATGGTCTGGGTGACCGGTTGTTTGCGTCCTTTTACACCGAAGACCTGTTGATTGATCCACTGGTTTTGTTCGGTTTTGAAATGGGCTTCGGGAACATGAAAGCTATATTCCGGCTTGCGGTCCAGAGCGCCGGCAAACCAAAAGCATTTGTGCCCGCTTTGCTGCAGAACGTCCGCCCATTTACTGGATTCAAGGGAAACTCCGTCCGTGCCGGCAAGCCGTGTTGATATAAATCCGATACTTTTGTGCATGGGTTTAAAACCTGACCAACAATTTTTCGAAATCCGCATAAAAACCTGCTTCAACTCGGACCTCATCAGCGCCGGGCCGCCGCCGGGAATGAATTGAGCAGACTCAGATAGTAATACAGATCCAAACAGAAACAACCGCTCTGTTTTAATTTTTTAATTCTTGTTGTCCAGGCATGGGAATCGCAAGTAGCTCGTATGAGTGGCCGTGATATCAGGCACTCGGGTATATTCTACCACGTTGTTCCGCGATATACAATATATTGCGGTATGTCAAGAATAAATACCAGATTTATTGTGGTGGGCTTTAATTCTGAACGCTTCTTGCTTTTGCTAGTTTGCAATCGAGATTGCAGGATCGAGGTCAAGGCCGGTATCCGCTAACGGTGGTTTTGAAGCCCATTGAATCCGTATCATGGTCCAACTGCTTTTGGCGCAGCAGCTGGTGCACGGCCTTCCAGCAAACTGCCGACAACCGCACATTGCAGACCAAAAGGCAGATATCCGGCATACCCGAGCAGTGGCATCTCAAACACCGCATAACGGTGGACCAGGGGGATACTGTATTTCCATTTGGCCAGGCTGAACACATTCCACATTTCCCAGAACAACCCACAGATAAGCGCCGCCAGCGCAGCCGTCACCAGCGGCGTCCAATTTCCGACTGTCAAATGGGATAAAAGATGCCGCTCGCCCATCAGGGTTTGCAGGCACAGAATGATCAGCAACGGGGACACCCAGAGCAACGGGAACAGGAAATTCGGCCATATGCCGATGCCGGCCAGCCCGCCAGCGGACAGTGCAAGAATCAGCGCGGCAATGGGTTTCGGATGGCGCAACTGCAGCGGCACAAAATAATCAAATCTTTGCTGAAGCCGGCGGGATGACATTAAGACGTCGCGCAGGCCCAAAACAGCCGGCAACACCGTCGCAAAAGGCAGGGTTGCGTACCAGAAATATTCCGCTGCACTAAATTGAGGTCCGATATAGTACCAATTTTGAACAAAACGGTTCAGATATTCAAAAAACCACCAGAAGGCCGCACTGATCGGAAAAAGCTGCAGGAAAAAAACCGGACGGCAGAGCAGCATACAATACCCGCTTTGCCGATACCCCCAAGCGTTGATCACCACAATAAAGGCAGCCCAAAGGGGCGTGAAGGTGTGCGGCTGTAGCGCCGCAAACCAGCTGAAACGCGTCCAGGCCAGGATCCAGGCAACAATTCCAAGAATCAGGCCGAGCCATCCCCAGATGGGAAATGGGCGTGCAGGCTTTCGGGTAATTTTTAGATTTTGGGGAGATGGTTTAAAGGCATGAATGATAAGCGGCGCCGTGCAAACAGCAATGAGAAGGCTGTAAAGGATGAATGCCAATCCGGAAAAAGGCGCATGGCGAACATAGCGCGTCTGGGGTGGAAATTCCAAATAATCTGAAATCGGGTAACCCGCCACCCATATCCCCAGCAGCGGCAATCCCAGCAGCATGACCGTTAGAATCAGAAATTTAGCCAAAAAGCGCATGATACCGGACATATTAATCTGCACTTGAGGATATCATTACGGGCTTACAATTAGACTTTACCGCGAAGGTCATGAAGCTGTTCATATCTGCTGTTATTTGGTTTGGAGTGCTTCGGGCAACTCACAGGCATCAGCCGATTTGCGCGTTTCGACGTAGTGCGCGGCCGACAAAGCGGCTGTGGCGCCATCCGATGCCGATATGACGATTTGGCGGTAGGCCTTTTCTCTGAGATCACCAATGACATAAATTCCGGGGGCATTGGTTTCGCACTTTTCATCAGTGACCACATAGCCGTCGGCATTCATCTTCGTTCCGGCCGGCACCAGCTTGTTGTTGGGTTCAAATCCGATGAATATAAACACCCCGTCGGTCGCCAGATCACTTACTCCGGCTGTTTGAG
>JASFIV010000160.1:0-10695 GCA_050122475.1 Desulfobacterales bacterium | reverse complement strand
CCCATCTTTTTAAGAATAGCGCTGCTGACGTGCTGAATCGGGATGTCGAAGTAAGAGCATATATTGGGATATGATGCAACTGTTTTGATAAAGGCTTCGTCGATGCTTTCCGGATGCCCGTAAAGAACGCGGACCCAGGCGCCGGGACCAGCTGCGCCCTGTAACGGCAGGCCGGCCAGACGCTCGACCAGCTGACTGAGAGATGCCTTCGGTTTCAGATCTTTGCCGTAAGAGGTTGTGTCCTGGGCCACCAGGACCAGTTCTTTGACACCGGCTGACAGCAAATCCTGGGCCTCGGAAATAACCTCCTGCGGCGGCCGGCTTCTTTTTTTACCGCGCAGCCTAGGGATGATGCAATAGGTGCATTGCTGGCTGCAGCCCTCGGCTACTTTTAGATAGGCCATATGCGAGGCGCTCAGGGTTCGCGGTGCATTCTTTTCCTGGGGTGAAATGGTCGAGGGATCCGGCAACAGACATCCGCCGGAAAAGGTTGATCCTTCAATGGCTTCTACAATGCGGTCGAAGGCCCCGGTTCCGATAAAGGCGTCGACCTCCGGCATCTGGCCGGCTATTTGCTCGCGATACCGTTCCGGCAGGCAGCCGGCAACCACCAGCCGTTGACACTGACCTGCATTTTTGTAATGGGCCAGCTCGAGAATCATCTCGATACTTTCATCAGCGGCATCCTCGATGAAACTGCAGGTATTGACCACAATGGCGTCGGCATCCTCAGGATCTTCAACGATTGTCCAGCCGGCCTTTTTGATGCGACCCAGCATGATTTCGCTGTCCACCTGATTTCGGGCGCATCCGAGACTGAGTAAGAAAAGATTCATTAGGATTTTTATAGAAAAGAATTATACCAAAATTCAGTAAATTCCCCCTGATATTTTGCACGAGTCGGAGGCTTTCATATGCAAGGCATTTAAGGGCGAGGCTATAGTGAACTATGCCTCGCCCTTAATAACGCTGCAGATGGAAGCCTCCGGCTTGCCCGTAGGGTGAAAATTATTGAGATAAAATGAGATGTTCATCCTTCATAAACAATATGAATTCTGGTTTGCTACGGCTGTTAAATTCTCTAGTAGCCGTCAAGCGAAAATTTAACTTCTCATTAATTTTCATGCAAAAATTAGGTTGATTTATTGAAAAAGTAGGTACTTATCAGAGGTTGTCAATGCCGATGAGATGCGGATTCATCTGATATGAATGGCAGGCGGCAAAATGAATACAAAAGCGCTGAATAAATAAATTGACCCTTTCCTTGAACTTGATATATATACGATGATAGCCGGTTCCGAAACCGCTGCAAAACCTGAACTGATGCGCATTTTCCTGCTGTAGAAACAAAAACACCTGCTGCCTGCATCCTGTTCTTCTGATCTGCCTGTGAGTTTTTATCGGAATTTTCGCTTTTTCCAAAGATATTCAGGGGGAGGTGCTCCATGACTCAGGAAGAGACAAAACGCAACGTCAGCAGCTCACTCAGTGCAGATGATTTGGTGGCGGCGTTTCAGGCCCAGGCCGGGCTGTTTGAAAAGTTCATTTCGATGGCAAGGTCACCTGATGAACCGGAAGTCACCAAAGCCATGCTGCGCGAAACCATCGGCATCTCAATCGAACTGACCGGTGCCGAACTGGGCAGTCTTATTCTGATCGACAGCGACGGCCGCGTGACCGACAGCATCTTGTCCCGCGGCGAGATCCCGCCTGAGCTCAGTTCCCTCCTGATCCAATCCGTATTGCAAGAAGGCCTTGCCGGATGGGTGATGCGTCATCGTGAAATGGGGCTGGTCGGTGACACCGAAAAAGACGAGCGCTGGTTGATCTTACCCGATCAGCCGTATATCGCTCGCTCGGCCCTGGCCGTGCCGATTATCAGCAATGACATGCTGCTGGGCGTTTTGACGCTGATGCATTCCAAACCCATGCACTTTACAGAGAAAATCGTGGCGCTCATCAATGTCACCGCAAACCAGATGGCGATGATATTGGAAAATGTATACCTGTTTAGCAACCTCAGTGATTCGCTTGAATCCCTGGGCAAAGCCAACCAAAAGATTGAGACCTATTCTCTGGCACTCGACCAGGAACTGGAGAAATGCCGTCAAATTCAAAATGATTTCTTACCCGCGCAATTACCGCAACTGGCCAACTGGTCCATCGAGGAATTTTTCTTCCCGGCCAGTCGCGTTGCCGGCGACTTCTACGACGCGTTCACATTGCCGGGCGGATATCTGGGATTCGTCGTCGGTGACGTCTGTGATAAAGGCGTGGGGTCAGCGCTTTTCATGGCGCTGTTTCGAAGCTTACTCCGCATTTTTGCCGGTCAGGCGCAATTGAGCCGATCGCTTATCGATACGGAATCGAAAACTGTTGGCGGTGCCGTGGGAACCGCGACCGCCCGAAAATATGACCAGATCGAAGCCATACGCGCGGTGGCCCTGACCAATGATTACATTGCGCAAGAGCACAGCGAAATGTGTATGTTTGCAACGCTTTTCTTTGGTGTTTTGGATCCCGAAAACGGCAAAATGATTTATGTCAGCGGCGGGCATGAAACGGTGTCTGTTATCAACCCAAACGGTGTCAAAGAAGAGCTCCTGTCAACCGGTCCGGCTGTGGGTCTGGAACCCATGGTAGCATTCAGATATAAACAGGTCCAGCTGGAACCCGGTGATATTTTATTTGCTTACACGGACGGCGTTATTGATGCCCGTTCGCAGAGCGGTGAGCGGTTTACCCGCAGGCGCTTGAGCGCCTTGCTGTCCGAACCCGTATCAAGTTCTTTTGAGCTCCTGGAAAGAATCGGCACCCAGCTTTTTGCTCACATCGGCAGGGCCCCGCAAGAAGACGATATTACCATGCTGACGCTGCAACGGAATATCCAATGACGGTCGCCTGAAAGTGTCGAAGCGTGGCGCTCAAGCAGCCTGCCTGGCGCATCCTTCCTGCTTATCTATTTGAAAATCCGTCTATTCGGTAGCTGCAGGAGTCATCATTCCGCCGCAGGCGAATGCAGACTCAACCATAAAAAGCGGTAGTGATAAAACAGCCATCATGAAGTCGGAAATACCGCCGTAAAGCGCGTCTCGCCTGAAAGATAGCAGTCTTCGACCGTCTTGCAGAATTGACATCGGCTGATTTGCCCCGGACACACATCCATGGCAAGCGGAATGTAGCGGCATCTTGCAGAAGATACGTCCAGATGAAAATCATAGCGCTCGGAGAAGATCTTAAGTCGCAGCAGATCCGCGCCTTTGCCGCCGGCATTAAAATCAAAGGGCTTTTTTGAAGAATAGTCATTGGTCTCCTGGGTGGGGAAGAACCCCTCGAAGATATGCTGGTAATGTTCTTCAACAATGCCGACGCCATGGTCATGCACACTAAAGACAACAGCGCCGTCTTTGTTTTTGACCGCCAGTTCAATCTTGCCCTCATCCGGGGTGTACTCGATTGCGTTTTTTACGAGACCTGTAATCAGCTTTTCAAGGGGGTCGGAGGGGATGTGCACCGCCGCCGTGTGCTCGGTATCGATGATCAGATCCAGGTGGCGGTGTGAAAACTGAGGCTTGATTGTGTTGATTTTTTCCTGCACAAATTCGCTCAGGACAATATCTTCGGCAACAGCCGCTCTGGGCCCGAACAATTCTTCGATGCGGTGGCGGACCGGCTCAAGTGCCGCTGTATCGCCCGTCTGTTCGGCGATCAGGACTTCCAGTTCATCGGTGCACTGACTGATAAGCCTGGATAAGATATGGTAATTTGCGGTCACCGGATTCTTTAGAATATCGACAACCTCGAACTGCAAATCGGCCAGACGCTGGAGGTGCCGCTGCGCCCTTTCGATGGTGCGCTGCCATTGCTCGGGGGGCACGGAAGCCAGTTTGCGTTGCAATAAGGCCACAGATGACTTCAACACCGCGACTGGCGTCTGCAACTCATGGGAAAGATGGTGAATCAGTTTGTCTTTAGCCCGGTTTAAAATGGCCAGTTCGTCATAAGCATTTTTTAGCGCTTCTGTTGATCGGGCGTTTTTAAGCGCAACAATTAGGTTGTTTAGCAGCGTTTCCAGAAGATCCCTGTCTTCATCGCTGTAAGGATCACCGACAATCTTTGAACCCAGTCCCAAGACACCGGCACACTCATCATCCACTGAAAAACAGGCGGCACACTCAACGGCATCCGGTAAAAACGCCAGCCGCTGGCGCTCCTCATTTGAAAGGATGCCGCTGATAGGGCCTTTATTTGTCAGAAAGTCCACGGCACCTTTTTGCACGGACGACGTGTCATCCGCTTCAACCCCGATGGTCACCAGCTGACAGGCTTCTTTGGAGCGGGGGTCATGAATTAAAAGGATTCCTTCGACCACCCCGAAGTTGCCCAGGGTCATCAGCAGAAAATTTTTCAAAATGGTTTTGATGTCGACAACGCCCAACAATTCATGACTGACATCGTAGAGCGTTTTGAGGTGAAAAAGACGCCGCTCGTTTTCGGCCTGAGCGGCTTCCGGCGAGGTCGAGTTCTGGTTGTCGGTCATAGCGTCTTTAGAGGGATCCATCAAATCCCGCTTTCAAATCCCGGAAGAACAACAGCGTTTTACGGGACGCATTCATTTCTGAATCCGGCATGAAAACTAATGCGAAGTTGATAAAATAATTTATGACAGCAGGTTTAGCAAATCAGCGAAGTAAACCAAAATACCCGTCAGCAACCGGTTAAGTTATAGGGAGAGAACATGGATCGTAGAGCGATTACTATAAAAAAACAGGTTTGTTGTCAAGGAGGCACCACCTCCCCGCTGTTGTTTTAGGGGACGTTCTTTACTTATTAACTTATTGCATGCTTAAATATTAATAAGTTAATAAGTAAAGAACGTCCCCTTAAATAAAAATGTCTTGGATTGAGATTAGGGATTTTTGGATTTGTTCTGGTGGTAGGTATCGCGGATGTTTTTGATAATGCCGCCCCTTCTGAGATAATCGCGCGGATCTGCGTCCGGTATCTTGAGAACCTTTGTCAGGTAATCCCGCTGTCTTTGAATGGCCTCATGGTACAGATCCCGGTCAATGCCCCAGCGGGAAGCAAAATGCGGCCGCATGAATCGATCGACACCACCCAGGTTCGTTCTCAGGCGCTCTTCGAAAAAGTCGTAAAAAGCAATTGCTTTGTACAGGATGTCCAGCTCGCTTTTGTATTCATCAACCCCGGCTTCTTTGCACTCATAGTACAGATACAGCAGTTTTTCCAGGTATGTGCGTTCGGCCAGTTGCGACATGAGATCACCTGTGCCCAGCAGTTTCCCCAGCATTTCAATCTGTGGCGAAGGAAAGTCGATGGCTGAGATATCCGCATCCATATCGGTGCATAGAATAATCAGACGGCCGGCGTCAATCTGTGCCTCGGACAAGCCCAATTCGAAACCGTGGCGGCTTATAAAATCCATGCTGCGCTGCTCATGAATCGCCTTATATTTAGCGCCGGTGCCCTGGGTATCGGATTTTTCCTGAATATAGCCGGTATCATGCAAGAGAGTGGCGACAAGGGCAGCTGTGATTTCGCTTTCGGAAAAGGATTCGTTGCGCAGTATGGCGCCATGGATCAGGCGACTCATGGCCAGGAAGGCTTCGCTGGCGTGACGAAAATCATGATATCCGGTATTGCAGGCGCTGTAACCCGGAAAATTACCATGGTAGAGGCGCTGGGTGGCCTCAAAGGCATTGCAGACCGGCGCTGAGTCAAAGTCGGGTGAAATGCGTCTTAAAATTTCAAGGACTTCGTCTACCACATTTTCCGCAGCATCTACCGGAAAAAGCTTTGATAGGTCTTGTGCGCTCGCTGTCCGATTCATCGGTTTCCGCTTATGAATGAAAAAATGACCGGTTTTGTTTAACTTAACAAATACGTTATTTTTCGAAAATATTCAAGCTGACAAGCCATAAAGTTGTTTTTTGTATTGACAGATAATCTGCGCTTTCTTAATATGGCACAATTTTAGTGGCTGTGAGAAAAAGATTTTTGACCTTATCACGCATTCGGACAAAGAAAAGTAAAAGAATGCCCCCCCCAGCAGAAAACCAAAGCATCAACATTACGCTACCCAATAAAATAGGCTACGAACGCATTGCCATGGCCTCTGCAGAGACCTTTGCCAAGATGCTTGGCATGAAGCCCGAGCGAATAGAAGATTTAAAAACGATCGTTGCTGAGGCGGCCATCAATGCCATGCAGCACGGTAATAAAGAGCGTCCGGATGCCAGGGTAACCGTGTCATTGATGTCAAAGGATAACAGCATCCAGGTTACCGTGATGGACCAGGGAGAAGGATTCAGCACTTTTCTTCCCGATCCGGATATCGATCGCATCGTTAATGAGCAGGATCCGCCAGTCGGATTCGGCACGTTTTTAATCAGGCAGCTCGCCGATCAAGTTGAAATCGACAAAACCGCCGATGGCACAAGCATGGTTCGAATGACCATCAATCTCTAATCAAGGTCGGAAGATGCAGGAAGTAAACGAAATAAAGCTCGAAACTCAAAACGCAGTTACCATTATGGACATCCAGGGCGATGTTACCGCCTTTTCTGAACCCTTCCTTAACGAGGCTTACCGGAACGCAAGCGACCGGGGAGCTCAAAAAATCCTGCTAAAGTTTGACAGCAATGCCTATATCAACAGCGGCGGCATAGCCGTTCTGATCCAGGTGCTGGCACAGACCCAGAAAAACGAACAGCTGATCGGTATCACAGGGATTTCCGACCATTTCAAAAAGATATTCAATATGGTCGGAATGACCAAATTTGCCAAGATTTACGACTCTCTGGAAGATGCGCTACAGCAGATGTCCTGACATCCTGGGCGGCTCACATCATTTCGGCGACTCCCGCAATATATAGAAAACTTCGTAGATGTTTTCGATTTTTGGTCGCCAGGGGCAGCCGGCCCTCTCCAGACCTGTCGGACACTAACTTGGGAGAATCATCATGCCGCTTTCTTCATGTTACCTGTTTGCCCGTCTTTCAGAATCCCAGCTTGAACGGGTTCTATCCATTTCCCGGAACAAAAAAATTCAAAAAGGGCAGTGGCTGTTTCAAGAAGGACAGGAAGCCGAACATTTTTACCTTATCAAAGAAGGCGCCGTGGAGCTTCTGACCGTTGTGGACGAGACCATTGAAATCCCCATCGCCATGGTCCGAACCCAAAACGGCTGCATCGGCATCGGCTCCCTGGTGCCCCCCTTTCGTTACAGCCTTTCAGCCCGTGCAGCCAAGGATAGCCATTTGCTTGTTTTCAAGCGCGCGGATCTAGAAGCACTCAAGCAGGATAACCCCGGCCTGGTCTGCATCATGATGAACAATCTGGCTCAGAAATTGATGGAACGCCTGAAGGAAACCCGGCAGGAATTAAAAATTCACTTTCTAAACCTCGTGCGCTCGGCATCATATTAACCTTTATGAACAAAATCGATCATCAGGAAGAACTGAAAAAGCTGCGGTCGGCATTAAAGCAGTCGGAGGACGTGCAAAACGAGTTGGACCGGCGCGTTTTCTATCTTAAAACCCTGTATGACGTCAGCAAGGATATTTTCAGCAGCGTGGAATCTGAGGCGATTCTGCGAAATTTCTTGCTGATGGCCATGGGCAATTTCGGGGTTACCAAGGGATTTATCCTGACGGTGAATTCACCCTCCAGAGTCATACGGCATTTCGTGCAGGTCGGCCTGGAAGAAAACCAGGTGGCCGATTTGAAAAACGGTATCCAAAAGCAGATGCAAGAACAAGCTTTTAGGGCGTCACCTGAAAATGAAGCCCAGCTTGTGCTGCAGGATTTTTTACCACCCTCACTGGATTTTATCCAGGGCTTTACCATCGCAGACAATTGCCCGGGGATTGTCGGCCTGGGCGCCAAGCTGATCGGTGAGCCTTATAATGAAAACGACGTGGAATTGCTCGACACCCTGGTCAACAACCTGATCGTAGCGCTCAAAAATGCACGTTCGTTTGAAGAGATTAAAAAACTCAATCGCAATCTGGAAGCCAAAAACACAGAGCTCGAAAAAGCGCTCAAAGAGCTCAGGGCCGCCATGCGCAAGGTTGAAATTTTAGAAAGCATTAAGGCCGATCTGAGTAAATTTGTGCCCAACACGGTTACCCGCCTGATTGAAAAGTCGCCGGCCTCGGATGTCCTGGAAGCCAAAGAGCGGGATGTCACCGTTTTGTTTCTCGATATCGAGGGCTACACCAAAATCACCGAGGATGTGGGTGCTACTAAAGTCAACGCCATGATCGAAAAATATTTTTCGGTCTTTATGGATGCGATTTATGAAAATAACGGCGATGTGGTCGAAACCGCCGGCGATGGTCTGATGGTTCTTTTCCTGACCGAGGACAGTACCATCCACGCTTTAGAGGCCGTCAGAGCCGCCCAGACGATCAGAGAAAAGGCCTGTCAAATAAACGACGATTGCAGTCGCGACGCATTGCAGCTGGTGACCAACATCGGCATTTGCTCGGGGCAGGCCTTCGTCGGTGCTGCCAAATTCGAAAGCTACACCGGTTCGCGCTGGGCCTACACTTCTCACGGCAACACCACCAACATTGCCGCCCGAATCTGCGGCAAGGCCACCGGCGGTCAGATACTGGCTTCCCGATCAACGCTTGAGCGCGTCGAAGACCAGTTTGCCTTCGAGCCGCTGGGCGCTTTTGCCCTTAAGAATCTGACGGAAGAAGTGGAGATCTTTGCCCTCAAGGACTAAACTTATCTCAAAAATGCATCTAATGCCCAACAGCTTCGTTGTGTGCTTTGTAACTTGAGCCTTATTCCTTGGGCCTTATTTTAAATAAGTTAATACCTGAATCTTGCATGAAAATTAATGCGAAGTTTAGAATGCCTTTTCACCGCTTTACCAAATGCTTTCTTTAATGACGGAATTGCGGCATAAGTGGTTGTAGAAAAAACCTTTAAATCCATAATGTTTTTTTACAACCACTAAATGGCAGCACGTCAAGCAAATCATAGAAGTACAACTAAAGACCTGTTTGGTATAATGGATGAGATCCTTTTATCGCATTAATTTTCACCCGCAGGGCGAGCCGGAGGCTTCCATCTGCTGCGTTATTCAGGGCGAAGCAGAGATTACTATTGCTTCGCCCCGAAGTGCCTTGCTTATGAAAGCCTCCAACTCGTGCAAAATTCAGGTAATAAGTAAAGAACGTCCCCTATTAACTTGCACCTTGAACCTTGAGCTTTGAGCTGTGTAGCTACATTTCGATATAAATAGTGAGAACAACAGCTTGGCGCCATAAAAGAACACGGTTACGGCAATAATTGTATTGACAGGCGTGATGCACTTATTTATTATGATGCCTATCGTCAGAGTGATCCGGTTGCTTGGCCGGAGAGAAAAGAAATTTTAAAAAAGGAAATGGTTAGGGATTTGAGTAGAAGCACTATTGAAGTCAACCTGGCAAACCAGCTTGGCTATGAGCGGGTAGCGATGGCCTGTTCGGCCTCCTTTGCCCAGATGGTGGGTTTGCCGCCCGAACGCATCGAAGACCTCAAAACGATGGTATCTGAGGCGGCGATCAATGCTATGATGCACGGCAACAAGGGGCGTCCGGATGCCCGGGTCACGGTTTCGTTGAATTACCAGGACAATACTATTAATGTCACGGTGGCCGACGAAGGCGACGGTATCACGCATTTTCCGCCCAAGCCCGACATCGAAAAGATCATCGAGGATTTAGATTCACCGGTGGGCTTTGGTTTGTTTTTAATCGAACAGCTCGCCGATCAAGTTGAATTTAACAAAGAAACCAACGGTGGCCATGTGGTCAAGATGGTCATCAAGATGGATTTAGAATGATCCCTTAGGTGAGTTGCATGGAGCAGCAGAGCAACGCAATAAATTTGGAGCAGCACGGCGCTGTCACCCTGTTTGACATTCACGGGGATCTGACATCCTTTTCGGAGCCAGTCCTGAGAAAAGCCTACCAAAACGCAAACGAACAGGGCGCTGCCAATATCCTTATAAAAATCGAAAAAGAAGCCTACATCAACAGCGGCGGAATTGCCGTCTTGATTCAAATACTGGCGCAAAGCAAGCGCAACAACCAGAACATTGCGATCACCGGCGTCTCAGATCATTTTAGAAAAATCTTTAGCATGGTGGGAATCACCAAGTTTGCCGATATTCATGAGACTGTTGAAAATGCCCTGGAGGTGATGTCCTGAAATCAGAGCTCGAACCGTTTTTTCTTGTAATGTTTGAAGCGACGCTACTGTGACTCTGCTTCCACTGCAGTCGAAAAGTTGTTTTACCCACAAGATCGACATACCGCTAATTGCTGTTTATAAGATAAAAAGAAAATAATAACCGGCATAAACCTAATATTAATTTAATTGCGCTTGTAATTATGCGGGCATATACACCGTATTATAACCGTAAAAATTAAGTATTGTATTTAATTCTGCTTCTGTTATTAGTTATTGTTAGTACACAGCCGATCATAGAAATGCCTACCGACACTATATTTTTTTGCTTTTACACTGAACGACAGTAAGCAACTTAATTGCAATAATTTTATTAGCAAGAAAAAACAACCCCTGAATCGAGTTTACTGTAGGTTTAACAGCAGTTTGAGACCCTTGAACATTTCAGCATGCCCGCCGACCTGGCTTTGAAGATCATTGTAA
>JASFIV010000159.1:0-10699 GCA_050122475.1 Desulfobacterales bacterium | reverse complement strand
CTTCGGTGCTGATGGGCGTGATACCGGCCAAGGTTGCCGGGGTTAAACAAATAGTGATGGTGACACCGCCGACTAAAGCCGGGGGTGTCAGCCCCCATCTGCTGGTGGCGGCCAAAAAGGCGGGTGTAGACGCAGTTTACAAGGCGGGCAGTGCCTGGGCGATTGCCGCTTTAGCCTACGGTACCGAAACGATTCCCAAAGTCGATGTCATTGTCGGCCCGGGCAACATCTATGTTACCCTGGCCAAGAAAATTTTAGTGGGGACCGTGGGGATCGATTCGATTGCCGGCCCCAGTGAGATTCTGGTCATTGCCGATGACGGCGCCAGACCGAATTTTATTGCCGCTGATTTGCTGTCCCAGGCAGAGCACGATGTTTTGTCCTCGGCTGTATTGATCACCGATTCTCAAAGATTGGCCCAAGATGTCGTTAAAGAAAGCAAAGAGCAGCTCAAACACCTGGCGCGTGTTGACATCGCCAAAGAATCGCTGCAAAAGTTCGGCGCGATTTTTGTAGTCAAGAAAATGAGCGATGCCATCGAAATGGCCAACCGCATCGCCCCGGAGCACCTCGAGCTGCACATACGGGATCCGCTTGAGGTGTTGGGTAAAATCCGCCATGCAGGCGCCGTATTTGTGGGGGACTATACCCCCGAGCCTGTGGGCGATTATATGGCCGGGCCCAATCACGTGCTGCCCACCGCCGGTACCGCCCGGTTTGCATCTGCTCTGTCGGTGGATCATTTTATCAAAAAAACCAGTGTGATTCAGTATACCCAAAAGGCATTTCGACGCGAGGCCGCCGATATCATGCGCCTGGCGGAAATTGAGGGGTTGGGAGCGCACGCGAGATCAGTCAAAATCAGACTATAGCCTGAATTTTGCATGAAAATAGATGGGAATCTTTTTAAAATTTACAATTTACAACTCGGGAGACTCACACATAGTGGTCAAAGCTTCGATGTGATCGTTCTGACCCTGGTACAGCCTAGTCATTTCAATGAGAATACCTGCGATCTGTGCCAATGCTTGTACGAAATTAACATCATCCAAGGTGAATTCCCATTTCTCAGAGGTGTAGGCGCGGATGGCGCCAATGGCTTCATCGCCCACCATTATGGGTACTGAAAGAATGGAGGCAATTCCCTCTTTTTTGGCCGCATCGGGATACTGGATTCGAGGATCATCGCTAACATCATAAACTGCTATTGGGCCGTCTTTAAGGGAATCGGCAATTGAGTGCAAAGCACTTACCGGTCCCTTGCTTAAATACTCCGAACTCAATCCTTTTGAAGCTGCTACTTCCAATTCTTTTGAACGCCGATTAATCAGAAACAGGGCACATCCTTTAATATCCAGCGATGATTGAATGCTTTCCACTGTCATTCGGATGATTTCTTCCGGATCCCTTGATTTAGACAGGGATCTGGAGATTTTGATCAACGTGTCATAATTAAGCCTCAGGTTTCTCATTTTACCCTCCTTATTCTGCATATCCATTGAACAAAGGGTTTTATATTTCTAAGATATTAAGCTCGCAGTCTGCAAGCGACAGGCAAGTACATTCGCAACCCAAAAGGGCTACGTCATATATTTGTGATCAATGCTTTCTAAAAGTTAATATACGCTATTTTATTCCGACTGAAGTTCAACAGTACCTTTGCAGAAGGGAAGCGAGGCGCAACATACAGAGCATTTCTTGGATTAGAGTCACCGAATCAGTCAGATAACTTCGAAGTTAAATTATCATAATACTGAGAAAATTTAATTGCAACAGCCTTATGCAATTTGCAGATATTATGATAGGGATGAAATTTAGATTTCGTATTGAAATCAAAATATTTTACAGTTGTTCAATTTTAGAGATCCTACCATGGGATTAAATTTGGTATGAGTGTCAGTCAATCCTTTAATTTTTTAAAAAAAATGTTAAACTGACGCCGTTGTAAAAAGCTGGGCTTGACGCCTGTTTTCTGAGTTAAAGGCCCGTTCACGAGTCTGGGACCATGCGCCTGACATCAGCCATATCATCGCCGGTTCTGACCATCACAACCACCGGATTTGTCGCGACCGTTGCTCAAATTATCATATTAAGAGAGCTTCTGGTTCTGTTTTACGGCAATGAATTGTCAGCGGGATTGATTTTTGCCGGCTGGCTCCTCTGGAGTGGACTTGGAAGCGGACTGGCCGCAAAATGGGCGTCGAAGATTTCAGCACACACCAGCTTGCTCTGGCTAATGCTCGCTTGTTTGGCGGCCCTGCTGCCTCTGTCGGTGCTCTTTATTCGTGCCACCCCTATTATCTGGGCGCTTCCGGCCGGGGAATTGCCTTCCATTGGGAAGATGCTGCTTATCTCCGTGGCCGTGACCGGTATCATCTGTCCGGTATCCGGTGCCCTTTTTGGAATCTGCTGGGCCATTCATCGAAAAAATGGTGAGAATCAATCCCTCAGGATTTACATGGGAGAGGCCCTGGGCGCGGCCGCCGGCGGTCTGATTGTTTTTTTTGTGTTTTTGCCTTATGGATCGGTTTTTACAACCATATGGATCACGTCCGGGATGGGCCTCATCATTTCCGGGTGGCTCTTGCGATCCTGGCGGCCGCCGTCGAACGTGCATTTGAGTCACTTTATCTGGATAGCGGCGTCTTTGCTGGTCATGGCGGTAGCAGTGGGCGGGTCGCGTTTGGATCATTTGAGCCGGCGCTGGCAATGGGGGCCGTATCTTTCAGCCGTGTATGACACGGCCTTTCACAACATTGCCGTGTTGAAAAAAGAGGACCAGTTATCGGTTTTTACCAGCGGCCTGTGGTTTTTTTCGGAACCGGATCAGCTCAGCGCCGAACAGGGGGTTCACCTGGCTCTTTTGCAACATCCGAATCCGAAAACCGTCCTCTTGCTGGGCGGTGGCATTGCCGGTCTTCTGGAAGAGCTTTTTAAACAGCCGGGCATCCAGCGTGTCGATTACGTAGAAACGGATCCGGATTTCATTCGTTTGCTCAAACCGCATCTATCATCTGCAACAGCTGCATCGCTTCAACATCCCCGTGTTCGTCTGTTTCACCAGAACCCTCGGTCTTTCTTGCATCGCTCTGATGAACACTATGATGTGATTTTGATGAATACGGGAGATCCGATCACTGCCCAGATGAACCGATTTTACACCTTTGAATTTTTTACCCATGTGAAGCAACAGCTTGCGCCGGGCGGGATTTTTTCCTTTGCGGTTTCGGGGGGTGAAAGCATGCTGGGGCCCACTCAGGCCCGTTTTTTGGGTTCAATAAGAAAAACCCTTGTTCAGGTTTTCCCCCAAACGCTCATCTATCCGGGCGATCAGAACCGATTTTTTGCCACCGATCGTTCCGGTGTACTTTTGTCAGATCCCGCGGCCCTGGCGGATCGTCTCACTGAACGCAATCTTCAACTCGGCTACATCCGGGAAGATACGCTTCAGGATGCACTCAGCCCCTTTCGCCTGGATTATCTGAAATCTATACTAGAGGGCAGCGCTGGGGTTGGCGTCAACCGAGATTTTTTTCCGATTTGTTATTACCATAATCTGATGCTTTGGGGAATCCAGTGGCACCCCGGATTGCAAAAGCTTCTCAATTTCCTGGCGGACCTGAAGCTTCAATGGCTGTGGATCGCTCTGGTCGTCGCCGGGGTCATCACTGTTCTGCTTTTCTGGTCAGGGCGCTGCAAATTCAGAACTGCGGTTGCCGGAAGTATCTTTGTATCGGGCGCTATCGAAATGGTGCTTCAGGTGGTATTTTTGCTCAGCTTTCAAATTGTAGCCGGCTTTGTCTATCGTCAGCTGGCCTTGATTATCGCATTTTTCATGACAGGATTGGCTGTTGGTGCCGGTTGGATCTCCCGGCAAAATTCCTCACCGTCAAAAGCCGTTGCGGTGCGGAAACATTTTATTGGTGTCCAGGCGCTGGTTTGTGGGCTGCCTCTGGGGCTGATGCTCATTTTGCCGTTGCTCCAGGGAGAGATCCGCAATTTTTTGTCGCTGGCAGCACTGGGCTGGCTAATTTCAGGTCTCAGCTTGATCACCGGTATTCTGGGGGGCATACACTTTGCCCTGGCTGTTAAGGTTATGGTAGGCACTGGTGCTACTCTCGAGAAAATCGGTGGTGGATTCTACGCGCTGGATCTGGCCGGCGCTGCCGCCGGTGTTTTGATGGCCACTTTATTCATCATCCCGATATACGGTATTATGAATACCCTGATTTCCCTCAGCGCCATTTCCGTCATCTGTTTGTTGACGCTTCTGCGCCAGCCCTGAATTTTGATTTTGCATGAAAATTAATGCGAATATAAAAACCTCCGACGCGTGCAAAATATAAGCAATGAAAATTAGAAACCATTTTAAAATTCCTATAGCGCTCCACAGCACCAAGCGCTTTTAAAAAAGTCCGCAGAATTTGCCTTAAAGGTCTTTAAAGTGGCTTTGTGAGGTTCGGCAGATGGCGGAGATGCGTTTTTGCGGGAGGCGATATCTTGTTTACCCGTCCGCGCGTCCGTTGACAGCGGCCCCATAGTGGGGATTACGGGTATGAAGCCTTGGGCCTTTTAACGGTGTAACGTGAATCCCGAATATGGGGCCGCTGGGTATTCAGGTTATGATATCGCCTCCAGTAAAAATGTATCTCCGGCCAGCAAAATCGAAATTAGGTATGCTGGGGATATTGACTCTTTGCCTCAAGATTTAGGAGATTGCCAGATGCCGGCAATGGCGCGACCGCACGTCTGACACTTGCCGTCATTTAAATCCTGCACTTTTACACGATAGCCGATGCGCCGGATCAGCATTTTTTGGCAGTGAGGGCAATAAGTGTGTCCCCCCGCGTGCTCAGGTACATTGCCCACGTACACAAAATGGAGCCCTTCATGCATGGCAATCTGCCTGGCCTTTTCAAGGGTTGATACGGGTGTTGGCGGAATACTTTTGAGCTTGTAGCGCGGATAAAAGCGGCTAAAATGCAGCGGCGTGTCCGGCCCCAGTTCTTTATAAATCCACTGGCACATGGCACGAACCTGCTTGGGATCATCGTTTCTTCCAGGAACCATCAGGTTGACAATCTCGGTGTGCACGCTTTGAGCTTTTAGAAATCGTAACGTATTTAGCACCGGCGCAAGACTGCCTGCAGCCATGGTTTGATAAAAATCCTCCGTAAATCCTTTTAAATCAATACAGGCGGCATCCAGAACATCACACAGATCTTCAAGCGGTTGTTCGTTGATGAATCCATTGGAATGCATGACTTTTAAAAGCGGTCGGGATCTGGCGAGGCGACCGATCTCCAGCATGTACTCGATGAAAATAACCGGCTCCACATATGTTGAGGCAATCACTTGACTTTTATATTCAAGCGCGCTCGATATGACCTGATCCGGCGAAAGTCTGTAATTATAAGTATCATCCGGTCGCACCTGAGAAATTTCCCAGTTTTGACAAAATTTGCAGTCGAAATTACAACCGGCCGTGGCAATTGAAAAGGCGCGGCTTGTTGGAAGCACATGATAGAAGGGCTTCTTTTCGATCGGGTCAATATGAACCGCGCAGGGATTGGCATACACCAGGGAGTAATATTGTCCGTCGGTGTTTTCGCGCACCTCGCAAAGCCCTCGTTCTCCTGGACCGACCTCGCATCCATGCGGGCACAATGTACAGCGGATTATTTGATCTTCCAGTGGTGCAAAATATGGAGAAAGTTTGCGCCCGATCAGTCCTTTCTCTATCGCAGCAGCGCGAGCGGGACGCGGTGTGCTTAATATCGGAAAAACGGCAGAACTTGCGCAAATAGCAAGACCGCGTCCACATCGTTCAAGAAAATTTCGGCGCGTTAGCGGCTCTTTCACAAAACGCCTCCACATAGAACTATTTTTAATGTTGCCTTGAAGATATTCCCTTCAATTTTCAGGAAACGATATGCCCAGTTCTAATTCGTGTCCATTTGGAAATTAACTTGAAGCTATCTCAAAAATAGTAGATCACGCTTTCCGGTTGGCCAGTTGTGCCTGTTTAGCCCGTTGAGCCCGAAAAAGGAAAAATCATCATTTTATTTTTTACCGGCGAACGGGCCAACGGGTAACGGGCTCAACCATTGCATGTCGGATGCATTATTGAGATAGCTTCTAATTGGATTTTTTGTAGAGCTCCCTAACCCTCACCGATCTGGGATCCAGACCGGTCAATCCGTATGTTTCGGCCCACTCCATTGCCTCCAAAAATTCCTGCACGGAAATTCCACGCGCAATGTCGGGATACTCATAGGCTTTGTAATCCACATGGTACTGCGACATGATGTTCACGTAGGTGTGCCGGGGAAGGTTTTCAGCCACCCATTCGGCAAATTTTTTGGTGCCTGCGACGCGATTGGGCATAACCAGGTGTCGGATCATCAATCCGCTTTGGGCAATACCATGCTTGTCAACCCGATGGACACCCACCTGCCGGTTCATTTCGAACACGGCCGACGTCGCCATTTGCGGGTAATCCCGGGCACCCGATGAGTATTTGGCGGCCATATCCGGCTCCATGTATTTGATATCCGGCAGGTAAATATCGACAATGCCGTCTAAAATCTTGATGATCTCGGTCCGCTCATAGCCGCTGGTATTATACACCAGCGGTATACGAAGGCCTTTTTTAAATGCCAGTCGCGTGGCCTTCAGAATATTGGGCATCACGTGGGTGGGGGTCACCAGGTTGATATTATGGCAGCCAATTTCCTGTAAGAACATCATCAATTGTGCCAGGCCTTCATCTTCGATGGCCCGGCCTTCGCCCCTTATGGAAATCGGCCAGTTTTGACAGAAGACACAGCGCAGGTTACAATTGGAGAAAAAAATCGTACCGGAGCCATGTCGACCGACCAAGGATAGCTCCTCGCCGAAATGGGGCTGGGCGGTGTAAACCATTACCTTCAGCGGCGCTTTACAAAATCCTTTCTCCCCGTCCAGCCGATTGACGCCGCATTCCCGCGGACAGAGCCGGCATTCCTCAAAAAATGCGTAGGCTTCCTCGACTCTCTCAGCCAGTTTACCGTCTCTTTCCAGCTTGGCATAACCCGGATACCCCTCCAGTTGGGTCTGTCCTGAGGCAAAAACAGGGTAGGGTGAGAAAACCAACGAGCCGCCCCAGATGAGCGTTCGTTTGATGAAATCTCGTCTGGTTAACTTCATATTAAGTGCACCCTGATCCGAACGGGTTTAAAATAACTGAAAATCTAAGGGGTTCCAGATGAGAAATGAAATCGAGTTCAAAAGGGAAATAAGCAAGCGCTACGGTCGAGGTGCGGGAAATATTAGCGGTGCATCAACGTATCCTGTTAGAAACCCCCAAAAATGCCGTTATCCATATTGCGTCAGAGGATCCCCGCAAAAGTCGATTCGTGTTTTCCGATATTATGCTATGACTACACGAATCGGCCTGATTTTGCAAGCTGCGAGAAGAGGGCTATATAGCAACCATTCCACTCAAATAATCCGCCAACGAAATCACTTATCTTTGGATTTTTCACGGATAGCCTTCGGGCAAGGCTCGTCGCTGCCGTACACCTCGACATAGGCGTTATGAGCTGTGCAGCCTTTCTCCCAGTGTTCTCTGACTTTTTTGCCGATAAATGAGTTTGGATATTTGCGTCCGATGTTACAGCCGGGACAGATTTTGTTCCATCCGGCCAGTATTTTTTTCATTTCCATGATTGTCTCCTTTTTCGCGGTGAGGCGCAATCACTCCTTAATCACAAGCGTACTCTGACGCTGGCGGTTGACCGTTAATTGAGTGATATCCGGCCTGGCATAATGGCCGCTGGGATCAAAATTCTGTCTTTCTTCGCACACCCGCTGGTAATCAATCGTTTCGGTGAGTAGCACTTCCTGGTCAACCACTGGTTCAATGATCAGTTCACCGTCAGGACCTGCCAGGCAGGTTCCCCCATTGGCCAGCGTGTCCGGGCAATCATCTGTAATCCTTTCATAATGCGGTGTATCTGCCGGGAAATCCTTTTTACGCATCAATCCGGAAACCGAGATCACATACGAACGGGATTCCTTGGCGATAAAGCGCGTAATATCGTAAGTATTTCGAAGGTTGCCGGGCCAGATCGCCACGTGTAAATTTTCACCCTGAGCATAAAGCGCCGTGCGAACCAATGGCATCCAGTTTTCCCAGCAATTTAAACCACCAACCGTAAAGGCTCCTAATTTGTGCACTCGCAGTCCATGCCCGTCGCCGGTGGCCCAGGTCAATCGTTCTTCATGGGTTGGCATGAGTTTACGATGGACGGACTCGATGTTGCCCTTCTGATTCACATACACCAAAGAACAATACAGACTGTGACCACCACGGTCACCGGCGCGCTCGATGCAGCCCAAGATCACTGCAATATTGTGCTTGGCAGCAGTTTCGCAAAGCGGATCTAAATGACCGGACTCGATTTGGACCGCCTGAGCCATATAATGCGCATGGATTTCTTTTTGAAGCGCCGAGTTGAAACGCGCACCGTCGGTCAGCTCAAGCCAGAAGGGATAACCGGGCAACAGGGCTTCGCCAAAAGCCACCAGTTTACACTTTTCTTGCGCGGCTCGGTCGATATATTCATCGATTTTTGTAAGTGTCTGCTGGCGATCCAGCCATACCGGCGCAATCTGAGCCAGCCCGATCGTCAATAAATCTGATGTGTTTCTGTTTGATATCTGGGGCATAATGAATCCTTCCAAGGCTTATTCAACATCCTGCCGAGTTGGGATTTTGGATTCACAAGGGACTTTGGTCTGGCACAACCCGCAACCGTATCCGTCAAAGCCGTAAACCTTTTTGACATAATCTTCGGTAACCGGCCTGAGGTGTTCACGGCATTTGATCTTGTCGTGGCCGGCCTCACTGAGGGCTTCAACCGGACAACGCGAGATACACTTTCCGCAGATTCCCTTTGAATAAAACAGGCAAAAGGCATGATGATCGCTGTAAGGGCGCCTGGTCGGCGGGATTTTAATCCGAGCGATGACCGATCCGGTACGCATGGCCTTGCCTCGCGGCGTAATCAGCCCATCACAGAGGCCGAACGTTCCCAGCCCGCCAGCATAAGCGGCATGCCGTTCAGACCAGGTAGAAGAAAACACATAGGTGTCTGATTTTTTCTTTTCCCAATGGTCCGAGAGCATCGGTGCGAGGGCCGCATAGCCGCTCTCTTGCAGAACCGCCGTCACTTGCTGGCGTAGTTTTACGTTCACTTCTTCCCCGTAAATACGGGCCCGGGCCCAGCGTTCCGCAGGATAGACCGATTCTTTGCGATTGTCGGCTTTTGTCGCCCGTGTCTGGGGAAGAATCCAGCTGATAACCGTCAGATCCGCAGATTTCACGGATAGCCCCTGAAATGTTCTGTTGAATATTTCCAGCGGGGTCCAGTGGAAGGGGCCGACAACCGTTTTGTAGGTTTCGTAAATGGGATCATCACCGCTTGAGAAACCCACCAGTGGCGTATCAAAGGCTTTTTCATTGGTTCTGTTTTGGAGCGTGTTATGCGGTGACGCGTCAATGAAATCCGTAATGGCCTGCGTTATCCACGCTGCTAAATCTTCGCTTTGTCTCATAACAACGTACTATCAGGTGTTAAATTTTGAATATGGGCTTCAAATTGGGTGCTGCCGCTGGCGGCAAATCGGTCGCCGTTCGCGGTGAGGACATCCCCGCTTTCGATCAGCAATTCACAGTGGCTGACAATTTCGTTGGTGGCCATCAAAATGCCGTAACCCTCCAATAAGCGATCCTCAAAATGTTCGGCGGCTATCTCCTCGGCAGATTTGGGCTTACCGTTTAGAATTTCGACGATGGCCCCACAGCGCTCCATGTGGTGCGCCAGCAGCTGTCTGGCTCTGCCGGCCAGGTCGATCGGGTTCCAATGGTCATTGTAGTATAAGCGATGGGCTGGAAGCACCACCAGCTCCGGATGGTCTCTAGCGATCCGGATGAGCGTGTTAAGGGATCGGATGTAGCGGCTCAAGCCAAAAATGGCGGCCGCATCTGTATAGGCCGGTCTGATAACATGAGCCACTTCATCAAACATGCCTTTGCGGGTCGGCCAGGGAGAAATGTCGGGTAAAATAATGTCGCCCACGATGATGGCGTCCTCACCCAGCCTGAGCGCCAGGCAATCCGGGCTGTGACCCGGCAGGTGATAAGTGCAGATATCGGGCCCTAGTTGGGTTTGACCGTCAGCGATCACATCTACTGTTAAACCCTGCAGCACCCGGTGATACGCGAGACAGTTTTTGGCATAAAAAGACTCCGGCATAAAACAATGCCAGCATTTGGCCGGAAAGTTTTCTTTTTTTGCTTCTGGTGACTGCGACGGATATTGCCGAATCAGATGATCATAAATGGCGTGGGCTTTGACCGAGAGTCGGGTTGCCTCGATCAGCTCGGCCAGTCCGCCATCATGGTCTTCATGGCTGTGGCTGATTAAAACAAAATCAAGATCGGTATCCGATATACCCGCTGTTTCCATCATGGCCAGCAACCGATGGCCCTGACCGAACTTGCCGGCATCGACCAGGAACGGTTTTTCAGCCATAACAGCATAATTCCAGGTCGGCCCCAGATCCCAGTGGCCGCCGTAAAAATTCTTTGTCGGTAGACCAAAAATCTCGAGTCCGGACGGCAACCGGAAGCGTACCACCATTTCATCGCCGC
>JASFIV010000158.1:0-10774 GCA_050122475.1 Desulfobacterales bacterium | reverse complement strand
ATGCATTTTCCGCATAGGATGCATTTGCTTAGATCTCGAATAATAAACGGATTGGCCTGCTCCAGGGGCTTGTAGTTGGGCATTGGATACAGATCCGTTTCGCCTACGCCCATTTGGGCCGCGACCCGGCGTAGCTGGCAGCGATTGCCTTTGCTGCAAACAATGCAGGATTCCGGATGTTCGGCGATCATCAAACGGACGATATTGCGGCGATGGCTCAGAATGCGCGGTGTGTCGGTCAGAAGGGTGATATCCGCTGCAACCGGCGTGACACATGAGGCCATCAGCCGGCCGCTCTGTTCATCTTCCACCAGGCAAAGCCGGCAGGCCCCAAAGGGTTTCAGGTCCGGATGATAACAGAGGTGCGGTATTTTAATGCCATTTTGGATCGCAGCCTGCAGGATCGATGTTCCGGGGGGACAGCTAATCTTTTTATTATCGATGGTTAAGACGATGTTGTCCAACTGGCTGACTCCTTTCAATCTAAAATGGAATAATGAAATTGTGGAATGATGGAATCTTGGGCTCGAAGGATTTCAGTCTAATTTCATATAGACGTATTCCGAATTTTTACCCATGATTCCAATATTCCATGATTCCAATATTCCGGTTGGTAGAGCCAATGAAAAGAGGAGATTGACCGGGTAAAGTACCCCTGATTTATCGGCAATGATATCCAATATAATTTTGGCGGCATCAGATAATTCTTAGCGCATCCAAGAATAGGGCGCATTGATTTATGTCAAAAAAAATTGTTAATCGCTTTACGATAATCTGTCAAGTTTGGCTTGTCGAGCCAAAAATGAATCCGCGGTTATTGGTGCTCTATCGACTGAAAGTGGATAAAAGCCCGATATGCTATTTGGTTGACGTCATGTCATTCAGATCTATATTATGCTTCTTACGAGTAACAGCAGTGATGCTAAAATGCACTCCAATGATTGAAATGTTGAAACGAGGAGGTAGAGTAATGGAAAAAAGGATTGGCGATATTCTTGAGATCGCCATAAAGCGGGAAGAGGAAGCGTATGATTTTTATATGGACATCCTTTCTAAGGTTACTGATGCAAGCGTTAAAGTTACGCTGGAATTTATGGCGGGCGAAGAAAAGAAGCACAAGGCCTTTTTAGTGAGCTATCGCGATGGGCATTTCGGCGATAAAGGCCTGCGGATGACCGATGTCGTTGACTATAAAATTGCCGAATATCTTGAAGAACCGGATATTAGTGAGCATTCCAAGCCTGAGGATGTATATCTAGTGGCCTCCCATCGGGAAGCCAGATCCCATCAGTTTTACACCGAATTGGCCAACCTGCATGCCGAGGGCGAGCCCCGTGAAATGCTGCTAAAAATGGCTAACGAAGAATTGAAGCACAAGGAAAAAGCGGAATATCTGTATTCAAACACGGCTTTTCCGCAGACATCGGGCGGGTAATCAATCAGAGCACAGAAGTCAGAGGACAGAAGTCAGAAGACAGATGGTAAAGACCGTAGAATGAAAAATCCTGTCTGTTATCTGTCCTCTGTTTTCGACTCGGCTGAGCTCGTCGCAGGCTGACAACTGACCTCTGTTACGAATCAGACGCCTCAATAGGAATAGTGGTCACCGGCACGGGAGCGTTTTTGACGACTTTTTCTGTCACGCTGCCGAAGCGATAGTGACCCTTCTCACCGTGGCTGGCCATCACCACCATGTCGACTTTTTCCTTGTCGATCAGTTTTAAGATTTCCTGGGCCGGATCTCCGATAGCGATATGCTTAATGTACAGCGGACAGCCATCCAGATACTTTTCACAAACTTGTTCCAGCCTTTTGGTAGCTGATTTCTCGGCATATTCCATTAACTTTTTTACATGTGATTGATCAAAATCACCATACCAGCCATCATGGTGGGCAACATCCTCGATCACATACAGGACATGGATTTCGGCCTGATATTTTTGGGTCAATGATGTTACGTAAGGCAATGCCTTTTCCGAGCTGCTTGAAAAATCTGTCGGCCAGAGAACTTTTGTCACTTCCATGTGCTTCCCTCCTTCGTAAATTGCGGTCCAAACAGAAAAAAATCCAAAGAATATTCTATAATACGAATTTTATTCGACTTGTAAACACTGAAAAATGACCATCAGAATATTCTATCAGGGGTCGCTTCAGCCTCAGCGATGAGGAACTAAATGATATCCAGGATTTTTTTTGACGTGTATTCGCCGGTATCGGCCAGTGCGTCGGTTGGTAAAAATGTGGCCGCGTTACTGGAAAATAGACAGGTCACCGCCGCCGGGAATTCATCATCGGCCCGATAAAATATATAATGTATGGCAATTTTGGGCAATGGATAGAGAATAAATGAAAAATCACCCGTATCCGTTTGCGCTTCCTGCGAACCATTGAATTGCGCGATGATCCGAGCTGATGCACGTTCAATGGTGTCGATATGTTGCAAAAGAACGCTTTCGGTATTTAATGCAAAAGCTCCCACATACGGCATGCTGTTAGGCATCTCCCGGAATGCCTTAAACGGCGCCAATTGACAGGCACTGTTAGTGACTTGCAGTGTATATAAGGATATAACGATTCCCGCAGGACCGGTCTCTGATTTATCTCCAATTATAATGGTATCCGGAGCAATCCGGCAGGATTCGCCAAAGGCTTGAAATAGAAAGTCGTCTCCAGCCCGGGTGGCCGGCAATCTGTCAGCCAGATCCGCCGGGAGTTGGCTGTAGAGGCGCTGCAGGTTGCCTTTGATGATATTTTCGTAGTTGCTCATCTTTGGGTTCACTCGTTGAGTGTTAACCGTCTCCTGGATATCAACATTATCATTGCTTCACAAAAAACCCGCGGGCGCTACCTTCCGCGGGTTTTTCGATGCCAATCATAAATGGCCTATTTTTTGTCTTCTTCCTTGACTTCTTCAAAATCAGCGTCAACCACGTCTTCATCCGCGGCGCCGGCATCATCGGCGGCCTGTCCGCCGGCTTCAGCGCCGGCTCCGGCTTGTTGTTCGCTTTGTGATGCCTGTTGATACATGGCTTCAGCCAGCTTGTGGGAGGCTTTGGTGAGCTCGTCGCTGACCCGTTTTATCTCCGCAGTATCCTCTCCCTCCATGGCTTTTCGCAGCTCCGCGATGGATGCCTCGACATTGGTCTTGGTTTCACTGTCGACTTTATCACCCAGCTCGCTGATTGATTTTTCAGTAGAATAAATCAATGCGTCGGCCGAGTTGCGGGCTTCAACCAATTCTCTTTTGCTTTTATCTTCTTCCGCGTGCGTCTCGGCATCTTTAATCAGCTTATCAATCTCTTCCTGCGACAGACCGGAGGATGCCGTTATCTGGATCGATTGTTCCTTGCCGGTGGCCTGGTCCTTTGCGGAAACATTGACGATGCCGTTGGCATCAATGTCGAAAGTAACCTCGATTTGGGGGATACCCCTCGGAGCAGGCGGTATGCCCACCAGCTCAAAGCGGCCCAGGGTCTTATTATTGGCGGCCATTTCACGTTCGCCCTGCAGAACGTGAATCGAAACCGCTGGTTGATTGTCGGCCGCTGTTGAAAATATCTGACTCTTTTTCGTCGGGATGGTTGTATTTTTGTCGATGAGGCGGGTCATCACACCACCAAGGGTTTCAATACCCAGTGAAAGCGGCGTTACATCCAGCAGCAGCACATCTTTGACATCACCCTTCAGGACACCACCCTGGATGGCAGCGCCGAGCGCAACCACTTCATCGGGGTTAACGCCCTTATGCGGATCTTTGCCAAAAATTTTCTTCACGCGCTCCTGAACAGCCGGCATGCGGGTCATACCGCCCACTAATATCACCTCGTTGATATCATTGGCGGACAGACCGGAATCTTTCAGAGCCGTTCGGCAGGGATTTTCCAGTTTATCCAGTAAATCGCTGACCAAAGCTTCGAGTTTGGCACGAGTAATTTTGATGTTTAGATGCTTGGGACCGCTGGCATCAGCGGTTATAAAAGGCAGGTTCACATCCGTTTCCATTGAGGTCGACAATTCCATTTTGGCCTTTTCGGCGGCCTCTTTCAATCGCTGCAGAGCCATTTTGTCACCGCGAAGATCGATTCCCTGATCCTTTTTAAATTCATCCGCCAGATAATCAATCAACCGTAAATCGAAATCTTCACCGCCTAAGTGAGTATCACCATTGGTCGCTTTGACCTCAAACACGCCTTCTCCGATTTCAAGGATTGAAATGTCAAATGTGCCGCCGCCCAGATCAAATACAGCGATTTTTTCCTCACCCTTCTTGTCCAATCCGTAGGCCAGCGATGCAGCGGTAGGTTCATTGATGATTCTCAAAACGTTCAGGCCCGCTATTTTACCCGCATCTTTAGTTGCCTGACGCTGGCTATCATCGAAGTAAGCCGGTACCGTAATGACAGCGTCGGTTACCTTCTCTCCCAGATATTCTTCAGCGGAATGTTTGATATCCGCCAATACGAAAGAGGAGATCTCCGCCGGACTGTACGGTTTGCCCTTGATGCTAATGC
Source organism: Desulfobacterales bacterium (assembly GCA_050122475.1). Classification (GTDB taxonomy): domain Bacteria; phylum Desulfobacterota; class Desulfobacteria; order Desulfobacterales; family JAHEIW01; genus JAHEIW01. Next base: position 6,263 of record JASFIV010000158.1, on the reverse strand, counting down.
GGGTATCGCCGTTTGAAGCTTGCTCGATTATGTAAGGCAGGATCTTCATATCATTTTGTACTTCCGGTGAGGCGTACTTACGACCGATCAGCCGTTTGACACCGAACACCGTGTTTTCCGGATTTGTGATTGCCTGCCGTTTTGCGATCTGGCCCACCAGGCGCTCGTCGCTTTCCGATATCGCGACGATCGAAGGCGTCGTTCGGCCGCCTTCCGGATTGGTGATGACTTTAGCATCTCCACCTTCCATAATTGCAACACACGAGTTTGTGGTGCCGAGATCAATTCCAATAACCTTAGACATTTTCAATTACCTCCTTAGCATTACAAATCTAACATTTTACATCGTGAAATTGTGAGTTCATTTTTATTCTTCACTGCTTTTCGGTACGGCAACCACCACCATGGCAGGTCTTAATAGCCTGTCGTGAATTAGGTACCCTTTTTGAAATTCACTCAGAACGGTGTTTTCAGGATAATCATCGGTTTCTTCCCGCATCACCGCTTCGTGAAAGGTAGGATCAAATATTTCGCCTCGCGCCGTTATGGGTTTGACATGGAATTTTTCAAATACCCGCAACATTTCATTACGGGTGAGGTTCAAACCCTCGATCAATTTTTTGTCCGTTTTTTTCTCTTCTAGAGCAGAATTGATGGCCAGCTCTAAATTATCGACCACCGTGAGCATTTCTTTGAGCAAAGATTGATTGGCGTATTTTCGAAAATCCTCCATCTCGCGGGCGGATCGCTTTTTGTAATTCTCATAATCGGCCGAGACTCTCAAAAGACGGTCATGTGCTTCTTTGGCCTCTTTTTCCTGGGCGGCCAATTTGGCTTCTAGCTCCGTCAGGAGATCAGGCGTCTCAACGCTGTCATTTTCGGCGGTCTCAGGCTCGAGGGTTTCAGGCTGGTTGTCGACGGCATCTGGTTTTTCTGTATCGTTACCTTCCTCTTCCTCGTTGGGTTCTGAATGAATCTTGATTTTCTTTTTTTCTGACATAAGCCGGTGTATTCTCCTGAATTATTAGAACCCATCTCAAAGATGCATCTAACGCTCAATGTCTGTGTTTCCCCGATAAATCGGGATCACACATCTATTTTTATGAAGATTCAGGTGTGCGTAAAACCGATTTAAAAAGCTCGAATACTAACGTGTATGCTCCACTTTTAAATCGGTCTGCGACGAGCTCTGCCGAGTCGTTTTCGCCTTGCCCTTAAGCGTGATCTACTATTTTTGAGATAGGTCCTAGCTAACTGAAATATGTCGTCTGGAAAGTAAGACACTTATAAACGATGTCAAGAATGATTCGGCAAGGTTTTATGCAAAAAATGCAAGGGGTTTAGCGCCATTTTTCATGCCGTTTGCGGGTGCCGATCAGTTTGGCCCCGTGACGGCCGCAAATCTGCCTAAAAACGGCCGGAATCAGACGTGAAAATGCGCGGTGGACTCGGCAATGTCACATATCGAGGTCCAAAAAAAATTGGTTGTGCACCCGCTGTCGAATCTTTATGGAATGGGTAAGGCATCGAGATGACCGGAATCGATCCACGACACAAACTGCGTCACTTATCGCTGCTTCCTCCCGGACCTGACGAGGTTCGTGACCGTTTGTTGCATGGCGCCCGATCAAAATGCGTTACGGCTTTCCATGTTTAAGACCCTTCAGAGGGGATTCAGCCCCGCATAAGCGGATTTCGGGAATAGGGCACCGCTAGCTCCCCGCCTAGCACAACCGTTACTAGCATACGGCATAATCAAGTTTTTTCAATAAAAAATTTGAGCGTTTCAAATTTTATAAATGAGCCCATTTTCCTAAAGGAATTATACCGATCTAATTTATAAAATTTGAAACCCTTGGGGCTTGCCGATCTTACCGCATCTACTGTGTTAGATGTCGTCCCGCATAGTATTACTATAGCGGAACGCCATCTGCCGTGTAGCTGCGGCAACCTCGACAATCGCTCAATTTTTTAGAATAAACAAGATCATATTTCATACTGAACTTTCGCCTTTGGTTGCTGGCTCTGGCTACAGGATTCTTTCAGCTGGCTGATGGTTTTTAATGCGGAGCATATGTCCGCCTTTGTTGTAATCCGGCACAATTTGTAAACTACCGAGGACGAGGACGAGTAGGAGGACGAGTACGATAGGAGCATAAAGTTTTCGTCCTCGTCGTCATCGTACTCGTCCTCGAAAAACCAAACCATCATACACGCGCTACCCGGAACCCTATGCGCGGCGAGCCGCGTTTGTTATTGACTTATGGTGGTCGCTGCCATAGATATTTGAAAGGTATGAGAATTTTTGCCACAGCAGAGCGCTGAGCCTCCGGCTTTTGGCGAAGAAACACTATTTATTGGCAACATTTATATGTCAAAAAAAACCTCCGTTTCATCGAATTCCGACGTTCAAAAAAGAATACTTCGAGTGGTTGATCATACCCTGCACACCCATTCCATGATTCAAATCGGAGATGCTGTCCTGGTGGGTGTGTCCGGTGGCCCGGATTCAGTGGCCCTGGTCCATATCCTGCGTGCACTGGCGCCAAAGTATGGGCTGAAACTGGCGATTGCTCACCTCAATCATGGTCTCCGGCAAAACGCTTCTGATAGCGATCAAGCGTTTGTGACGGCTCTGGCCGAAAAATTTCAAATGCCCCTCTATGCTGAAAAGCAAGACGTGCGCCACTATAAAAAAAGCCGCCATTTGTCTGTTGAGGAGGCGGCGCGACAGGTGCGCTACCGGTTTTACCATCGCAGCGCCTCTGAATTCGGATATGATAAAATTGCGCTCGGACATCATGCGGATGATAATGCCGAACAGGTTTTAATGGCGATGCTGCGCGGCAGCGGTCCTTTAGGTTTAGCGGGGATTCCGCCTGTGCGCGCTGATCACATTATTAGGCCTCTGATCAATTTACGGCGCAGTGAGCTTCTGGACTATCTTGCATCCCAGAATTTGGATTATGTCGAGGATTCTTCTAATCGGGATTTGCGGTTATTGCGCAATAAGATTCGCAGCCGCTTGATCCCCGAACTACAGGCTGAATACAATCCAAAATGTGTCGATTCACTCAACCGGATGGCGACCATTTTACTCGCTGAAGAAAAGTGGATCGATGACCATATTCTGCAGATTTTCAAAGATGCGGTTGTTCGTGATGACCCGCACAGACTCGGATTGCGTCTTGACCGATTGAAACAGGAACCCATCGCGGCACAAAGGCGCTTGATCCGCAAAGCCTTTCTACATGTAAAAGGCAATCTGCGGCGAATCACTTTCACCCATATCGAAGCCGTATTGAAATTGGTTCAACAGGGGACGGCGGGCAACATGCTGAATCTTCCTGACCATATTTGCGTTGGGCGGGATCAAGGCTGTTTGCTGATTTCAAATGCACAGCACAAGCCCCCCCGAACAGGCGGCAGACATCTTCCCCCGGCAGTGCCCGAGTACTCTTACCAACTCCCAAGGGTGGGTGAAATTTTGATTCAAGAAGCCGGAATGCAGATCAGTTTTAATGAGATACCCATTAAGCATGTTTCAGATTGGCAACAGACCAAACGACAGATGGCCTACATGGATAGGGATAAACTCAGTTTTCCGCTGGTCATCCGGAATTTTCGTCCCGGTGATCGATTTTCCCCATTGGGCATCCGGGGTAGCCAAAAAGTAAAAAAATATTTCATTGACCACAAAATATCCAGGACCGAACGCATGAAATGCCCAATTGTACTCAGCCGCAACAAAATCATCTGGGTTGCGGGACATCGGCTGGATAACGCAGTCAAGATCGATTCGCAAACCCGCCGCGTGCTTAAAGCTGAACTTTTGCTTGCCTAAAGCGTGATGATGATTACGTTCCCAGTAGCTCGGGAACCCGTGCGCGGTTTTGTTGCGGTCGACATTTGTTTCTTGAAATTTATTCTAATGTAAAGGATACTGTTGGTAGGTATTGAATATTGAAAATTGTATATGGAATATTTAAGGTTCGCCTGCGGTGGATCTATTTTAAATAAGTCAGTATATTGATGAAGGAGCGACCCGCGGCGCAAGTAATCGCGCTGCGAGAGCGACCTCCACAAATATTAAATTTTCAATATTCAATATTCAATAACATGGGGAGGTATTAGTCTTTGAATCCATTTTATAAAAATTTAGCGTTATGGCTGGTCATCACCCTGATGATGGTCATGCTGTATAATCTTTTCAGCAAACAACACCTAGCAGAAACCAGTATCAGCTACACTGATTTTCTGGCGATGGTGGATGATGAGCGGATATCTCAGGTGGTTATTCAGGGCCAAGAGCTTTTTGTAACCGATGTCGACAATAATCGGCTCAAAGTGTTTGCACCCGAAGACAGCGATCTGATCAAAATTCTGCGGCAAAAAGGTGTGGTGATCAGTGCGAAGCCGCCATCTGAAAATCCCTGGTACATGTCTGTTCTGGTTTCCTGGTTTCCGATGATCGTTTTGATCGGAGTTTGGATATTTTTCATGCGCCAGATGCAGGCCGGTGGCGGCAAGGCCCTTTCCTTTGGCAAAAGCCGTGCCCGGTTGATGTCGGATCAGTCTGAAAGAGTGACTTTTGAAGATGTTGCCGGAATCGATGAAGCTAAAGAAGAATTAATTGAAATCGTTGAATTTTTGAGGGACCCGAAAAAGTTTACGCGTCTAGGCGGGCGCATACCCAAAGGTGTTCTGTTGGTCGGCCCGCCGGGCTGCGGCAAAACCCTTCTGGCGCGGGCCATTGCGGGTGAGGCCGGGGTGCCCTTCTTTAGCATCAGTGGCTCTGACTTTGTGGAAATGTTTGTCGGGGTGGGTGCATCTCGTGTCAGAGACCTGTTTGTGCAAGGTAAAAAGAATGCGCCCTGTATCATTTTCATCGACGAAATCGATGCGGTCGGTCGTCACCGCGGGGCCGGGTTGGGCGGAGGCCACGATGAAAGAGAGCAGACCTTGAATCAATTGCTGGTTGAAATGGATGGTTTTGAATCCAATGAAGGTGTTATTTTGATTTCAGCCACCAACCGGCCCGATGTTCTGGACCCGGCATTGCTGCGACCCGGTCGCTTTGACCGACAGGTCGTGGTTTCAATGCCCGATATCCGGGGCCGGGAAAAAATACTGCGCGTCCACATGCAAAAAACGCCCATCGATAAAGATGTGAATCCGGTAATCCTGGCCAAAGGGACACCGGGTTTTTCCGGCGCCGATCTTGAAAATCTGGTCAATGAGGCGGCTTTACTGGCGGCTAAACGCAATAAAGAAAAAATCGGTATGGTCGATTTTGAAGACGCCAAAGACAAAGTATACATGGGCCTTGAGCGCAAGTCCAAAGTCATTAAAGAGGAAGACCGTAAGGTTACCGCATATCACGAGGGCGGCCATGCCCTGGTTGCGCGCTTTTTGCCCGAGACGGATGCCGTTAATAAGATTACCATTATACCTCGTGGGCGGGCTGCCGGCGTGACTTGGTTCCTGCCCGAAGAGCGCGATTTTAAATACAAAGATCAACTCCAAAGCGAGCTGGCGGTCGCATTCGGCGGACGGGTGGCTGAGGAAATTGTTTTCAATCGCATCAGCACCGGTGCGGCCAATGATATCAAACAGGCCACCGATCTTGCCCAGCAGATGATCAGGAGCTGGGGTATGAGCGACAACCTCGGTCCGCTCTCATATGCCAAAGGTGAGGAGCAGGTCTTTCTGGGTCGCGAAATCGCCCAGCACAGAGATTACTCCGAGGCGACGGCCCAAAAAATTGATGAGGAAATCAATAACTTGATCAAAAATGCCTATGAACGAGCCGAATCGGTTCTAAACGATAACCTGGATATCCTTCACAAGCTGGCGGAGGTGCTGCTCGAAAAGGAAACCGTTCTGGGTAAAGAGCTTGATGCGTTGATTCAAGAATTGCGGCCCGGCATTGAGCTCCCTTCAAGACCTTTAGACGATCATGAGACCACTGCAGAATCCGCTGCCGATCCATCCTCATGATGCAGGCATCCCCCAAAACATATCGGCTGTCATGGGACGGTTATGATCTGGAATTCGGCCATCGAACGGGTATTATGGGTGTGGTTAATGTGACACCGGACTCATTTTCCGATGGCGGAAAATTTCTATCCCTCGAGTCCGCTATAACCCAGGGCCGGAAACTGGCAGCGGACGGTGCCGACATCCTGGATATCGGGGGGGAATCCACCCGCCCGTTTGCTGAACCGGTGCCGGTCGATGTGGAAATCGAACGGGTCATACCG
>JASFIV010000157.1:0-10780 GCA_050122475.1 Desulfobacterales bacterium | reverse complement strand
ATTGTTCATTGCCGCACCTTAGCAGCATCTGTTTTAAACCGTTTTTTTTGCAAGCAGAATATGGGATCACAAGGCCGCAGCGACATGCAAATCGTATCAGACTATCGGTCCTGATGGTCAATGGCTCTCGCCAGATATGGAAATTCGATATTCTTGTTTAAGTATGAAAGCATATTAAATTACACCAATTTCAGAGCTAAGGTCAATATCTCATCAAGATTTAACCCGGATAACCATAGCACAGATTGATGAGAGGTGATGATAAATATTTGAAATTTAATTCATTTCTGGTTATAACAATCATAGCTACATTTTTTCAGGCAAACGCTTAACCATCCACATTATTTAATTTTATAAATCATTTCAATATATTGAAAAAATTCAATTTTACGGCATCCCACGATCGAAACGGCAGCTAAATCCCGAAATGCTCGCGGGACCGCTAAATGGAGGCGAAGATTATGGCAAATCGTGAATATTATGACGTGATTATTATCGGTGGTGGTCCTGCAGGCCTGTCGGCCGGTATATACGCCCTCAGGGCTTCGATGCGCACGGTTTTGATTGAAAAAGGGTCTGCTGGCGGGCAGATGACACTGACAGATGCGGTTGAAAATTATCCCGGGTTTAAAAACATAAACGGCTTTGGGTTGTCCGAAAAATTTCTGGATCATGCTCGATCAGTCAACCTGGAAGTTCTGTCCCGGGAGGTCACAGCTCTGGAACCGGGCCTGGACTGGCATACTGTGCAACTGGATCATAACGAACACCTCAAATCTCACGCGGTCATTCTGGCATCCGGAGGCCAACCGCGCAAACTGAATGTGCCAGGGGAAGATGAATTTTACGGTAAGGGCGTTTCCTACTGTGCAGTTTGCGATGGCTTCTTTTTCAGGAACAAAACGGTGGTGGTTGTCGGCGGCGGTGACACCGCTGCCCAAGAGGCCCTGTATCTTTCAAAAATTACGGCACAGGTCTATCTGGTTCATCGACGGGATGCGTTGCGGGCCAGCATGATCTTACAGGAGCGTATTCGGGCCGATAAGAAAATTGAGATCCTTTGGGATTCGGTTCTTACTGCCATCAAGTCGCATGACGACCAGGTCAGCGCCGTTGACCTGCAAAACACCCAGACCGGTGAAACGCGTGAGCTGTCCACAGATGGTGTTTTTATTTTTATTGGTTTTGATCCCAATAACCAGCTGGTCCCTGCCGGCACCAAATTAAATTCAGACGGGTATGTTTGCACCGACGAGAAATGTGAGACCAATCTCCCCGGGCTGTTTGCCGTCGGAGATTTGAGGGAAAAATACGGGCGGCAGATTGTACTGGCGGCTGCCGACGGCTGCACGGCTGCACTGGCAGCGGCTTATTATGTCGAGGTCAAACGCGCCGCTGAGAATCTATAAAAAACTAATATCATCTCAACTTTATCTTCATTTTCACGCAAAATACGGGACCTAACGGCTTTGCCCTGCAAGCTCCTCGATAACACCAAACCACAGAATGGGCAGGCTGATCAAGGCCAATAACCCCAGGATGACCAGAATAAAATTTATAAGAATCGTGATGCGCTTGACGACCATTGGCGATAAATGTAATTTGCCTATCCAATAGTGTGATGTCGTGGCTTGCTTGATGCCAAATAAAATCAAGATAGGCGCGACAATCCATACGGGACTCAGATTTGAGTTGACGAATTGCCATTTTTTTAGAATTTCTATGACGATAATGCCAAAACCAGAAAGCCCCAGCAGACAAATGAAATACAAGAGCAGTGATTTGGTTGTGCCCATTATGTTCATCCGTCCGGCTAAAAATGATAATGCGATTATAAAAAAGAACTTTTATTAATGCATACCCCTTAAAAGTCCGTAGTTTAGCAAAAAACCCTGAAATACTTTTTAAAACGGGCCGGCGAAAATTTAAGAAAACTGCTTTTGTTGCGCCAGACCCGGTACGCTTCACCATGGTTTTCGGCCTGATAAACTTCGCCCTTCTTGAATACGGTCGGATTGTGAGCCTCAAAGGGCCCCTGATATTCTTTCCTGCAGATGACGACGTGATACATATAACGCTACTCCTTCTATTTAACCGGTAATTTTTATGATCACCAGGGTGATATCATCTTCTATTGAAGCACCCTGTTGAAAACTATCCAAGTCCGCCAATACATTGCGAACAATTTCTTCAGCACCTGATGCCGCATTTTTTCGAAGAATATCGTAAATTCGGTCTTTACCAAACATTTCTCCATCCGGATTGAATGCTTCCCAGATACCGTCCGTGCTCAGGAATATGATTTGTCCTTTTCTTAATGACGCTTTGGTATACGCCTGATAATCCCAATCTCCATCGACGCCCAGAGCAATTCCAGATCCGCCCAATTCTTCAAACAAATCTGAACGGGGATCATATAAAATGGCGGGGTCGTGCCCGGCACGAACCCAATGAGCTTGCATGCGCACCGGATCAATTGTCAGGCAAAACATCGTCATAAATTGGCCGGAATCTTCCACATCCTGAGCCAGCTGGCGGTTGACATCTGATATAATTTGCTCGACGCCCCCGGGTAACGAGGCACGCTGGCGCAAAGATGAACGCACAGTGGTCATCGGCAAAGCTGAAGAAATTCCATGTCCGGCCACATCTCCAATGGCGACGGTAATATTTCGATGGTCATCTATGTTGCTGTCAATATAATCGTAGTAATCACCACCGGTTTCGTCACAGTAAATACTCGTACCGGCGAGATCCAATCCATCTATTTTGGGGTTTTTATGCGGGAGAAGGTTTTGCTGGACCTCGCGGGCCAGAAAAAGTGAATGCTTTATTCTGTCCTGTTCCTGGCTGATGGTTTTAATACGGTCGGCCAGGGCCAGCTGCAGAAGAATGACCTCAACGGCGGATGCAATCTGTGAACTATAGGGTGTAAAATAAGGCAATATGCCGAAAGTCACCATCGATTCATAAATGACACTTAACGCCAGAATGGCGAATGCGATCAGGAAAAAGCGCGCCGGTCGGAAACCGTTCTTCCAAGCTGCAATGCCGGCCAGCAAGAACGCAGGTGGCACTATGATACCCTGCGAAAAAACAGCCAAAGCTAACCCGGCTTTATTCACCAGAGGTACCATCGTGACCAGGATAAGGGAATAAACAATCAAAGCGGATAATACTTTATCAAAAAAAGGGGTGTTTTTGTGGGCTATTAAAAAGGTTTTTGCAAAAAAAATTCCCCAAATGTATGCAAAACATATAAAGATAAGGATTAAAAAACGATTGAGATGACTTCCCGGAGCAAAAAACTCCCACCAGAGACCATTGCCAATGAAATATATGAAGGCCATGCTGAGCAAGTACAGCAGATAATACAGCCGATTAAACTCTCGCAATGAAATAAACATAATAAGGTTGTACAAGAACATTGCCAGCATAATGCCATAGTAGACACCGAACCACAGCAATCGCAGCTTAGATTTTCTCTGGTAGAATTCAGGCGTAATAATTTGCAAGGGCAACTGTTTAACTTCTAAGCTTTCAACACGTAGGTAGACGGTTACCGGCTGAAAGGCACGACGATCGGTTAGGAAATCGGCAGGCCTGCTGGGCAGCAGGTCAGGGCCGGATGGAAGCATTCGTCCCATTTCTTTAACAATCCAGCGATCGTCATCGATTTTGGGCGTATAAAGTCTGGCATAATCGATCGTGCTCGGCCACCCAAAAAACAACAACCACTTTTGGGGCGTTTCAGATGGGAGAACAGTGAAACGAATCCAGTAGGCGTATGAATTTAGACCCAGGTCGAGTAATTTTGCGGTATGCCTGACAAATTGAGCCGATATGGGCGGTGATGAAACATCGTGGATGGTCAAATTTTTCTGCCGGTCTTCAAGAACATGCACATATGGGCCCAGATAATAGCGGTCCGTGGTGGATTTCAGCTGAAGGACTTGTTCTGATGCAGAGGATCCAGCTGGCAGCAAAAAGTCCGCACAGGCAAAAAACACCCAAAATAATACGCCGATAGCAAGTCTTCGGCGAATAAGATTTATGTTCATATCGCCGACTGGCATTGCGTACTCTTTACCCGGGCCCGCATGAATGCCGGATAAGTTAAAAGACGGAGCGGGCAACTATTTAGCGAGTATCATTTTCTTCGGTTGCTGATAGCATAAATCGCCGGATTAATCGAGAAGTATTCCCACGCTAGTCGCTTTGATAATATCTTAAGATAGCGTCAACCAATCCGGGAATCGTGTAGGATTCAGCAGTGACATGGATGTCAAAGCCCAGCTCTTTGGCGGTATCACTTGTAATCGGGCCGATGCTGGCGATGGTGATGTCCTGGACGAGGGCGGCAAAGTCTTTTGCCGGCAGAAGGGCTTTAAAATTTTTTACGGTGGATGAGCTGGTGAAGGTGATCATATCCACCCGCTTGTCTTTGAGCTGTTGAACCAGATCAGCAGAGTTTTCGACTGCTTTTAAGGTTTCGTAGGCCGCAATTTCGGTGACTGCGGCACCCATTTTGCCCAGCTCTTTGGGTAGTATGGGGCGGGCTTCTTTAGCGCGCGGCAGCAATATTCTTTTGTCTCTCAATTTTTCTTGTTTAAATGCGTCCACCACGGATTCCGCCCGGTAGGTTTCGGGCACAATATCAGTGGTCAAACCAAATTCCCGCAAGCGGGCGGCGGTCGCCGGGCCGATGGCAGCTGTTTTCAGATGACCCAGGGCGCGGACGTCTTTAGCGGCTGCAAAAAGCTGTTCGAAGAAGAAGCCGACCCCATTCACACTGGTAAAAACAATCCAATCATAGGCGGATAAATTTGCGACTGCGTCTTTAAGGGGTTGGGGATCTTTGGGCGGAATGATTTTAATGGTCGGATACTCGAGGCATTCAGCGCCCAGATCCGTGAGCAGTCTGACCAGGTCGCTGGCCTGCTGCCGTGCCCGGGTGACGACGATGCGCCTGCCCAACAGCGGTCGATCTTCAAACCACTTCAGCGATTGACGCAAATCGACGACATCACCGACTACAATAATGGCCGGTGCCTTCAGGCCGGCAGCGCGGGCCTTGTCAACGATTGTGGCCAGCGTTCCGGTTACCGTTTTCTGCTGGGAAGTCGTGCCCCAGCGAATCAAGGCAACCGGTGTGTCCGGTGATTTGCCATGCGCGATGAGGCGCTTGGCTATATTGGGCAGATTTTTAACGCCCATGAAGAATACCAGGGTGCCGATGCCGCTGGCCAGAGAGGACCAGTTAATACGGGTCTCTTCCTTGGTCGGATCTTCATGACCGGTCACAAAGGCCAGGGTGGAGGTTAATTGGCGATGGGTCAATGGGATGCCGGCATAAGCTGCAGCTGCGATCGCGGAAGTCACACCCGGCACAATTTCAAACGGGATACCGGCTTTTGTCAGCACTTCGGCTTCTTCGCCGCCGCGGCCGAATATAAACGGGTCTCCCCCTTTAAGGCGGGTGATAACCCCACCGGATTTGGCCTTATCGACCAGCAGGCTGTTTATCTCATCCTGTGAAAGGGTATGGTCGCCGCCTTTTTTGCCCACATAGATCAGTTCGGCCGATTTGGGAGCATGTTTTAACAGGGCAGGGGAGGCCAGGTAGTCGTAAATAATGACATCGGCTTTTTGGATACATTCTTTGCCTTTTACAGTAATTAGCCCCGGATCGCCGGGCCCGGCACCGACCAGAAATACTTTAGCTTTCATCGTTCTCAGTTGCCATTGTTTTAAGTTTTTCCAGAATGTTAAGCGCTCCTCTGTCCAACAGTTCTTCAGCCAGATCAATGCCAACGGTTTCAGCGGATTCGACGGGCCCGCTTTTTTCTCCTTTGATGATCTCAGCACCGTCGACATCGGCAACCAGCCCGGTTAAGGTAAACGTATCTTTTTTGATAATGCCATGACCGGCGATGGGCACTTGACAGCCTCCTTCAAGCCGCTTAAGAAAAGCACGCTCCCCACTAACAATCGCGCGGGTGGGCGCATGTTCCATGGCCGCTACCATTGGCCCAACAGTTGCATCGTCTTTTCGGATTTCTACGCACAGCGCTCCCTGGCCGATCGCCGGCAGCATGATGGTGGCGTCCAGGTACTCGGTAATCTTATGTTCAAGATCCAGTCGCTTTACGCCTGCAGCTGCCAACACCAGCGCATCAAAATTTCCAGATTCGAGCTTTTTAAGGCGCGTATCCAAATTGCCGCGTATGGACTGGATAACAATATCCGCTCGGGCATTTCGCAGTTGAGCGCCGCGTCTCAGGCTGCTGGTGCCGATAACACTGCCCGTAGGCAGTTCTTTAAATGGCGCTCCACTGCGGGATATGAATACATCAACCGGGTTTTCCCGTTCGGGGATCGCTCCGATGCACAGTCCCTCTGGTATTTCAGCCGGCATATCTTTCATGCTGTGAACCGCAATGTCAATGCGCTCGGCCAGCAATGCCTGTTCAATTTCTTTTACAAAAAGGCCCTTACCGCCGACTTTGGCAAGAGGCACATCCAGAATCTTGTCCCCCAGTGTTTTAATAATGGTCAGCTCAATGGGGGTTGACGGGAATTTGGTTTCGAGAAAGGATTTGGTCCAGTTGGCTTGCCATAGCGCCAGTTTGCTGCCGCGGGTTCCGATTCTGATGGGACGGTTCATCTTGTTTAATGGCTGCAGCCGGCGCAACTTGATGCTGCGCAACCGCTGCAGGAGGATGCCCCAGCGGAGCTGGATACAGTTTCTCCACCGCTGCCTTTGGAGATAAAGCCACAAGGGGACATCAATTTAGATACTTTTTTACTTTTGCAGGATGGGCAGTCGGGCTTTTCGCTTCCGAAGACCAGATATTCAAACTCCTGGTCACAGTTTTTACAGTGATATTCGTAAATCGGCATCACATTCTCCCAGGGTTTATTTAAACAGGGTACCGTCCAATTGATTAATAATCATCTGTGCAGTGAAATCAACCGAAAAACGTTAATAAACATGAAATGGCGAAGCCTGTCAACCATCAAGCTGTTCAATTACGCCGGCAGCGATCAACGGTAACATGATTTCATGATGGCCGATCAGGTTTATCCCCATGCCACCTTTGGCTGTCGGTCGATTAACAACATTGGTGAGAGGGCGATAATGCTGAATGAAGTCCAAATTGACCGTGGTGAATTCATCTAACGGGTGGCCCAGGTTGCGCGCCAGGGCGACGGCTTTTAAAAACACTTCCGGTAAGACGACGGCGGATCCTGCATTCAGGTAGACGCCGTTTTGGAGACGGGCCACCATAGCCGCAAATATGCGGAAATCATGATGGGTGGCTTCACCGCAACGGGCGGGATCAAACTGCGGATGCATGTGAATGATATCCGTTCCGATGGCTACATGTACGGTGACCGGAATTCCCAGACGAAAGCCGGCTGCCAGGATGCTGTTTTTGCTAAACGGTAGATTCTGTTGAGCAATTGCGCGCCCGACGGCCTCCCCCAGCCCCCTTGAATCCGGCTGTGAATTTTCCAGAGCTGTTCCCAAAAAAATGGCGGTATCTTCAGCCATGCCAAAAGAGCCGTCATCGATCGCGGCGGCAACATCTTCTGAGGTATGCCCGACCATAGCCAGTTCAAGATCGTGAATAATACCGGCGCCGTTTAAGGCCACACCATCAATGATACCCCGCTCCATCAGATGGATGACCACCGGATTCAGGCCCACTTTGATGACATGCGCGCCCATCCCCCAAATGACCGTCTTGTTTGTGCGCGCAGCTGTTGCCAGAGCACTGACAACCGTTTTCAGATCGGCGGCGGCCAGAATATCCGGTAATCCGTTTATAAAATCCTTAAATGCGCCACCCTTCTGCCAGGTCTTGGCAAAGTCGACCGTGCGAACCTTGCTGCTGCGTTGCGTCAACGAATAGGTCTTTACTTGACCCAGATCCAACGGTTTAATTTTTTTTGACATAACGTCATCTCTGAATTGAGGTTACGTTAACGGGCCGACCGGAAACGGACCGACGGGCCAAGTTTTTCTATCTTTGCGAAAACAGCCTGCGTTCAACCAGGTCGCAGATAATGTGGCCTAAAGTGATATGGGCTTCCTGAATCCGGGCCGTATCGTCAGAGGGTGCTGAAAACACCAATTTCGCGGATTTGGCCAAAGCACCGCCGCGCCCGGTAAACCCGATGGAAAATAATTCTTTGTCATTGGCCGCTTCGACGGCCTGTAAGACATTTTTGGAGTTTCCGCTGGTACTTATGCCCCAAGCGATATCATTTTTTTTACCCAGAGCTTCGATCTGTTTTGAAAAAATATCATCAAATCGATAATCGTTTCCAATGCTGGTGAGAATGGAGGTGTCGGTGGTCAAGGCAATGGCCGCCAGGGGAGGGCGTTCGATTTTAAAGCGGTTGACAAATTCAGCGGCCAGATGCTGCGCATCAGCTGCACTGCCACCGTTTCCGAAGAGGAGAACTTTATTTCCGGTGTGGATACAGGCAGCTATTTTTTCAACCGCCACAAGAATGCTATCGAGGTGTTTTTCAATACATTGGCGCTTGACCTGAAGACTTTCTTCAAGTTGTTGTATAATAAGTTTTTCCATTGCAATACCCCGTTTAACCAGCGGAGCGTGACGCCTTGGGCTGTAATTTTTTTTCGATTTCCATTATCAAATCAGATGCGTCTTTACCGAGACGTTGGGCTTCCTTAAACGCTTTTAAAGCATCATCCAGGCGGTTTTGCCTGTGATAAAGCTGGCCTAATCGATACCGGAAGAGACCATTTTCCGGGGCAAGTTGGATGCTTTCCTTGCAGAACATCAGGGCAATGTCCGGATTTTCGTCCTGCTCGGCAAACAAACATCCCATGGCCGATAATGATGCGGCATCACTGGGATTGTGTTTGATGGCCTTTTTATAGGCGGCAACTGCCGCATCAGCGTT
Organism: Desulfobacterales bacterium; assembly: GCA_050122475.1. Classification (GTDB taxonomy): domain Bacteria; phylum Desulfobacterota; class Desulfobacteria; order Desulfobacterales; family JAHEIW01; genus JAHEIW01. The sequence continues at coordinate 1,837 of JASFIV010000157.1, read as the reverse complement.
GCCGATTTGCATATAACATTCACCCAGATACCGAAATACGGCACCAGAATTCGGCTCCAAAGCGGCAGCGCGCTTTAGAAATTTTTTACCGCTCTCGGGTTGGCTCAATTCCATCAATAATCTACCGGTTTGAAAGTTAACTTCGAACACGTCTTGATTAATGGCATTGGCTTTAAAAAAAAGATCAAGGGCTTTGTGGCGGTCTCCATTCAACATATGGATAAAACCCATATTATACCAGGCCATGACCTCAGCATGATTCAATTTGACCGCTGAATTAAATTCCAATTTGGCTTTATCATATTCTCCCAGTAGGCCATAACAAACGCCCAGACTATTGTGAACATTGATGTTGGCCGGATCCATTTTGAGGGCCTGTTGAAATTCTTCAATGGACCCGTTAATATCGCCCTTCTCAAACAGCTGATCGCCACTGATGTTTAAACTCACGGCATCAAAGATCACGGCGCTGTTTGGCCCCAGGAAAGCGGCATGATCCAATGCCTTGAGCGCGCTAGGGATAACGTCTGCTGGTTGATAATTGAGGGTCGGATATTCGGCAATACCGGCGCTGACGGTTAACGCGGCTTTCGTTTTTGATGTTTGTTGGAACTGCTGTAGGAGCGTAAAACACAGTTCGTCTGTTTTTTGATTAAAAAAGGCACCGAACAACCCCTGGTTAAGCAACCCCCAGATGCCATCATGTTTCTTACAAAAATTATTGAATAATTTGGCAGCCCTTTTATGGGCCACAGCCGGCTCGGTTTTGGATTTCTGAGAATCGGTGGCAACATCGTCATCGATCTGGAAAACCAGACCGGCGAACTGTGTAGCCGGAGTTAACTGCGCCAATGCATGATCCAAAAATGCCTGTCCCGTCAGCAGCCCCGGATAAATGGATTGAATGGCCTTTTGAATACTCGCGGGGATATGAACTCGCTTTTTGTGCAGGTCATCTGCTTCCGCTTTGGCGTGCAAAAAGTGCCGTGTCGATTCCCGGTGGTGGTAGAGTTGAGAATGGTCTTTTCGCATGTCAGGCTTTCATCATCTGATTTTTTATTGCAGTTTCAATAGTGGCGTATTCATCTTCCTGAATTGTTCGGGGGTCCATCACAAATAAATCATCTTCAATCCGGCCAATGATGGGCGGATCGTTGGTGCGCATCATTTTTTCCAAAGTATTGGGTGATAGGCCATCAACCTGAAGGCCAATGCACAAGGTGGGCAGTTCCATAAGGGGCAGTGCGCCGCCGCCGGTTTTGGAGGCACGCTTTAGAAGCTGGATGTGCAGCCGGGGGCCACCGATTTGCTTCAGGCGATCGGCAAAGCCCCGGGCACGGTTTTGGATCTCAGCCAATGGCAGCATGATCATGCGCAATGTGGGAATCAGGCGCGTCGCCCTTTCCTCGTCGCGGTATAATCGCAGGGTGCCTTCCAGCGCTGTCAATGTGAGTTTGTCGATCCGCAGTGCCCGCGTCATCGGATTGTTTTTAATGGTGTCGATGATTTTCTTTTTGCCAACGATAATACCGGCCTGAGGCCCTCCCAGCAACTTATCGCCACTAAAGGTGATCACATCCGCACCAGCGTTCACGGATTCCTGAACGGTGGGTTCCTTAAGTAGACCGTATTTTGAAAAATCGATGAAGGTGCCACTGCCCAGATCTTCCATGACCGGCAGTTGATGCTCAGCGCCTAAATTCACGAGTTGCGGCAACGACACCTCAGCTGTAAAGCCAACCACGCTATAATTGCTGGTGTGGACTTTCAAGAGTAAGCCGGATTGCGGACCAATGGCACTGGCGTAATCTCTTAAATGCGTGCGATTGGTGGTTCC
>JASFIV010000156.1:0-10797 GCA_050122475.1 Desulfobacterales bacterium | reverse complement strand
AAATTTGGAGGATTGATTTTGTTCCGAAAGGTTTTGGGCGGGCCGCATGAAAGAATTAATCGGGGGGAAAAATATAAAGGGGCGCTTTCAGTTGAACGCGCCCCTTCATTTTGAAAGTGGCTCCCCAGCACGGACTCGAACCGCGGACCCGGTGGTTAACAGCCACCTGCTCTGCCTACTGAGCTACTGGGGATCAAACAAAATTGGATAAATAATTGTTATCCTAACAAAAGTCAAGTAAAAATCCAAGACAATATCTTGGTACTAGATTATTTTGCAATTGGCTTGGGCTTCAGATATAACTCATCCAGCTGCGCTTTACTGGTTTCTGAGGGCGCCTGGGTCAGCAAACAGGCGGCCTTCTGGGTTTTGGGAAAAGCGATCACATCCCGAATGGAGGATTGAGCGCACATCAGCATCACCAGCCGATCAAAACCAATGGCAATCCCGCCATGAGGCGGCGCGCCGGAATCCAGAGCATCAAGTAAAAATCCAAACTTTCCTTCATAGGTCTTGCGATCCATGTTCAGGGCTTTAAACACCCTTTCCTGTAAGCTGCGTTGATGGATCCGGATGCTGCCCCCACCGATTTCAAATCCGTTTAGCACTAGATCGTAAGCCCGACTTTTCACCGCCAGCGGTTCTTTTTCGAGGCTGTCGTAGTCCTCCTCCAGGGGTGAAGTAAACGGGTGATGCAAGGCCTGCAGCCGTTTTTCGGTTTCATCGTATTCAAACATCGGAAAAAGGGTGACCCACAAAAAACGATATTCATTTTCATCGATCAAGCCCTGGGTTTTGCCAAGATGATTTCGAAGATGCCCCAGGGATTCATTGACGATCTTGGACTGGTCGGCCACAAAAAATACCAGATCACCGGGTGCCATCTCGATCCTTCCAGCCAGCGCCTCTTTTTCGGCATCCGAAAAGAACTTGGTTATCGGAGATTGCCACTCATCTTCTTTTACTTTTATCCAGGCCATGCCTTTGGCCCGGTAAACACTGACCAGATCCGTCAAATCGTCAATTTCTTTGCGCGAAAAATGGATGCACCCCTTGGCGTTTAAGGCTTTGACAATACCGCCCTTTTTGACCGCATCGGCAAATACCTTAAATTTGGAACCGGCAACGATGTCGGATATATCTTTAAGTTCTAAAGCAAAACGCGTATCGGGTTTATCCAGCCCATAGCGGCCGACAGCCTCCTCGTAGGTTAATTGTGAGAACGGTCGCTTGAGTTTTATGCCGAGAACCTTCTTAAAAAGCCGGACCATCAGGCCCTCGGTCAGTTTCATGACATCGTCTTCACCCACGAAAGACATTTCAATATCGATCTGGGTGAACTCGGGCTGACGATCAGCACGCAGATCCTCGTCCCGAAAGCAGCGCACGATTTGATAATATTGATCATATCCGGAAATCATAAAAAGCTGTTTGAATATTTGCGGCGATTGCGGCAAGGCATAAAACTGGCCCGGATTGACACGGCTGGGAACCAGATAGTCCCTGGCACCTTCTGGGGTGCTGCGGGTTAAAAAGGGCGTTTCCAGATCAAGGAAGCCGTTTTTATTGAGATACTCTCTGACCGCAGCCGTGGCTTGGTGCCGCAGCACAAGATTCTTTTGCATTGCAGGTCGTCGTAGATCCAGATGACGATGTTTGAGACGGATGGTTTCAGACGCATCGATGGCATCTTCGATCAGAAACGGTGGGGTTTTGGCCTTGTTTAAAAGTCTGAATTCGGTAACCGTAACTTCAATCTCACCGGTTTTCAAATTCGGATTCAGCATGTCCGCCGGCCGCATGTCCACTTTGCCGCGTACTGCGAGCACATACTCATTGCGGATGGCATGCGCCTTGGCATGAACTTTTTTGTCCACCAAGGGATTAAACACCACCTGGGTGATGCCCTCCCGATCCCTTAAGTCCACAAAGATCACGCCCCCGTGATCCCGGCGACGATGGACCCAGCCCATCAACACCACTTCCTTACCCACGTCACTGGCATTAAGCTCCCAGCAATGATTCGTTCTGCGCATTTTACCAAGTTGATCAGACAATTGTTCATCTCCGTGTTTCATTGGTTTGTGTAGCTTGAAAACCTTTTTAATAGTCAAGAGAGCAATCTTATTGCGAGTGTGTTTTGTATTTAGTGTTTAGTGTTTAGAATTCCAAGGTGGCGGTATCGCGACATACGCTTCATGCCAAACACCCAACACGAAACACCAAACACTTAACAAATTCGCTTTTTAATTGTGTCAACCAGGCTATCGAAGGGAACGGATGACTGCTCTTTGGTTTCCATATTGCGCAGGATGGCCTCACCTTTTTTGAGCTCGTCGTCACCAACAATCAGCACATATCCGGCAGCAAGCCGATCGGCTCGCTTCATCTGGCCCTTCAAGCTTTTTGTACCAAAATCCAATTCCGCATTAATGCCTTCATCTCCCAGGGCACAGACCCACTCAAAGGCCCGCAAGCGGCTTTTTTCCCCCAAGGCCGCTACGAAAATATCCGGTTTACGGTAAAATTGATCGGCTTTGAGGCCGGTTAATTCGGTCAGCCGGTCAAAACCAATGGCAAAACCGGTAGCCGGAATATCGGGTCCACCCAGCTCGCTAACCAGCCCATCATAACGGCCACCGCCGGCAACCGCATTCTGCGCCCCTAATGATTCGGTCTGAATCTCAAACGTGGTGCGCGCATAATAGTCCAGACCGCGTACCAGGTTATTATCGACGACAAAGGGAATTTTTAGTTTTTGCAGCATACTTTGGACTTCATCAAAATCGGCTCTGCATTCCGAATCGAGGTAATCGATCATAGAAGGGGCTTCTGCCATCGCCGCCCGGCAGGTCGGCACTTTGCAATCCAACACCCTCAACGGATTACGATCCTTGCGTCGCCTGCAATTGGCACACAGCTGATCATTAACGGATTCCAAAAATTCCGATAGGGCGGCTTTAAACTTCGGCCGGCATCTTGGACAACCCAATGAGTTGATGTGGGCTTTGACATCTGCGACTTTCAGTCGCGCAAAAAGCGTCACCAGAAGATAAATCAGCTGAACATCGACCAATCCGGACTGAACACCAAAGATCTCGGCATTAATCTGGTAAAACTGCCGGTACCTGCCCTTTTGGGGCCGTTCGCGACGAAACATGGGGCCGATCGTGTAAAATTTTTGGACCGGGTCCTTGGCATACAGACGATGTTGTATGTAGGCCCGCGTAATCGAAGCCGTAGCTTCCGGACGAAGGGTGATCAGGTCGCCTTTGCGATCCGGAAAGGTATACATCTCCTTTTCGACAATGTCGGTATCTTCCCCAATGCTTCTGGCAAAAAGCTCGGTCCGTTCCATAATGGGAATCCGGATCTCTTTGAAGCCAAAATCCTCCAGAAGCTCACGCGCAACTGTTTCAACAGCCTGCCAGAGCTCAACTTCACCGGGAAGAATATCTTTAAATCCCCTGATTAACTGAATCATCGAATGAATTGTCCCTCTCGTTCTGTTACGCTTAAAAATCGGTGTGCGCTCAACCGATGTGTGTGTCGGGTTTTCAGGTAAATCTGGTTTTTTATCTCAGTATTCACGTCTTAGTCAACCCTATTATCACTATTTACACATTGACACCTTTTCGGCTATTGCCAAATTGTATGCGTTCTGGTTATAAAGAAAATTCATTTATCACGATAAACTCAATAATTTGCAAGGTGTTTTGGTAAAAAGGAATTTGATGTGGCCCGCATTGGAAAACACAATGGATTGACAGATGTGGCCGGCATTGAAGTCGGTCATTACACTCACGCAGATGCCGCCAGTGGCGTCACGGTGGTGATTTGTGCCGAAGGTGCCGCAACCGGTGTTGACGTACGTGGATCGGGTCCCTGCACCCGTGAAACCGACTTACTCGCACCGGCCAATATAGTGGAACAAGCGCAGGCAGTGGTTCTTTCCGGTGGCTCGGTATTCGGTCTGGCAGCCGCAGATGGTGTGGTGCGCTGGCTGGCGGAAAAGGGCCTTGGCTTTCCGCTGGACAAAGGATTTGTGGCCCCAATCGTACCGGCTGCAGCTCTGTACGACCTGGATCGCGGATCTCAATTTGTTCCGCCCATCAGTGCAGAATGGGGCCAAAAAGCCTGCCGGGCAGCCAATAGCGGGCCGGTGGCCTGCGGCTGCGTCGGTGCCGGAACCGGTGCTTGGGCCGGCAGCATCAAAGGGGGGCTGGGGACCGCCAGCCACATTCTGGATTCCGGCATTACCATCGCCGCTCTGGTGGCGGTTAATCCGGATGGCGAGGTCATTAATCCTGCCACGGGACGTCCCTGGGAAATCGGTCTGGAGATCGAAGGCGAGTTTGGCCGACAGGGAAAACGCGCCGTCATACTCCCACCCAGACCCGAAATCAAGCAGCCCCGAAACACCGTACTCGGCGTCATCGCAACCGATGCCACCCTGACCAAAGCACAGGCCCGCAAAGTCGCCCAGATGGCCCATGACGGATTGGCCCGCGCCATTCGACCGGCACATACCCTGTTCGAAGGTGACACCATCTTCTGCATGGCCACCGGTAAACAAAAATTCCCGGAGGTCCCCGGATACTACGGCCCGTTGTATGCCCGGCCGGTGAGCGATATCGGTCACGCAGCCGCAAACTGTCTGTCAAGAGCCATCATAACAGCCATTCTCAAGGCCAAAAGTATGGCCGGCATGACGGCATTTTGTGACCTTGAGGATCGATAAACATTTTAAATACCCGCTAAAAAAAGGAGGAACCATGAGAAAATTGTTTTTAATCATACTGGCAATGGCTTTGCTATTTCCGATCAACGCGGCTTTTGCTGCCGCGCCGATTAAAGGCGGTAGTTTAGTTGTCTGCCAACCGGCCGAGCCGCCGGGGCTGGATCCCACGGCCAATACGGCCGCAGCCATCGACCGTGTCGTTTTTGCCAACATCTACGAAGGTCTGGTCAAGGTCAACCGCAACGGGGCATTTGTGCCCGGCCTCGCAACTGCCTGGACTGTTTCCCCGGACGGCAAGAGCTATACCTTTAAGCTGCGCAAGGGCGTTACATTCCACAACGGACAGCCTTTCAACGCCGCGGCGGCCAAATGGAATCTGGAGCGCAATGCCGCCCAGAACACCAAGAATGCGCACCCGGAATTTTTTCGTGGAATCGAAAAAATCGAAACACCTGACGACTATACGCTGGTACTCACCCTCAAGGATGTTGATGCCCTGTTTATCGCCCACATGGCGGAAGGTGATGCGGTCATGTTGCCTCAACAGGGCTATGAAAACGCCGCCAGCGAGCCAGTCGGCACCGGCCCTTTCAAGTTTGTCTCCTGGGTGCGAGGCGATCGGGTGGAGATGGCGCGCAACGAAAAATACTGGAATCCCGCCCTGCCCTATTTGGATAAAGTCACCTTCAAGTTTATTGGTGATGCGAGTGCACAGATTGCTGCGCTCAAAGCCGGAGACATCGATGTCATCGGCTATATCGCCGCTCCGGAGCAGGCCTCCGAGATGGCCAAGGATAAGAGCTTCAAGGTGTATGCGGGCACCACCACCGGTGAGGTCATCATGTCCACCAATAACAAGCAAAAGCCTTTCGATAACAAACTGGTTCGCCAGGCCATGGCCCATGCCATTGACCGGCAGACCGTTATCGAATTGGTGATGTTCGGCTACGGTACGCCTATCGGTTCCCACTGGTCACCGTCAACCCCCTATTACATGGATTTGACCGAAAAATTTCCCTATGATCCCCCAAAAGCCAAAGAGTTGCTGAAACAGGCCGGATATCCGAACGGGTTTGAGGCCACCATAAAGCTGCCGGCGATTTATTCCTATTCCCGCAGAGCCGGGGAGGTCATTGCCGATATGCTCGGCCAGGTGGGGATCAAACTTAAAATCGAAGTGGTCGAATGGGGTTACTGGCTGGATCGCATCTTCAAACAAAAGGACTTTGATCTGACCATGATCGGACACGTGGAGGCCTGGGATATCGGCATCTATGCCAAGCCGGATTATTATTTCCAGTATGACTCCCAGGAGTTTCGGGACGCCTATGCCAAGGCCCTCAAAGCGCCCAATGAGAACGAAAAAGCCAAATGGTTCGGTCGCTGCCAGGAAATCATCGCCGATGATGCCGTCAACGGCTACCTGTTTTCAGCACCCAGCCTGCCGGTTATGAAAGCCGAGGTGATGAACTGGTGGGAGAATTATCCAACCATTGCTCTGGATGTTACTGAGGTATGGCTGCAGCGCTAACAAGTGTCCATCCCAAGATGGCTATTTTTGAACGGACACTTAATAAAATCCATCGGGCAGCCGGGTTTTATTTCTACAGAGGCACTTTATTTTATTGTGCATAGTGAGATTCTACCTCCTATCTCAGCAAGGACACGAAGCAAAAAGTTAGACTTGTTTTTCTTGTCTTCGTGCAGCTTCGTGTCCTTTGTGGTGAATCGCAAAATTCATATTGATTAAATGATGCATCAGGCTACCTGGATTAAAGCACATGATTCGTTATCTGGTCAAAAAGCTGATCACACTGATTTTGCTGCTGTTGCTGGTCTCCATTGCCGTTTTTTCCGTACTTTTCGTACTGCCTGGAGATCCAGCCCAGATCATGCTAGGCATCAATGCCACCCCTGAAACCCTGGCGAATCTGAGAGCCGAACTCGGTTTAGATCAGCCCTTTTGGGCCCAGTACCTCAACTGGATAACCAATCTGATCACCGGTAAGGGAAACCGCTCGCTGAATTATAATCTGCCGGTATATGATTTAATTGTCAGCCGGCTGGCTGTAACCGGTCCGATGGCCCTACTGGCCATGATCTTTGCCGTCATTATTTCTCTGCCGTTGGGAATCTATGCCGCCTGCCGCCAGAACCGTCCGGCCGATGTATCGGTCATGTTTTTCACCCAGCTGGGGTTGGCCACGCCGGAGTTCTGGCTAGGGATTTTGTTAATCCTGTTTCTTTCGGTGCAGCTGGGCTGGTTTGCCGCTGGCGGTTTTCCTGGCTGGGCGGCAGACGCCTGGGGCTCACTCAAGGCACTCTTGCTGCCGGCTTTCGCACTGGGTGTGATCCGCGCCTCGATTCTGACGCGCCTCACTCGTTCATCCATGCTCGAAGTCTTGAGGGAAGATTATGTCCGCACCGCCCGTGCCAAGGGACTACGGGAACGCACGGTCGTCTACACACACGCCCTGAGGAATGCCCTGATACCGGTACTGACAATTATGGGGCTGCAGCTGGGCCAACTGCTGGCGGGTGCAATCATTATCGAAAACGTTTACTACCTGCCGGGTCTCGGCCGTCTGGTGTTTAACGCCATCGGACAGCGCGATCTGCCGGTAGTTCGTGATGTGGTGCTGTTTATGGCTGCGGCTGTGGTCGTTGTCAACTTCATCGTCGACCTTGCCTACGCCTATGTTGATCCAAGAATTCAACTCGAGTAAGCAGCATCCTAAACGAATAGAGGATGGTTATCTTTATGTTTGCTGGATTTACCACGAAAGCACGAAAATAAAAATACACGAAAAGCCCAAAAATTTCGTGCTTCCGAACTTTCGTGTTTTCGGGGTTGACTTAATTTTTTAGATCTTAGCTGTCATGAAACGCTTTTTAAGGAATAAAAATTTTACGGTCGGATTCATCCTGTCGACTGTAGTTGTTTTGACAGCGGTTCTCAGTATTGTCTGGACTCCGTTTGATGCCAACAAAATGAACGCCCGCGAGCGTTTACAGGGACCCTCATGGGCGCATCCACTGGGAACCGACCAATATGGTCGTGACACCTTGTCGCGGGTTATGACCGGGGCGGTCAATTCGATCATCGTAGGACTGGTAACGGTGGCCATCGGATTGAGCATCGGAGTATTGCTCGGTCTCGCGTCGGCCCACTTCGGTAGATTTGTCGATGAAGCGATTATGCGCCTGGCAGATCTCCTTTTCGGTTTCCCGGCCGTTTTGACCGCCATTTTAATTACCTCCATCCTGGGGCCGTCGATGATCAATGCCATGCTGGCGATCGGCATCTTTTATATACCGGTGTTCGCGCGTCTGACGCGGGCCGTCGCAATGACCATCTGGGAACGCGAATTTATCCTGGCAGCTCGCGCCAGCGGTGTGGGTGAATGGGCCATTACCTGGCGGCATGTCCTGCCCAATATTCTTTCGCCCCTGCTGATCCAGGGCACGATTCAGTTTGCCGTTGCCATTTTAGCAGAGGCCGGGCTCAGTTATCTGGGACTGGGTACGCAACCGCCCACCGCTTCATGGGGCCGAATGCTCAATGAGGCTCAAACCTTTATGTCGCATTCGCCATGGATGGCCGTTTTCCCGGGATTGGCCATCGCCTGGGCGGTGCTGGGGTTTAATCTATTGGGAGACGGTCTCAGGGATACATTGGATCCCAAAATGGTCCGAATAAGATAGTTTTCCATCCGGAAATGGCCCTTTTTTCGATGGGCAGTGTTCTCCGCAGGCTTTAGTCCTCGACGTACTTTATGTACGCCTCGATCTAAAGCCTTTGCGCGGCCGAGCCCATCAAATAAACTTCTCATTTCCAAAATGGAAAACTTAATATCTATAATTTGCAATACACTGCTATGATACCTACAGAAATAATACAAAAAGTTCTCAGTCATATTGATGGGGATGAATTGATTGCGTTGACGGCTGAGCTGGTATGCATCAATTCGGTGTGGGATCCGGAGGCCGGCACCAGTGAGCAGGTCGTGGGCGAAAAGGTCGCCAGCTGGGCCCAATCACAGGGATTTGACGTTCAAATCGATCCGGTTACCCCCAACAGGCCCAATATCATCATCAGCGGGTTGGGCGGCCCGGGAAAACGAACACTCATGTTTGAGGGTCACACAGACGTGGTCACACCGGGGGATGTCTCGGTCTGGCAATATGACCCTTTTGGTGCCGAAATTGTGGGTCGCCGGATGTATGGTCGCGGCACCAACGATACCAAGGGCAATCTGGCGGCCATGCTGATGGCAATGAAGGCCTTGAAAAAGTCGGCGATCGAGCTCTCCGGCTCGGTAATCGGCGGCGTTTTGTGCGATGAAGAAGACCAGATGATCGGGGTGATCGATTTCATCAACAAGGGTCATGCCGATAAGGTCTCCGCAGCTGTGATTTGCGAACCGCAGGACGGCCTGATCTGTACATCTCAGAAAGGCGCTGTTCGCGCCAGCTATCGGATCACCGGCCGCATGAGTCACGGTGCTATGCCGCTATCCGGTCTGAACTGTGCACCGGCCATCGCCGGCCTCATCGAGGGCCTGCACCGTCTGGAAAAAAAGGCGACCATTGCTGTTGGATGCGATCCGCATTTGGGATGGCCCAGCTTCACCCCAACAGTTATCCAGGCGCCGTCTGCCGGGGCGCCTCAACTCAATGTTATGCCCGGAGAAGCCAGGGTGTTGGTGGATGTTCGTACGACACCTGCGCAAAAGCATCAAGACATCATTGCGGATCTGAAGAAACTGTCTCAAAATGTCGCCGGGAGTGTTCAGGAACATTACCAGCACTACGACGATCTGCTGGGTTTGCAGCGGCGCCACGAACTGGCCGTGCAGGTGGACATTTTAACCGACAGGCCCTGTACATTGACCGATGAGACCGACCCCATCGTAGAGGCAGCCGCCTGGGCCACCCAGACCGTCAGCGGCAAGCCACCGGTTTACGCAGGGGTGCCCGGCGCGACCGACGGGACCTTTCTGTGGTCTATGAAAAACATACCGATCGTCACCATGGGCGCGGGGGATCGTCAGGTTCCCCATCAGATTGACGAATGGGTCGACCTGGAACAACTCGTTGAAACAGCTAAAATATTTACGTTGACGGCTTTGCATTATTTATGGCCGACAGATAACCATTGAATATTTTCGATTGAATATTGAATGATCACTAAACTGCTTGGAATACAAGACCTCTCCGTACACTTCCATATTCCCGAGGGTATCGCACGGGCAGTGGACGGCGTCAGTTTTGATCTGGCGGCCGGCCAAACATTGGGACTGGTTGGGGAATCCGGCTGTGGCAAGAGTGTCACGGCTTTAAGCATTCTGGGCCTGGTGCCGTCTCCGCCCGGCCGGATTGAAACCGGTCGTATCCAGTTTGAAAACCAGGATTTGTTGCGCCTGGACGCTGAAGGATTGCGCCGAATTCGGGGTCGGGACATTTCAATGATTTTTCAGGAACCCATGACTTCCCTGAATCCGGTGTTGCCCATCGGACAGCAGGTGGCCGAACCGTTAAGGGTACACAAAGCACTTTCCAAATCAGCCGCATTGGCAGAAGCGGCTGAGTGGCTGGATCATGTTAAAATCCCGGCTGCCCGCAAACGGCTAAACGATTACCCCCACCAGTTGTCCGGCGGTATGCGTCAGCGGGTTATGATCGCCATGGCAATGGTGTGTCGACCAAAATTGCTGATTGCAGATGAGCCGACCACCGCTCTGGATGTAACCATCCAGGCCCAGATTCTGTCTTTAATGCTGAGTCTTAAATCAGAATTGAATATGTCTGTTTTGTTGATTACACATGATTTGGGGGTCGTGGCCCAGATGGCCTCGCGGGTAGTGGTCATGTACGCCGGCCAGGTCGTCGAGGAAGGCCATATGACAGACATATTTGATCAGCCCTTTCATCCTTACACCCAGGGTCTTCTCAAATCGATGCCACGACTGGGAGATCGCCGGGGTGGGCATGCCCCGCGGCTCAATGAAATCCCGGGAACCGTTCCAGCCCTGATTGGAGCCAGTGTCGGGTGC
>JASFIV010000155.1:0-10853 GCA_050122475.1 Desulfobacterales bacterium | reverse complement strand
GTTTCCCGGGAGAAAGAAAGCAGCCCCGAAACAATGTTTCCGCAGCGTTCTAATTCGGGTGTCATCAGCGCCAAAAATTCCTTAAATTCCTCCAGATCTTTTGATGTGGGTTGGCCTTTTGCCAGAATGTCCTCCATCAGCCGGGAAAATGTCAACAACCCCTGGATGGGGTTGTTGATCTCATGCACACAGCTGGCCACCAGTTTCCCCAGCGAAATCATGCGATCTTCCTGAATCAAATGATTGTAGTCCTCTTTTAATCGCTGGACCCTTTCATGCCAGCGGGAAGATAATTCCTTGGTAATGTCGCGGCTTATTTCTATTATTTTTGTAACTTCTCCGTCGGCGTTTTTGACGGGATAGGTCACCATGTCACTATAGCTTTTGTCCCCCAGTGAACCGGGGTTCTCCACGATAACATGCGCGGATTCCCCTGTTCGGAGTGTTTCCACCATGGGACAATCAAACCCGAATTGTGAACTGGAGCAGGGTGCGTTGAAACCGTGTAAAATTTCATAACAGTGCGCCCCGACAACCTCCTCTTTGGATCTTCCGACAAATTTCAAATACGCTTCATTGACCTCTGAGATGGTGAAATCCGGGCTCAGGACCACAACCCTTTCGTTGGTCTGCTGGATGATAAATTCCGAAATCATTTTTTCATGGCTGATCTGCTGCTCTGCTGATTTGAGTTGCTGATCAATCAAGAAAAGATAACGCAATAAGCGACCGATGTTGTGTTCCACGATGCCGACGGTCTTGGGTCGGGCTTTGATGAGCTCCAGGAGGACTTCTTTGCTGTTGGTGAGTTCGATGATGCCGTCAAGGTCTTTGATGTCAAATAAATCCTGCAAATTAGGCGTGGTATAAATACCCATTTGCTTGGCCATCAACAGGCCTTCGGCCTCGGGTTTAATATCACAAACGCCGACCAGATTGATGTTTAAATAAGGAAAGGATTCATTTTTGAGGAGTTGTAAAAAAAATTTACAGGCTCGGCCCCCACCGACGATCGCGATATTGAGCGGCAATTTTTTGGGGTAATGCGTGTTTGATTCCATCTGCATGTTTCCGCCCTCTCAATTTGTTTGATTTCATTGAGTGCGTTATACTCGACCCCATCATTTTATTTATCAATTAATATTCCATAAAAAAAGAGTTTATTAACATTTCGGTTAGAAATTTATAATTATCGAACGATTGGTTCTTCCCAACCCCTTAGAGCGTTGATCGGATGGGCTGAATTGTGGTGTTGAAACGTTGCATATAGGTTGCAACTTGTGTTGCGCAACATATTGAATATTCCCAACCTTTCATTTTATTTTGATTTTTTTAATATTTGGGCATCTTAAATGTTGCAAATGTTGCAAGTTTTGGCTGGGTGCGGGCATCAATTTTGGTGTGCTAAGTTTGTCTTTAATAATGATTACAGATAGATATTTTAATTTTTAGAGCCATGGCACAGTCTATGCAATTCGTGTTTGGCTAAAGGGTACCCGTGCAATCCGAATCAACCCCATCATCTCATCTCGGAGGCCACCTTGGACCCGGAAATTGAAAGAAAAAAAATACTCATCGTTGATGATGAGTTGGATATGCGAATTTTTCTGTGCAATTTGCTGGGCAACTGCGGTTATGACCCCATTGATGCAGCTGATAAGGAAGAAGGGATGCAAATGGCAGCCAGGGAAAAGCCTGCTCTGATCATCCTCGATGTAACGATGCCCAGGGAAAGTGGCATCCAAATGTATCGCGAGCTCAAAACGCACGAATATCTCAAAGATGTTCCGGTCATTATGGTGTCGACCATCGATCGCAAAACCTTCTCATTTTACCAGAAATTCCAATATACGCCCGATGGCAAAGGGGTTCCAGAGCCCGGCGCCTACTTAGAAAAGCCGCTGGAATCAGAAGAACTGATCGCCCTCGTTGACCGACTGACGGCCACCACCGAATGCCCCCGGGATGATGTTGGAGAGTAACGAATTTTGAGCGTTCAGAAACGCTGTCATGGTGCTTCAAAGATGAATAAAAAACAAAGAGATGGATCTAAATTGATGAACAACGGTGTGGATAGCGAACTGTATCAAGAGGTGACAAAATTTGGTGCCAGGGACATGGACATCTGCATGCAGTGTGGAACCTGCAGTGCCTCGTGTCCGCTGTCCAGCGGGATGAATGCGTTCCCACGCAAAATATATCGTTATCTTCAGCTGGGGCTGAAGGACAAGTTGCTCAAATCACCCGTGCCCTGGCTGTGCTATTACTGCGGTGAATGCAATACGGACTGCCCGCGGGGGGCCGAGCCGGCCGAGACCATGATGGCAACGCGCCGCTGGCTGACTGCTCAGTACGACTGGACCGGACTGGCGCGGCGCTTTTATCTTTCTGAGGCCTGGGAAATCGGAGCACTGATCGTCGTTGCACTGGCGGTCGTTGTGCTCTTTTTAGTCGGCCACGGGCCGGTGGTCACCGATCGGGTTTCGGTCAATTCTTTCGCACCGGTCCTGTGGATCGAGCTCGGCGATCTGATCATGGCTGCCATCCTATCGGCTTTCTTGCTGTCAAATGCATTCCGGATGTATCGCTTCATCATGAGCGGTACAAAGGTGCCGTTTTGGCTTTACATTACCGAAGCAAAAGCCTTTGTCATCAACTTTATGACCCAAAAGCGCTGGCGGCAATGCGGGGAGGATCGCAGCCGCTGGCTGAAACATTTTATCCTGGTCACCGGCTATATGACCATGATGACCCTGGTTATCGTATTCATTCGCTGGTTCCAGGTCGATGACAGCAGCTGGCATTTCACCAGTATTTTCGGCTACTACGCCACCGCTGCCCTGCTCTTCATCACGGTAGAGATGTTCCGCAGCCGGCTTAAAAAAGAGGAAACCATCCACCGCTTCTCCGAGTTTTCCGACTGGCTCTTTTTGATCCTGCTTTTCGCAACCACGCTAAGCGGCATTTTGATGCACGCCGTTCGTCTGGCCGGGTGGCCGATGGGAACCTATGTCATCTATGTCATTCATCTGGCAATTGCCGTGCCGATGCTGGTCATCGAAGTTCCCTTCGGCAAATGGTCCCATCTCTTCTACCGGCCGCTGGCGATTTTCTTGGCGACGGTCAAAGAAAAGGCGTTAAAAGACTCCAAAGTCGATGTTGAGGCGTTAACGGCTGAAGTCGGTGAAACCTTTATGAGTTGCCTGCAATGCGGCACCTGCACAAGCGTATGCCCCTGGAATCGGGTGTCATCCTACAGTCCGCGCCAGATCTTGCGCCAGCTCGCTTTGGATGCCGGCACCGAACAGTCCATCGATGACGCCGTTTGGAGCTGTGTGACCTGTAACGCCTGCGGGGTCAATTGCCCGCGGGGTATAGAACTCATCGACGTCATGCAGGCGGTACGCGAGTTCAACGTCAGCGGCGGAAGGACTCCCGGGCTTTTCGAGGCGCCGCTGGCCAGCCTCAAAAGCGGGGGCAACCCCTGGGGGGGTGCCCGTGAGAAGCGCACGGAGTGGTCTGGCCATCTCAATATTCCTGACTTCAAGCCGGCCCATGAGTACTGTCTGTTCACCTGTTGCACAACGGCATATGATCCGGACAACCGAAAGGCCGGCCAAGCGCTGCCCCGGCTGCTGGAGAAGGCCGGCGTGTCTTTCGGTACCCTCGGTACGGCGGAGAGCTGCTGCGGTGACCCGGCTCTCAGAGTAGGAGCGCCTGACCTGTTTTCGCAGCTGGCACAACAAAACAGCGATCTTTTTTTGCGGACCGGCGTACAGAAGATTCTGACCACCTCACCCCATTGTCTGAACGCTTTCAAGCATCATTATGCCGATTTAAAGGGCGCTGTTGAGAGTGAGCATTACAGCGAGTTGCTATACCGTCTGGTCGAGAAAAACCGGCTACAGCCCACCCGGGAAGTGGCCCACACGGTTACCTATCACGATCCTTGCTATCTGGGACGTCATAACCACATCTATGAAGCACCGCGCCGACTGCTGCAAAGCGTGCCGGGGCTGACGCTGATCGAGATGGCGAGCAACAGAGAAAATAGCCTGTGCTGTGGGGGTGGCGGCGGCGGTGCCTGGAGCAATGTTCCCCCTCAACAGCGCCTAGGTGTGCTGCGCATCGAAGAAGCGTTGAGCGCCGGAGCCGAGGTGATTGCCACGGCGTGTCCTTATTGCATCCGCATGCTGAGTGAGGCTGTCAGGCAACTGGGTGTTCAGGACCAAATTTTCGTGCGGGATCTGGCTGAGTTGCTATTGCAGTCGGTGATGATCAAGGATGAAGCCCTTGTGACCGAGGGCGTTGATCAGGAGGTCTGCCATGTCTGAACGAATCGGGTTTTATATCTGCCACTGCGGCATTAACATCGCCTACCGGGTTCGGGTGAAGGAGGTCGCTGAATACGTGGCGACGTTGCCGAATGTAGCGATTTCTCGTGATTATCTGTTCATGTGCTCCGATCCCGGCCAGGAGCTGATCGAAAATGATATTCACTCCCATCATCTCACGCGCGTGGTGGTGGCCTCGTGCTCTCCGCGGATGCACGAAAAAACCTTTCGGGCAGCCTGCCAGCGGGCCGGCCTCAATCCCTATCGCGCGTTCCACATGGTCAGCGTGCGTGAGCAAGTCTCGTGGGTAACCGAAGATGAAGATCTGGCCACTCAAAAGGCCAAGACGGTCATCGCAGCCGGCATTCAAAGAGTCATCCGCCAGTACGACCTCATGCCGGCCACCTTCCCCGTCTGCACGAACACGCTGGTTGTGGGCGGGGGCATTGCCGGCATGCAGGCCTCTCTGGATATTGCCAAGGCCGGATTCAAAGCTTACCTGGTCGAACGACAGCCGACAGTCGGCGGGCACATGCTGCAGTACGACAAAACCTTTCCCACGCTTGACTGTGCGGCCTGCATCGGCACGCCCAAGATGGTCTCGGTAGGCCAGGAACCCAACATCGAGCTGCTCTCCTACAGTGAGGTGGAGGACGTCAGCGGCTTCATCGGTAACTTCAAAGTTAAAGTGCGCCGCAAGTCTCGCCATGTCAAAAACAATTGTACCGGATGCGCCGAGTGTGAAAAGGTCTGCCCGGTTGAATTTCCCAATGAATGGGATGTGGCGACCAAGATGCGAAAGGCGATCTACCGGCCCTTTCCCCAGGCAGTACCCATTACCTACTGTATTGATCCCAAGCACGATCGTGCCCCGTGCGTGCAGACTTGCCCGGCCGGGACCAATGTGCAGGGCTACGTTGCGCTTGTCAAAACCGGCCGGTACCGAGAAGCCGTTAATCTCATCATGGAAAAAATCCCCCTGCCGGGAACCTTGGGACGGGTTTGTCCGGCGCCTTGTGAGAAAGAGTGCCGCCGGGACGAGGTGGACAGCGCGCTGGCCATCCGTGACCTGAAGCGCTTTGCCGCAGACCAGGTGGACCTTGACGATTTGCCGCTACCGGAGATCCAGAACCGGCCCGAGAAGGTAGCCATCATCGGCTCAGGGCCTGCCGGTCTTACAGCGGCGTATTATTTGCGGCTGAAAGGCTTTCAGATCACCATCTTCGAGGCCCTCGATCAACTGGGTGGCATGCTGCGGGTCGGGATTCCCGATTACCGCCTGCCGCCTGAGGTGCTGGACAGCGAAATAAACTATATTCTTAAACACGGAATCGAGGTTAGAACCGGAATTCGGTTCGGCTCGGATCTGACCTTGGAGGATCTCAGGGCCGAGGGCTTTGCCGCCGTGTTTATGGGAATCGGTGCCCATGATTCCCTGCACATGCGCATTCCGGGAGAAGACGAGGCCGAAAATGTCATTGATGCTGTTGGTTTTTTAAGAGATGTCAACCTGGGCAAGACCGAGCCCCCCGGCAAGCAGATCATTGTCATCGGCGGCGGTAATGTGGCCATCGACGCCGCGCGTGTGGCCAAACGGCTTGGAGCGGATACCGTGACGGTGGTTTATCGGCGTTCCGAACGCGAAATGCCGGCCTATCCTGAAGAAATTGAGGGCGCCAAGGAGGAAGGGATTGAATTTACCTACCTGACCGCGCCGGTCGGTATCCATAGCGAGAACGGCAAGATGACCGGTTTTGAATGCATTCGTACCGAACTCGGCCCGCCCGATGCCAGCGGGCGGCGACGGCCGCTGCCGGTGGAGGGGTCTGAATTCGTGATTGCGTGTGATGCACTCATACCGGGCATTGGCCAGCAGATCGATACGTCCTGGGCGCCGGGAGCGCCCGGTGTGGAAGTGACTTCCCGCAACACCTTCAAGGTCAATCCCCACACGCTTCAAACAAGCGCACCTGATGTATTTGCCGCTGGTGATGCCGTCACCGGGCCGGCAACGGTTATTGAAGCCGTGGCGGCAGGCCACAAGGCGGTGGCGGCCATCCAACGCTTTATCGACAAGGCGGATCTGGATTCGTATGCTGAAGAATTGGCAGCCGAGGAACCGCCGGGAACGGACTGGCAGAAAATTCCGCCAGATATTGAAAAGGCTTCCCGGGTGGTATCGGATCATCTGGATCCCGTGCAACGCTCAACAAATTTTGCTGAGGTTGACCAAAATTTTTCGGAAGAAGCGGCCCAAAAGGAAGCGGCCCGCTGTGTGGATTGCGGTGGGTGCTGTGAATGCAAGCTCTGCGTGAGCGCCTGTGAAGCCGATGCCATCGATCACACTATGGCGGACGAAATCGAAGAAATCGAGGTGGGTTCGATCATTGTGGCCACTGGCTTCGACCCGCTCGATCCCACCCCGCTGCAGCAATATGGCTACGGCAAATACGCCAATGTCTTCACCAATCTGGAGTTCGAGCGGCTTTCCAACGCAACCGGGCCGACAGGCGGCAAACTCCTAAAACGGGATCTCGACGATCGCTTCACGTTCACCGAGCCGCCCAAGAGCGTTGCCATTCTGCATTGTATCGGTAGCCGCGATATCAACCACCATGAATACTGCTCGCGCACCTGCTGTATGTATGCGCTAAAATATGCGCATCTGCTCAAAGACAAGTGCGGGCACGATACGGAAGTTTACAATTTCTACATCGACATGCGCTGCTTTGGCAAAGGCTACGAGGAGTTTTACAAACGCGTCCAGAGCGAGGGGGTGCGCATGGTTCGCGGTAAGGCGGCCCAGGTGAAAGAAAACAACGGTATCCTGACGGTAACGGCCGAGGATACGCTTTCGGACAGAATGATAGAGGTTCCGGTGGAAATGGTGATCCTGTGCACCGCAATGGAGGCGCGTTCAGACGCCAATGCCGTGTCGCGCACCTTCGGGATCAGCATTGGCGGTGACGGTTTCTTTCAAGAAGAGCACCCTAAGCTGGAGCCGGTGTCGACACCTACAAGCGGAGTGTTTCTGGCCGGCGCCTGCCAGGGGCCCAAGGATATTCCGGACACAGTCGCGCAGGCGAAAGGAGCGGCCGCTGAAGCACTGGCGCTAAGCGCATCCGGCGAGGTCTCAGTGGCGCCGATGATTTCGTCGATTGATCCGGACATCTGTGTTGGCTGCCAGGTCTGTATCGGGCTGTGTGCCTACTCGGCCATCGAGTACAACGAGCTCAAAGGGGTTAGCGAGGTAAACGAAGCGGTGTGTAAAGGCTGCGGTAGTTGCTCCTCCTATTGCCCCAGTGGGGCTGCCAAAGTTCGGCACTTCACCGACAATCAGATTTTTGAGGAAATCGACGGTTTATTAGCCGGTTAGAAAGGAGTTGTCAGATGAGTGAGTTTGAACCGACCATCGTGGGCTTTTTTTGCAACTGGTGCACCTATACCGCTGCGGATTTGGCTGGTACTTCGCGTCTGT
Source organism: Desulfobacterales bacterium (assembly GCA_050122475.1). GTDB lineage: Bacteria > Desulfobacterota > Desulfobacteria > Desulfobacterales > JAHEIW01 > JAHEIW01. The sequence goes on along the minus strand of JASFIV010000155.1, from coordinate 3,041 downwards.
CATACCCGCCCAATATAAAAAGCATTCGGGTGATGTGCACCGGCATGGTTGACCCCCAATACATCATAAAAGCCTTTTTAGAAGGTGCTGACGGTGTGCTGGTCAGCGGTTGCCACCCCGGTGATTGCCACTATATCAACGGAAATTTTAAGGCACGGCGACGCATTAAGCTGCTCAAAGAGATCCTGCCGCAATTCGGCTTCGAACAGGAGCGGTTAAGATTGACCTGGATCGGAGCCAGCGATGGGATACTGTTTGCCGAAATCATGCGGGACCTGGTCGCACAAATCAAGGATCTGGGGCCGAGCCAGGCCAGGTTAAAGATGGTGATTTGAGCCTCGGGATGCGTTTTGTGGGTTGCGGGTTGAGAAAAGTTATTCGTTATTGGTTAATGGTTTTTGGAAAGATACAAGATCGAAAATTGAGGTGATAGCGATGGCCAATAACAAATAACAAATAACGATCAACAGATACCGGAGGTATTTATGGGAACGACAACAAAAATTGATGTGAAAGAAAAGGACCTGTTAGGCGCGCTGCGTGGATTTTTGGGGGATATTCTCGCAACCGAGCAAATTGAGGCCATTTTGGTTCCTCAGTATCTGCCGATAAAAAAAATGGTCATGCCAACATTGGTAACAGATCCCGCTCACCTCGATGCCGTTGACCCCCTGGCACCGGCTTTTTCCATGAATGCAGCCAAAATTGTTTCCCGTCTAACCCGCAAACCGATGGGCGCCAAAATTGCGGCGGTTATGCGCCCCTGCGAGATTCGGGCCTTTGTAGAGCTTGTCAAACTCAAGCAGGGCGGTACAGATGAGGTTTTGCTGATCGGCATGGATTGTCTCGGCGCATTCCAGAACAAAGACTACTTCCGTTTCATAGAGCAGCATAAGGAAGATGCGACGGCTAAATTCTACCAACACATCATGGGCGGCAATGATGGAAAGGTTGATGGGATCGATCTGGCTCCGGCATGCAAGGCCTGTGAATATCCGGTGGCTGCCGGCGCCGATGTGATCATCGGGCTGTTTGGAATGGATGTCGACAACCAGGTTTTGATCCAATCTCAAACCGAAGCCGGTCAGGATGTACTCGCCCAGCTGAATATGCCGGCAATCAAAGCGCCTGCCGCACGCCAGGGTGCCGTTGATGACCGGGTTAAGAAGTGCGCCGCCTACCGTGATGAGATGTTCGCCAACACGCGTGAAGCAACCGATAGTGTCGAAAAAATATCGGCCTACTTTGCCACCTGTGTCAACTGTTACAACTGCCGTGTGGCCTGTCCGGTGTGTTATTGCAAGGAATGCGTATTTGTTACCGATGTCTTCAACCATGAGCCTGCCCAGTATTTACGGTGGGCAAGCCGCAAGGGCATCATCAAGATGCCGACCGATACCGTGTTTTACCATTTGACACGCCTGGCGCATATGAGCACAGCCTGTGTGGGCTGCGGTCAATGCTCCAATGCCTGCCCGAACGACATCCCGGTTATGGAGCTGTTTCGCTCCATTGCGCAGGATACGCAGCGGGCATTTGACTACGAGGCCGGTCGCAGCCTCGAAGAAGCCCCCCCGCTGTCGGTCTTTCGCGAGGATGAGTTCCCCGAAGTGGTGGGGATAAAAAATTGAACGGCGGCCCTAAAATAGAAGCCAAAAAAATTTTGAAACGGCTTTTATCAAAAATCCACGGAGGAACTGATGTCTACTGATACCATCGAGCTTGGCGGCAAAAAGAAAAGCATTTTTATGGACAAGGTAATGGAAATCCTGCCGGAAGGCGGCAATCTGAATCTTTGCCTGACCTGCGGCGCCTGCTCTTCAGGCTGTCCGGCCACCGGATTGGAAGGAATGGATCCGCGCAAATTTCTGCGGATGGCGGCCCTTGGACTAGACGATGAAATTCTGAAATCGGATTGGGCCTGGATGTGCACCATGTGTCAGCGGTGCATTTACGTGTGCCCTATGAAAATCGACATCCCTCAGCTCATGTACAATGTGCGTAGCAGCTGGCCCAGAGAAGAGCGGCCGAAGGGCATTCGGGGTTCATGCGATATGGCCTTGCGCAATGACAGCTGCAGTGCCATGGGGGCATCGCCGGAAGATTTCACCTTCGTGGTGGAGGATGTCCTCGAGGAATATCAGGAGGCCCAACCGGATTTTGCCGAAATGCAGGCACCGATTGATAAAAAAGGCGCTTATTTCTTTATAAACCAAAATTCCCGGGAGCCGGTTACAGAGCCCGATGAGCTGGTGCCGTTGTGGAAGATTCTCCACCTGGTGGGTGCCGACTGGACTTACGGCAGCAAAGGGTGGGCCGCAGAAAACTACTGTATGTTTCTGGCCGACAATGAAAACTGGGAGCACATTACCCGAACCGCCGCCAAACAGGCGGATGATCTGGGCTGTAAAATATTTCTCAATACCGAGTGAGGGCATGTCACTTTCTCAGTCCTGGCAGGACTGAAAAAATTTGACATTCCCCACAAGTTTGAGGTCAAAAATATTTACGAATATTATGCGCAATGGATTCGGGAGGGAAAGCTGAAGGTCAATTCCGACTGGAACAAGGATTTGAAAATTAAATTTACCGTTCAGGATCCGTGCCAAATCGTGCGCAAAAGCTTTGGGGATCCGATTGCCGAAGATCTTCGTTTTGTGGTCAAGACGGTTGTGGGAGAGGAAAATTTTATCGAGATGCACCCGAACCGGTCGAATAATTATTGCTGCGGCGGCGGTGGCGGCTTTTTGCAATCCGGATACAAGGAGGCACGCCTGCAATACGGTCGCCTAAAAGACGGTCAGATCCAGGCCACGGGGGCGGACTATTGCATTGCCGGCTGCCATAACTGCCATGCCCAAATTCATGAGCTCAGCGAGCATTACGGCGGTGGCTATGGGGTGGTGCATATGTGTACGATCATCTGTCTGGCACTGGGCATTCTCGGTGAAAATGAACGCGAATACTTAAGAGAGGATCTGAAGGAAGTTTCGGTATACGGCGCCTGAGAAGTGAAAGCAGAAGGTAAAAGGCGGAATGCA
>JASFIV010000154.1:0-10861 GCA_050122475.1 Desulfobacterales bacterium | reverse complement strand
CACGAAAATATATATTTCGTGCTTTCTCAAATTTCGTGTTTTCGTGATGAGTAAAAAAAATCACACAATCGGCTCAAACACTAATTATTTCTAATTTAATCTGAGGTGTTTTAAATGGTTGATGCAATCATTTTAATGGGCGGCATGGGATTGGCCATCAGCATCATTTTAGCCGTCGCATCCAAGGTTTTCTACGTGTATGTTGATCCCAAGATTCTATCGATTGAAGAAGAATTGCCCGGCGCCAACTGAGGCGGATGCGGGCTGCCGGGTTGCAGCGCAAACGCAGAGGCCATCGTTGCCGGTACAGCGGCCCCCAACTCATGTGTGGCCGCCGGTGAGGAAGTGGCCGAAGCCATTGCCGCTATTATGGGCGTTAAGATCGAAGCCGTTGAACCCGATATCGCCCTGCCGGGCTGTTATTTTGGGATTGAGGATGCAGATACGAAATATGTGTATAACGGTCTTGATGATTGCCGGGCAGTGGCATTGCTTGGCGGCGGCATGAAAGTGTGTACCATCGGCTGTTTAGGCTTGGGGACGTGCGCCAGGGCCTGTCCTTTTGATGCTATCCGTATGGGACCCAAAGGCCTGCCGGTCGTTAACGAACAAAGATGCACAGGCTGCGGAACCTGTGAACGCGTGTGTCCCAAACACATTATTAACCTTTCATCCATTACGCGAAGGATTATCCGGGAATACACAACCGATGAATGCACGACACCCTGCCAGCGGGGGTGCCCAGCCGGCATTAATATTCGGGAATACATTCATCAAATTTCAATTGGCAATAATCACCGCGCCGTTCAGGTTATCAAGGAACGCAATCCCTTTCCGGCTGTGATTGGCCGAATTTGTCCGCGACCCTGTGAACTGGAGTGCCGACGAAATTACATTGATGAACCGGTGGCCATCAATTTTCTAAAGCGCTATGCCGCTGATTATGAAAAGGAAAGCGGCAAGCGCATTCTGCCTTACAAGGCGCCGGTTACCGGCCGTAAAATTGCGGTTGTCGGCGGTGGTGTGGAAGGTTTGTCAGTTGCGTTTTTTACGGCACGTTTGGGACACGATGCAACTGTATTTGAAGCCACCGCAAAACTAGGCGGACTGCTCCGAAGCGCCATATCAAAAGATCGATTGCCCGAGAAGATACTGGATTGGGATATTGAAGGCATTGTTGAAATGGGCGTTAAAGTTGAAACCCAAAAGGCTTTGGGTCGTGATTTCTCTCTAGAATCACTGATTCAAGAAGGTTATGACGCGGTCTTTCTGGCCGCCGGCGGCTGGGACAGCCGTCTGGCGCGCGGGGCGACAGATGATATTGAATCGCCGATTCCAGGTACCTATATGCTGGTTGATCTGATGCGATTTGGCGTCGATCAGACAGAGGCATTACCGATTACTTCTAATGTCGTGATTGCCGGTGGAGGCAAATTGGCGCTTGATGCCGCTAAATTTTGCAAGGAAAAGGGCGCAACAAGCGTCACCGTTTTGCTCCGCGAGAGTTGGGAAAACAGTCCCATTTCAGACACAGAGTTGGAACAACGCGGCATGACGGATCTCAACATTATTCACAATGCGGCGATTAATCGCCTGATTGGAGAAGCTGACCAGCTCAAACAGGTTGAATATATTGAAGCCGACAGCGCTGAAGTGACGAATATAGCGGCTCAGACATTAATATTTGCCTCCGGCCGGTTTCCTGAAATGGTTTTTACCCGGCCAAGACCGGAGGGTGAAGAAACGCAGGAAGCCGATGCGGTGGAATTACCACCGGATGTGTCTTTGCACTGGGAAGGCACCCAACCTTATAAGCAACCCGCCTTTAAAGATGAGGTCGGTCTGTTTGCAGAAGGTGACGTGCTGGCGGATTATAGTGCTGCCATTAAGGCCATCGGTGCAGGTCGTCGGGCGGCTGCCTCAATTCATCAAATCATGCACGGGTTATCTCCTAAACTGACGGAGCATGTGATCACGCCGCAATCAACCTTACAAAATGTATATCATGTCGAAAAAGTGCAGGCCAGCCAGCGGCAGATCATGCCCATTTGCAGCGGCAAAGAACTGGCCCTATGCGGTGAAATTGAAAGAGGCTTTTCGGCCAGTATGGCTCAGCAAGAAGCAGATCGGTGTCTTCAATGTGGGCTGATTTGCTATGTGCACACCCAAACGGAACAGGTTGAAGAAAAAGCGGAACCAACCGAAGCTTCCGAGTAATATTCTTGCATTCGACTCGTGCATAATTCAGGTACGTGTATAGCGTCCTACAATCCATATGAGTGAGGTCATTAGTGGCTACGGAACAAGGCATCGTCCTGCGGACAAATTCTGAAGCGGCCTGGGTTAAAACAACCCGGAGCAGTGCCTGCCAGGGATGCACGGCAAGAAATTCGTGCCATTCCCTCAGCAACAGCCAGGACATGGAAGTCAAGGCGCTAAACATCGCCGGTGCCAGAGAAGGGGATCGGATTGTTTTAAGTTTTGAAACCCGGTCCCTATTGAAGGCTACATTCTTAATCTATGTTTTTCCTATTATATTGCTGATCGTCGGCGCTGTCTTCGGGCAAATGCTGGCCTCACTCATTGCAATTAATCCCTCGGCTTTATCTGTCCTGCTGGGATTTGCCTTCTTTTTCGCTGCGCTGCGGATCATGAAAGCCCGGGCGAATAAAATGGCCGCACAAAATGCCTACCAGCCAAAGATCACAAAAATCTTGGGAAGCTCTAACCGTTAGTAGCATAAAGTCAAGGTGACCTGGGGTCCATTCGTCTTGAAATCGTGGAAGGCTGGAGTGCTGAAGTGTATGCGGGTTGATTGTTGATTAATAATTAATCGGCAAAACAAGGGCATGTTGGTCATCTACGCGTACCGGATTTGCACTAATCTTCTTTTCTGGGGAAAAGGTCTTCAATTTCAAATTCTTTTATTTTTTGAAGGCAATTTTCCAGTGCCATTTCCTCTGTTTCACCGGTGCCCTGAAATTCCTGCCTGGCGACGATGTTCACCAGGTTGGGCACGGCCACAAACTTTCCTGCCAGCTTTCCGGCCTTGGTTTCGTGCACATCGATATATATGAGTCTTTCGTTGCGAATCAGATTATACCGGGTCGTCTTGGTCAAAATATCATTTTCCTTCAATGACTGCATGATAAATTCCTTTTGTCTTATTCTTGTTCCATGCTGGCTTTGAGTGGGAATCCATTTTCCCGCGCAATCGTGGTGACAAGTTTTATTTTTGTTTCGGCCATCTCGTAAGGATAAACGCCACATACGCCGACACCGGCTCGATGCACCTGCCACATTAGACGGGTGGCCTCGTCTATGGACTTGTTAAAAATAGCAATCAGAATTTCGACAACGAATGCTTTGGTTGTGTAATCATCATTGTGGAGCAGCACCTTATACATTGGCGGTTCGGTTATTTTTTCATCAATTTCATCCAGAATTTCATCTTGATAATCTGGCTGTTTGGTGCCCATTTTGATTACCCTCCGTCAGGCTTTAGCCATATTTCCAGTAGAACGTAAGGGCTGGTAAAAAGAAATCAAGCGTGCAGCATCAAATTATCAGGATGATCGTTGTGTTTGAACGGCGGGCGGCCTTCGATTCGGCGTATCGCAGGCTTTTGGGAAGATGACAAATTAAAAAGGCAGCCTATCAGCACAACGGATGCCGATAAGCTGCCTTTTCAAAAATTACAAATAAACTTTAGATGGCAGCCTTCAAACCTTTGCCGGCCTTAAATTTAACAACGTTTTTGGCCTTGATTTTGATGGGGGCACCGGTCTGGGGATTGCGCCCCTTGCGAGCTTTCTGACGGGTTTTCTGAAAAGTTCCAAAACCCACCAGGGTGACTTTGCCGTTCTTTTTCTTCAAAGCTTTCGTCACATTGCTCATGAAAGAATCAAGCACTTTGGCAGCGGCGACTTTCGAAACTTTAGCGTCCTTTGCCATTTTGTCAATCAATTCTGCCTTTGTCATTTCTGCCTCCTTCTTTTAGTTTTGGTTATATTCTTTGGCGGTTTTTGAAAAAGTGTACAGCAAAATTTATTGAAAGTCAATAAATAAAAGCCTGTATTTGTTGGACTTACAAGAAGAAATCGTTTTAAATCCCTATTATTGCTAAGTTTGCCGGATGCGCAAATTCGAAATTTCATAGATTTGACTTTTATGAACCATCTGAATCCATTGAAATGCAGGTAGCCAGCTACCTCAGCGCAGATACCCACACGTCCAAATATCACTTTAAAAATACAGGATAATATGATAAAAATGAGTGAATATCGTGTTTTATTTTACTTAAATAACGGCTTTTGGGGGGCCGTTATTTAATAAGCAATGGGCTGCGCAAAGTGCAGGCCCTTCAAAATACTATCAGTCAGGCAATAGATTGTTTCTCGGGTTAAATTAGATGAGTGAAAAAGTCTATATAACCAGCAAACAGATGGCGACCTTTTCCTGTCCGCAATGCACGCGGACCAAAACCGTTGATGTTTCTAAATATGCAACCCTTGATAAAATGGTTAAGGTCAATGTCAAATGCCCATGCGGGCACGCGTACAAGGCCATTCTGGAAAAAAGAAAGCAATATCGCAAAGAGACAAATCTGCCGGGGACCTATATTCATTTTATCGACGGCCAACCCCAGAACCGGGGCCTGCTGACGATTGAAGACATCTCCACCACAGGAGTTAAGATTAAATTGAATGTGAAACAGAACTTTGCCATCGGTGATCAGATGAAAGTTGAGTTTCACCTTGATGACGCTCAGCGTACATTGATTAAGAAAACAGTTATCATAAGAAATCAACGCGACGAGTTTATCGGAGCCGAATTTGCGCCCTTTGAAACCGTTGACAAAGCATTGGGATTTTATCTTTTTAGCTAATGGTATTCTGGCATATCTAAAAGCCTGCTTAAATTATACGAATTGCCCGTTTCGCCTGCCCTTTTTTCCCGCAGGACTCGATCCTTATGAAAAAAAGATGCCCATGGGCGGGGAGCGACCCCATCTACATAAAATATCATGATAACGAGTGGGGGGTTCCCCTGCACGATGACCGCAAATTATTTGAGTTTCTGTTGCTAGATGGCTTTCAGGCAGGGCTGAGTTGGATTACCATTTTAAAAAAGCGAACAAACTATCGTAAAGCCTTCGATTATTTTGATGCCCGCAAAATAGCCGTTTACGATAACCGTAAAATTGAGCAATTGCTTGCCAATAAAGGGATCATTCGCAACAGGTTAAAGATTGAATCCGCTGTTCAAAATGCCAGATCGGTTTTGGGTGTCTATGATGAATTTGGCAGTTTTGATGATTACATCTGGCAATTTACCGGCGGTAAAACAATTCGGAACGCCTGGCAGACGATAGATCAGGTCCCCGCCTGGACTACTGAATCAACTACGATGAGTAAAGATCTAAAGCAAAGAGGGTTCAAATTTGTTGGACCGACTATTTGTTATGCTTTTATGCAGGCTGCCGGTATGGTCAATGATCATTTGGTGGGTTGCTTTCGATATCATCAGGTCTAAGCGGTCAGGATGCGATAAACGTGGAGTTGATCATCTCGATCATGGATGGTTATTAAAAACCCGTCATACAAACAGACATAAAGAGGGTAGCAAACATGGCATACTGTTCAGCGTGCGACAGACACCACAATGTTGGCTTCATCTCCACTCGGTTTTCCGGAACAGATGGCGTTTCACTGGAAACGGCAAAATGGGCCGGTGTCTTTGAAAAAGCCGGTTTCACCTGTTTCTATTTTGGCGGTGAAATCGATCGGCCATCACAATATTCTTATCCTTTAAACGAAGCCCATTTCCAGCATCCGGACATCGTGGATGTTTATCGCAATTGCTTCGGCGTCAGCGTACGCGGCCGCTTTGTCACCCACAAAATCTATGAGATAAAACAGCACCTCAAGGATCACCTGTACAAGTTTATCGAAAAGTTTGAGCTCGATTTACTGGTTCCCGAAAATGCCTTAACCATACCGTTGAATATTCCACTGGGAATTGCCCTCACTGAAGTCATTTCTGAAACCGGCATGCCCGCCATCGCGCATCATCATGATTTTTTCTGGGAAAGACAGCATTTCATGATCAATGCTTGCTGGGAATATTTGAATATGGCCTTTCCACCGCATTTACCCTCAATTCAACACGTGGTCATCAACTCTTCGGCGGATAATCAATTGAGTTTACGGACCGGCATCTCAGCGACCATCATTCCCAATGTAATGGATTTTGATAATCCGCCTCCGGTGTCCGGTAATTTCGAATCCTGTGCTCTGGAGCCCGGTGATGCTACCCCTCCCACTGACGCCTATGCTGCCGATGTACGCCGGGATCTGGGTGTTGCCGATGATGAACTGTTAATTTTACAGCCCACCCGGGTCGTCAAACGCAAGGGTATTGAGCATGCCATTGAGCTGGTTCATCGCTTGGGTATGAAAGCCAAGCTCGTCATTTCACATGCTTCTGGAGACGAAGGCTATGACTATGAACGCCGGGTTAGAGAATATTCCAAGTTGATGAAAGTGGATACCTATTTCGTCGCCAACATCATCAATGAGACAAGGGGTAAAACTAAAGGCGGACGCAAGATTTATACCCTGGAGGATATTTACCCGCATGCGGATCTGGTGACATATCCGTCTAATTTTGAAGGATTTGGCAATGCATTTCTTGAGGCGATTTATTTTTGCCGGCCTATTGTTGTTAATACGTACTCAATTTATACCATTGATATCAAGCCTAAAGGTTTTTCCGTTATCGAAATCGATGGCTATGTTACCGATGAAGCCGTCCGTAAAACCAGAAAAGTTCTGACCAATCCCGATCTGCGCAAAAAAATGATCACCCACAACTATCAAACGGCTAAAAAATATTACTCCTATACGGTTCTGGCAAAAAAATTGGGTGACCTTCTCGCCAACTGTACCGGCTGTCAGAGACTGTTAAATCGTACATGAGCGAAATTTCAGTCAGACACCTCAGTGATGATGACAATACTATTTTAGACAAACAAAAACGCCTGCAGTTGTTCACCCCAACTCCAGGCGTTCGTTTATTAAAAAATCTTCATTATGCTCAACTGACAAATGGAGCCATTATCGAAAATGCGCAGTCCGCGATTAAAATTCAAAATTTAGCTTAATCTCCCATACAAGCCATATAATCATCGTACATGGTTTCCAGCGCGAGTTTGTGTTTGGCTTCTTCCTGACAGAGCACTTTAAACAGCTTTTTACTTTCCTCCGTGTCGGCTTGCTCCAGGAAATCGTTGTACAGTTTCAAGGCTTTTTCTTCCCTTTTCATTGCCAGTAAAAGAATTTCATTATAGGGCATACCTTTTTCATAACTCAAATCCACCAGATAATTACTGCGTTTGATATCAGTGATCCATTTTAGCTGATATTCTTGCAAGCTTTTGGAGATCCCTCCGGATTTAAATTCCAATAGTATCTTCTCATGTTTCTTTTCTTCAGCGGCAAACTCGGCAAACATTTGCTTTGAACCAGAGAAGTCTTCCTCATCATCACTTATTTTTTGATAAAATTCTGCTGCCTCCCGCTCCTTATCAATTGCAAAATCGACGATAGCCTCTAAATTTTCAAATTCCATCAGGGTCTCCTTTCAAAATCTAAGTATTAATAATCTTAAATCCCTAAACACTAAAGGTATTAAAGTTCTTTTAATATAATAATTTTTTTGGGAGTTGCATCCCCCAAAAACAGATTCGCTTGTCCGATTATTTATAACCCTGCGGCTCATAGCAGGAATTAAATCAGATTTCAACTCGAATGGGCATGAGCGGGCTTACAGAAAAGCGAGTGGCCCGCGTTCTCAGATGAGTGTTGGAAAACACAAAAGCACTGATGGAAATTCCAACAAACTTATAAGTAACCGAAAATTAGTGTATTTTTAGTTTTCGCGTTCAATTTTAAGATAGCCAGGTTTGTTTGGTTGTAGAAATTTCCTACAGCGATAGATTACAGGCCTTTCCATCAAATTCAGATCCCGTATTAAAAAATATGTATTCATTTTAAGTACATATCAAATGAATGCCAAGCCACTCCAGTGGTTGGCATACGGATTGCTCTATAGCAGAGCACTGTGTAAAAAAATTATAACAAAGGAGCGAGGAAATGGTTGAAAAAAAGAAAAGCGCGCAAAGAAGTCAGGTTGGATTTGGATCGACTTATAAGAAAATTCAAGCCGGCAGCGGAGAGTCTCAGCAGGGTGTTGAATCTGTTCTCGGTGGCCAGTTATGGCTGGTGAAGCCGGATAAGAAAGCCAAGGCCGCCAATCCCTGTCTGTGGATGGAGGCCGGGGTCGTCAAATTCAAAAATTGTGACAATTATTACGATTGCACCAGCTGTAAATACGATCATGCCATGGACAACAAAGTTGCCAAGGGCAAGCAAATCAGCTGGCAAGAAGCCATGAAAAAACGACCGGACCTGGATCGGGTTTGCCGCCACAGCCTGACCAATCGCATCGAAAAGCGGATGTGTGCCTATGACTATGAATGTGGTAATTGTGACTTTGACCAGTATTTTGAGGATATCTGGTCCACCAAAACCAAAGCCATACCCGGTGAGATGCAACACATTAAAGGTTTCGATGTTCCCATAGGCTACTATTTCCATAACGGACATGCCTGGGCCCGAATCGAAAGCGGCGGCTATATCCGCGTGGGTCTGGATGACTTTGCGCTAAAAGTCCTGGGAGAAGCCGATGCGCTTGATCTGCCATTGATCGGCAAAGAGCTGGACCAGAGCAAAGCGGGCTGGGGGTTGAGACGCAAGGATAACCTGGCCGACGTGCTGTCGCCCATAGATGGCGTTATCATGGAGGTCAATTCCAAGGTCAGGGAAAATCCCAAGCTGGCCAACCATGAGCCTTACGGCGACGGATGGCTTTTCATGGTTCGCACACCGGATGTCAAGGGCACCATGAAGCAATTAATGGTCGATCAAGACAGTTTGAGCTGGATGAACACCGAAGTCAGTGAGTTGGAAGGTATGATTGAAGAAGTGGCCGGTCCCCTGGCAGCTGATGGTGGTTATCTGGCAGATGACATTTATGGCAATTTGCCGGATCTGGGCTGGAAAAATCTAACCCACAAGTTCTTACGAACTTAGTTATCCGTTATCTGTTATTGGTTATGGGTAAATAAATGACAGTTCATAGTGTCATCCCGAATAACCAATAACCAATGACCATTAACCAATAACTACTTGTTTATGGCAAGGAGAATCATCATGGCTCCGACCCGAATGGAAACTCAACAAACCGCCGACCACCCCCCCTGCATCTGGTTGCAGGCGGGTGTTGTACCCCATAAGTTTTGCCGGCTTGAATACCATTGTGCTGCCTGTGCCTACGACCGGGCGATGCGCCGCACGGCTGCCGAAAACAAGCAGATTCGAGAAAAAGGCCGAATCCCAAAAGGCAAACGCGGCCGAATTGTTTTCTGGAAGGATAAATTACGTGAACTGCCAGCCTGGAAACAGCCCTGTCTGCATCACATGATCGGCCACATTGAATTCCGCGCTTGCACCCATGACTACCAATGCGGCAACTGCGAATTCGATCAATATTTCAATGATCAGTTTGCCGTGCACGCGGTGGTTCAGCCGGTGGATGTCCTGGACGTCAAGGGATTTAAGATTCCGCATGGATTTTACCTGCACCCGGGACATACCTGGGTCAAGATCGAGGAAGGCTCAACGGTGCGCATCGGCCTGGACGATTTTGCGCTGCGCCTGCTGGGGCCGCTGGATCAAATTGAAGCACCCCTGATGGGCAAACAACTGGAGAAGGATCGTCAGGACATTTCTTTGCGGCGGGCGGGAAACGATGCCAAATTGCTTTCTCCGGTCAGCGGAGTGGTCACCGATATTAATCCGGCGCTGCGCGAGCGCGGCAGCCGGAGCAGCGAAGATCCTTACAGTGAGAGCTGGATCTTGCGTCTGCACTGCAACAATTTGCGCCAGGATCTCAAGAACCTGATGATCGGTGATCAAGCCGGCGAATATATTGATAAAGAGGTCAATCGTCTATACGAAGTCATTGAGGAGACAGCCGGTCCACTGGCCGCTGACGGTGGTTACCTGGGTGAAGACATATTCGGCAATTTGCCCCAGCTCGGTTGGCAAAAGCTGACCCGGGAATTTTTAAGAACCTAATTTTTTTTCAGCCATTGGATCTTTCTTACACTGAATGGATCCAAGATACTCGCTTAAAATTAAGGGATTACAGTTGATTCTGTAATCCCTTTTTTATGATTGATACGCTTATCAAAAATATGTTCCGAGAGCGTCATCTTGAGTACTGCCAGGCTTCCTCTTCGCGTATATCCCGTATAAAAACCAGGGCGGCAAGTGAGCCTCCGAACGGGATAACACTGACATTCAGTTCGACATCAATTGTCGATCCGTCTGAATGCATCACCTGTGATTTATATACCCGGGGTAAATTGAGACCGGCGATTCGCTCGGAATATCGGGTGGTATTTTTAATAAATTCATCTTCTGAAATGAATTTCTTAAGGTGCGCCCCAATCAGTTGCTTCTTTGAAAGGCCGATCATTTTGCAAAACGCGGGATTTGCAAATTTGACTTCAAAATCGTGGATGATGGCAATTCCATCCCTGGCGTGTTCAACCAGAGAACGATAGGTATCGTCAATATCCCTGCGCTCCTGAATTTCTGACTGCAGCTTGTTCACGCGCGTTTCAACGCTTTTATCAAGGTTTTCCCGGTAACGCTTCAACTCCGAGTGTGTCCGGATCCGGGCCTTAACCACAGATTTTTTAAACGGCCAGGTTAAAACATCCGCCGCGCCC
>JASFIV010000153.1:0-10940 GCA_050122475.1 Desulfobacterales bacterium | reverse complement strand
TAATCTTTAACTTTGGGTTTTCAGCGTGCTATATTCTGTGCACCCGTAACGATAACAATGAAACCTTTTGTAAATCATGATCCGAGTCGAAAATGTTAGCAAAAGCTACGGCGAGCTGAGCCTGTTTTCTGACATCAGCTTTAGCCTGAATCCCAGGGAGCGTCTGGGTGTCGTGGGGCGCAACGGCCATGGCAAAACCACCCTTTTCCGCATGATTCTGGGAAACGAAACGCCCGATGCAGGTACCATCGTTATTCCTAAAAACTATCGTATCGGATATGTCAGTCAAAAGCTGGCATTTCGAAATCAAACGATTTTAGGCGAGGCCATTTCAGCGTTACCGGTTATGGATGAAGCACAACACTGGAAGGCGGAAAAAATCCTGGAGGGCCTGGGTTTTGACCAAACGGAATTTCTAAAACAGCCGAAGGCCTTTTCGGGCGGATATCAGATCCGTCTTAACCTTGCCAAGGCATTGATTTCGGAACCGGATCTTTTGTTACTCGATGAGCCGACCAACTTTTTGGACATTACCTCCATTCGCTGGATCGAACGCTTCCTGCAACAATGGCCGCATGAAGTAATGCTCATTACCCATGACCGTAGTTTCATGGACAGAGTGGTCACGCACACAATGGGGATCCATCGCCAGAAAGTGCGTAGAATCGAGGGCGATACGTCCAAATATTATACCCAAATTGCTGCGGACGAAGCAATTTATGAGAAGACCCGCATGAAAGACGCCCGGCGCCGCAAAGAAATCGAGCAATTTATTACCCGCTTCAGAGCCAAGGCCCGGCAAGCCAATCTGGTTCAATCCCGAATCAAAACCCTGCAAAAGATGGGGAAAAAAGAGAAACTCGAGAAATTGAAAATTCTGGATTTTTCTTTTAGCAGCAGCCGTTTTGAGGCCAGGTATCTGTTTAATGCACGCAACGTCAGTTTTTCCTATGACAAACAAAAACCGTTGATAAATGATTTCAACATCAATGTGGCTGCCGGGGAATGCATCTGTGTCGTGGGACCCAACGGGAAAGGCAAATCAACCCTTTTGAGACTGCTGGCGGGTCAGCTGTTAGCTGACTCGGGGCAGATTAAATATCATCCGGATGTTAAAAAAGGATATTTTGAACAGGGCAGTGTTAAAACCCTGGTTGATACCCGCACTGTGCTGGATGAGATCTTGCTTTCAAATCCGGATGGTGATCGGCAGCGGGCCCGCAATGTCTGCGGGGCGATGATGTTTTCAGGAGACGATGCACTGAAAAAAATCAGCGTCCTTTCCGGCGGTGAAAAAAGCCGCGTGATGCTGGGCAAGCTTCTGGTTTCTCCGACAAATTTGTTACTGCTGGACGAACCCACCAACCACCTTGATATGGAGTCCTGTGATGCCCTGCTGGCGGCCATCGATAATTTTAGAGGCACCGTTATCATGGTCACCCATAACGAGATGTTTCTACACGCCCTTGCGCAGCGCTTAATCGTATTTCAAAATGACCAGCTGGATATTTTTGACGGCAGCTATCAGCGCTTTTTAAACAAAGGTGGCTGGCAAGATGACGGCAAGACAAATAGCACCACACAGATTGAAGTCCCCATAGCAGCTGCGCCACCCAAACGGACCAAAAAGGCGTTGCGACAGCAAAGATCCGCCATCATCGCCGAGCGCTCAAGGATTTTGCGGCCACTCCACCAGAAGGCAACCGCTGTGGAAGACGAAATTGAAAAAAATGAAGCCGAACTCAAACGGCTGAATGAATCCATGCAGCAGGCATCCCAGACTCAAAATGCAACCCAAATTGCTAATATTTCACGTGCCATTAACCTGTGTCAGCAAAAAATCGACCGTTTGTTTATAGAATTGGAAGAATTAACCCGCAAACTGGATACCCACAATGCTGAATTTGAAAATCGCTTACAACAGCTTGATAGATAAAATTGACAATCCTGCAGTTTAGTGGTAGCAATTAAACCAAAGTCAATGGGGGAGCCGTAATCAATCGGCTGAGAGGAGGCTGGCCGCCTCGACCCCTAGAACCTGATCCGGATCATGCCGGCGTAGGGAAGTTGATGTGAAAACACTGCATTTCTTCCTCATCCTCCGGCAAAACGTTGTAGCGGAGGAGCCTCGACATGCTGAAAGTTTCAGATTTGTGCAAACGTTTCGGCGCCCTTTCTGTGTTTGAAAACTTCAATCTGATTATCCCCCGCCAAGGCTTTACGATTTTAATTGGTCCGTCCGGTTGTGGCAAAAGCACGCTGTTTGATGTGCTAACCGGCGTTGTGCCGCGGGAAAGTGGAGAAATTTTTTGGCTTGAAAAAAAGTTACAGCACCTTGGGCAACAGGCCGCTTACATGCAGCAAAAGGATTTACTGCTTCCTTGGCTCAGCTTGTTAAATAATGCCCTGCTTCCCGCTAAGATTGCCGGTAAGGATATGAACACAGCCGCAAAGAAGGCACAGAGACTTTTTAGGCGGCTGGGATTAGACGGTTTTGAAAATTACCTGCCTGCAAAAACTTCCGGCGGAATGCGCCAGCGTTGTGCCCTGGTTCGAACCTTAATGTTTGAGCATGAATTGGTTCTACTGGACGAACCCCTATCCGCTTTGGATGCAATCACCCGGACCAGTTTGCAGTCATTGCTCCTTTTGCTTCAAAGTGAATTCAATAAAAGCATTTTAATGATCACCCACAATATTGATGAAGCCCTTATACTGGCAGACGAAGTGCTGGTCATGAGTCGATTGCCGATGAAAATCTTAGAGCAATTTAAGTTGAGCGGGCCCAAACCCCGTCGCTTGGGTGATCCGGAGATAACCAAAATTAAAGAGCATGTACTCAGGCGTTTACAGGAAGAGCTGGAAAATGAAATACCATAGACTTTTCGCTTTTGCCGGGGCGTTACTGATTCTGGCCTGCTGGGAGATGGCTTGCAGGGCATTTGAGATTCCCGATTTTATTCTTCCAATGCCAACTCAAATCATTAGTGTGGCGCTGTTTAAAGCCACCCTCTTGATTCCGCACGCAGGCGCAACAGCATTGGAAGTCGTATTGGGAATACTCATCTCACTGGCTATTGCCGTTCCACTTTCGATGGTCATGTTTGCTAATCCCGCGGTGGAAAATGCGATCGCCCCATTCCTAGTGGCCTCTCAGGCGGTTCCGGTTTTTGCAATTGCCCCCTTATTGGTTGTATGGCTTGGCTATGGTATTAGCAGCAAGGTGCTGATGGCGGCAATTATCATCTTTTTTCCGATCACGGTAAATCTGCTGGAAGGTTTTAAAAGCTGCGATCAGGAATATCGAATTTTGTTTCAGCTGATGGGCGCTGGATTCTGGAAAACCATGCGGCTGTTGTTTTGGAAATGGGCGCTACCCCATTTTTTCGCCGGACTTAAAGTTGGGGTTTCAGTGGCCACCATTGGCGCGGTTATCGGTGAATGGGTCGGTGCCCAACAGGGACTTGGTTACCTGATGATTCAAGCCAATGCCAGACTCAGGGTCGACCTCGTTTTTGCCGCAATTCTATGGTTATCGGCAATGGGCGTAATCCTGTGGTTGTTCGTTGGATTTCTGGAAAAAAGAATTATCGCCTGGAAACACTTGTCATAAGGAGAAAAAAATGAAAAAAATATGTCTTCATATTTTTCTGTCAGTTTGTCTCGTCTTAACCATGGCGCCACCCGTGCAGGCTGCACAGACCTTTACCCTGATGCTCGATTGGTTCCCCAATGTTGACCATTTACCCATTTATGTGGCCCGCCACCAGGGTTACTTTTCGCAGGAAGGATTAAAAATCAATATTATCAGTCCATCCGAAACTGCAGATGCGCTCAAACTTGCTGCAACCGGCAATGTGGATATTGCTGTTTCCTATCAACCACAGACCATCATCGCCGCTGCCAGGGGTCTTGAAATTGTAGCATTTGGGCGTCTGATAGAACATCCCCTGACGACGTTGCTGTTTATGAAAAACAGCGGCATAAAGATTCCCAAGGATCTGGAAGGAAAAAAGATTGGATATACCGTACCCGGTCTGATGGATGTTCTTTTGGCGGCATTTGCTAAATTGAACGAAATTGAACAGTATACGGCCGTAAATGTTGGATTTTCCATTGTTCAGTCATTAACCGCCAAAAAAGTGGATGCCGTCATGGGTCCATTTAAGACATATGAAACCGTTGAAATGGCCCACAGAGGTTATGAGGTTGGATATTTCGAGCTGGAAAAATGGGGTATTCCTGATTATGATGAATTAATTTTTGTCACCAGTCTCAAAAAAATGAAGAAAAATCATGCTGTGCTAATGGCGTTCAAAAATAGCATTGATCGTGCCATCGCCTATACGCGTAAAAATCCGCAAATCGTTCTGCAATATTATTTTGAAGAAGTGCCGGAAGCGGACCGTAAAACTGAAACCGATGCCTTCAAACTGACGTTGCCGTATTATGCCCATCATCAGAATTTGGATCCACAGCGATGGCAGCATTTTGCCGATTTTGCTGTCAAGTACGGATTGATTCAAAAAGCGGTAGATGTGAAAAAAATTTTGTGGTCCGCCGACCCATCAGACAAATTTTAATCGCTTATTAAGGCGTCTTCTTTCGAAAAACACGCCATATGCCCAAAGCAATTACCGCACTCATTATCCCCTGCAGAAGGTTTGGAATAATCTCGGCCATGGCAGCTTTTGGATCGGTTACACCAAAAAACGGCACCTTCTTAGCCAGCAATGGATAAATATAGGCTTCGAATACAAAATAACCGCCAACCAAGATGATAACCCCAACAGATAGGGCCAACACCGGGCGTGTCAGGCTATCCGATCTGGATTTTCCACCAATTAATCCGACGGCCAAGCCTTCTAAGCATTTCACCACGGCGGTGGCCAGAATAAACTGAGGGAACCCTATAGCATCTGCCAGTGCCGGGCCGATCAATCCTACCAATGCACCGATTAAAGGACCATATAAAAGCGCTGCAATCATCACAAAGGTATCTCCCAAATTAAAATACCCGCCAGTGGCCGGAATAGGAATGCGGATCACAGTTGTTCCGACAAATGCCAAAGTCGCAAAAGCCGCAATAATACCTACGTTTACCAATTGCTTGACATCTGATTGGTCAGCCATATTCGTCCCCCTGTCAGTATCTCGCTGGACGCATTGTCGCTTTGTAAGTAATTGATGTTTATAATAATGATTTTTTGAGGATTTGTATCATTTAGTGGAGATGAATTGCAATTCTATTATGCAACGGTATCATTATTCCAAATCAACAGAAAAAATCCAGTGCAGCGAATTAGCGTTGCTGCCTATCTTTATCCTTTTTCTTACCGGGTAGCTGTGAGATCTCCACTGCCCATAAGGGAATATATTGGATCGAAGCACATATACCCTCAACAGCAAGCTGGATCATTTCTCTGATCAAGGCCTTCAGCTTTGGCTGGATGGATCGTCCTTTGGCGCTAAGAGATAAATCTGAATCCAGCATAAGTTCGCGGCCCGCCCATTGATTGTAGCGTCGTTCTTCCCTAAGAGTTTCAATGATGTTGGGTATAACAGAGTAAATTATGTGATTAAAGACCCGTAAGAACATCAGAAAAAACCGTTGGATTTTTGAAACTCCCGATTTGCTTTTTAAAAGATTTTGCTCGAATTCATGAAACGGGACAACGGCAACCATTGTCAGTGCCAACGGTATCACCGTCAACATGGTTATGCACAAAGAAACATAATGCGAACTGTATGCTGAGGGGCCGGCGGCATAACCCAGCCCTGACCAATAGATCATATAGGATATGGCTGCTCCCAAGAAAACCACCGGCAATGAGATCAAAGCTGCAATGGCTGCAGTATTTTCGAAGAACCGCTTCCCATTGACCACCTGTATGGATGAGTTGATTAGAAGGAAGTATAGAAACCATCCCCAGGTAATACCGGAAATGATTTCTGAATCTACCAGATTAATCGGATATCCAGTAAAAGCCGGTATTGAAAGGGTGACAAATAAAATCAGTTTCAACTTCCAGTGCATGGTGCATTAATTGCCTTAGTATATAAAAAACCTAATTCACTTCACGACACTTGTGTTTTTATTTTCAACAAATGCTCGGCATATGATACAGACCAAATAAAATCAAAAAAGACAAATGCAGCATAAAATATTTTAGTTACCATCCATTACGTGTTAACGACCGCTCATCTTTGTCGGCACTGCTTTGAGATTGATCGTAAAAGAATATTTTCCTTTTTCCTCTATCTTTTTAGCTGTTCGTTCCACCCGTAGAACGCTTTTTGCCAGATTAAGCCACCAGGGTTTATGCGAAATAAGTATAACCGGTACGGCTGACTTGTGACAGACCGAAATGATAGCTGACACGAAGGCAACTGCTGATGCCCGCTTCAACCCCCAGTCGGGTTCATCAATAATTATAGCTGATGGCTTGCCGCAAAGCCGGATGGCAACAAGGATTGCCTTTACTTCTAATAAAGAACGGAATCCCCAGTCTTCGGAAGGTTCGGATGGAATATCATCTGAGGACGATTCTTTTATAAAGGATCGATAAGCGTTTAGTATTTTTTTATAAAAAGCCATGGGCATGGCCGTGTTCTGGCAGATGGCCGATCGGCCAATAGCGTCAAATGATCGCAACAGAGTTTGCGTGATCACATCCTGAAACAACAGTCTCGGTGGACCCGTCTTTCCTTCGATCCCGATTTCGGCGGCACCTTGGTAGGAAAGGGCACCGGCCAGCACTTTGGCTATTAAACTTTTACCCTGGCCATTGTTACCGATTACTAAACACGGGGAAGAAAGTCTTTGCTGAAAATTTGCCACTCTCGCATATGTTTGTTCAGAATATATCGGATTCAGAGATGACCCCAGTAAAATACGCACATCTTCAAAATTCAAATTAAATTCAAGGCTATAATTCGGTGTTCCCGAAAAAGCTTCAGCCCCGCTTATCATTTCATTGGAATCCTCGCCTTCAAGAGCAAACAAATCAACCGGAATGTCGTGTTTAAGGTAATGATAAAAAAGATTATTAAAGTAAACCAAATTTTCGCTGGACAACCAACTAAACGGGCTTGCGATCACCAATCGTTTGCTTGAATTGGAAACCACAAAGGCTTTGGCCAGTGAAACTTTTACAGTCTCACCCCCTGATAGAGTTCGAATGGGCTGATAAAGGTTCTCCGTGATACCGAATGCTTCGGCAATTTCGGCAATATTGACTAAAAGCCTGTTATCCGGGCTCTGAGCACGCAGGGCGGCTGCGGTCAATACTTGCCAAGGAGTGCCAAATGCCAGACAATCACGGGGGTTACTGGTAATATAAGCGATGGGTTGCTTGATGAATTGAAGTAACTCATTGAGCGTTATTTTACCAAAGTCATTCCAGAACAATTTGGGTCCAGCATACTTCCGCGGAATCAGCGCAAATACACCCTTACGAAAGGCCTCTTCCCTTGCCTCATAGGTATCAAAGTAGGTAGTGGAATTTTTTAGCGGGTCTTTCATCATTTTAAAGGTCTAATTGTATAAAGAACACGATATAAAACAAGATAAAAATCATTTTGATCTTTAATCATGAAGAAAAATGTGGCAAGTAGCTATTCGGGAAATCAACGAATTCGAAAATTATCTCAATAGACGGGCGGAGTAGATGCATGGCAATTGCCCTGGCGCTGTTTTCTTCGCTGCTGATCAGCGGAACCACCATTATTATGAAAAAGGGTATCGAGCGGACAAACCCGACGACTGCCATGCTGGTGGTAACCCTGGTGGGAACGCTTATTTTGTTGGGGATTTCACTGCCTCACGTTCAATTCGACCATCTAAAATCAAAAGCATTTTATTTATTTATTCTGGCGGGCATATTATCTCCGGCGCTGGTGCGCTGGCTATATTTTATTAGCATCGATCGCATCGGGCCGTCGATGTCATCGTCCATCCTATCAAGCGGTCCGGCGTTCACAGCCATTATTGCCACCTTATTTCTAAAGGAGCAATTAACCATCAGCATCAGTCTGGGAATCATCATGATCATCAGCGGAATCGTTACTTTTGAAAGAGACATTCAGAATAATGGTAATTTGGCCATCCGCCATAAAAAGGATTTGATCTTTGCCGTGCTGGCCGCATTTCTGGTGGGATTGGCAATTGTTATCCGCAAGATGGGCTTGAATCATCTGAATGAGCCGCTGTTCGGGGTAACCGTCGGATTTACCACATCGCTGGTATTTTACGCTACACTGTGTCTGGTATTTAAGCGCATGCGTGCAGAGATTTCACTGAATCGCAATAATGCGCTGTTTTTGTGCGCGGTGGGGGTGTTCTTGACGGCCGGCTGGTTGACGCTATTTTTTGCGCTGTCTCATGGGGATGCGATCATTGTCGCACCCCTGGCCAGTCTGCATCCGGTGATGGTGCTGGCGTGGAGCTACCTGTTTTTCAAAGATATGGAAAACATTTCCTTGAAAACCGTATTCGGTATTATCATCGTATTGATCGGCGTGCTGCTGATTACGCTTCGGTAGGTCAAAAGATTCAAAGGTTGCAAGCGTAGTAAGTTGAGTTCCCGCGGACGAGAACGAGGACGACGAGGACGAAATCCAAGGCCCATTATCGTACTCGTCCTCGTGCTCGTACTCGTACTCGATTTTTTTCATATTATGTCTCATTAAAGAAATAACAGCCTCTTTCGTCCTTCCTAAAGATGCCTTCCGCTCTTCTATAAACTAAAGCGGAGCAACCAACAGCCTTTACAGAAAGACTCATCCGATCAAGCCGACCGAGAAGGCCAGCATAAACTGACCGCCATAATACAGCGGCAAGCCGACGAGCCGATTCAAAAACTCAGTTTTGATAAAGCGCTGCCGGGCCACAAAGACATCCGAAACATAAAAGCTCAGTGCTCCTCCGCAAGCCAGAATGCGCCCGGTCAGCATAAGGTGATCAGCACCCAACATCGACCAGGCACTTACTGCCATTGCACTGATCACCACCATATAGCATATCACCGCAATTTTCATAGCACCCAGATGAGGCTGCAGCCATAAATACACCACACCGCTGGCTATCAAGCTCATGAGCAAACCGATGAGCGTCCATTGATTGGTACCGGCCGTGTAAGCAAAAGCGGTCACATAAAACAAATGTCCCACCAAAAAAGACACCAGGCCCCAGAGAAACATCCTGGGGTGGGGCAAGGCCAGAAACACGTCGCCTCCCAGACAAAATAGCATGCCGATTAATAAAAACAGGAAGTACGTCGGAACAGGCCGGGATTGAAGAACGATTGTCAGGATAAACAGCGTGGAAAGGAGGGTTTTAACAGAGAGTTTGGCTGTCTGCAGTTCATTTTTCTCACAGTACAGAAGCCCGGCTAACAGCACCGCAGCCACTACAATGACTAGTAAGTTAACCATATTCGTTTGTTAATCAGCCGCAGATCTAGGAATGGGAATTGGCCGCTGGCCCCGCCATTATAACGGGAATAATGGCGGGATTTCACATCAAAATATGAAAATAAAAGTGTTCAACAAGCCTGAGAAAAATATGACCAGATGATTGGTTTTTTAGAATAATTATTTTCAAATTATAAATGAGCGCTTTTTTCGCTGGGCAAGGCCACACAAGGGTTTTAGCTCGAGGCGTACTTGAAGTACGTCGAGGGCTGAAACCCGCGGAGAACACAGGCCAGCGGAAAAAGAGCCATTTAGGGTTTGAAAATCAAACTAGGCCTTGGTCGAGCATGGCATCTACCACCTTAACAAATCCGGCAATGTTGGCCCCGTTCACGTAATTTCCGGGGGTACCGTATTGTTCGGCTGCCTCCAAGGAGGTCTGGTGGATGTTTTTCATGATCATTTTCAAGCGATTGTCGACTTCTTCGCGGGTCCATCCCAGGCGCATGCTGTTCTGGGTCATTTCCAGGCCGGAAACCGACACTCCGCCGGCGTTGGCCGCTTTGCCGGGCCCGTAGAGCAGTTTTTCCTGCAAAAAAACATCGACCCCATCGGGCTCGGTAGGCATGTTGGCGCCTTCACTGACCAGAAAGACACCATTGTTGATCAGATTTTGAGCATCCTTGGCATTGATTTCGTTTTGGGTAGCGCTTGGAAAAGCGCAATCGGCCTTGTGGTTCCAGAGCGGATTATGATCTAAAGCCGGATCAACGGGAGTATAGACTGCTTCTGAATATTTTTCGGCATATTCCTTGATGCGACCTCTGCGCACATTTTTCAGCATCTTGACATATTCCAGCTTTTTGGAATCGATGCCGCCTTCATCGTAAATGTAACCGGAGGAATCCGAAAGGCTGACCACCTTGGCCTCCAGTTCAATCAATTTTTCAGTGGTGAACTGCGCCACGTTGCCGGAGCCTGAAACCAGACAGGTTTTGTCTTTGAGGGCATCGTTGCGTGTTGCAATCATTTCAGCTGCAAAATAAACCGAACCGTATCCGGTGGCCTCAGGTCGGATCAGGCTGCCGCCCCAGTTCAACCCTTTGCCGGTCAGGACACCGGTAAATTCATTGCGCAATTTTTTGTACATACCGAAAAGGTAACCGATCTCTCTGGCACCGACGCCGATATCACCGGCAGGCACATCGGTATCGGGTCCGATGTGGCGGAATAACTCGCTCATAAAGCTATGGCAAAAGCGCATGACTTCGTTGTCTGATTTTCCCTTGGGATCAAAATCCGATCCACCTTTACCGCCGCCCATGGGCAGGGTGGTTAACGCATTTTTAAAAACCTGTTCGAAGGCAAGAAACTTGAGGATACCCAGATTAACCGACGGATGAAAGCGCAGCCCGCCCTTGTAAGGGCCTAATGCGCTGTTCATTTCAACCCTGAATCCACGATTGACCTGAATTTCTCCCTGGTCATCCATCCATGGTACACGAAAAATAATGATGCGCTCGGCC
>JASFIV010000152.1:0-10943 GCA_050122475.1 Desulfobacterales bacterium | reverse complement strand
AATAACCCGTGTAGGAGATAAAGTGTTCCGGTACACCTGCACCCCTGAGGAATTCTTCTGGTATGTTGCCCTTCGAACGATAAATGGTGTCGACACCAATGGTAGAGGGGCCGAAATGCTTGACGGCATTCAACCCGACGGTTTCACTCAAATCGTTGTCGCCAAAACAGCTCCAGGCAACGAATGCTTCTTCAAGGTTGCTCTGTTTGAATTCGGCTTTCGTCAGATTGGCTTCAATCAAATTGGCATTACTCAGATTGGCACCGTTAAAGCTGGCCTTGATTAAATAGGCCCATCTAAAATCAGCCCGCTGACAATCAGCTTTACTCAGATCTGCGCTGGCCAAATCAGCTCGGATAAAAATAGCCCGTTTCAGATCGGCTTCGCTTAAATCAGCTCCACTGAGGTAAGTCTCACTGAGGTTGGCCTCGCTCAGATTGGCCATATTAAAAATCGCACGACTGAGGTTGGCCCGCCGAAGGTCGGCGCGGTTGAGGTTGGCACCGCTAAAGTTGGCCCAGGTCAAATCCGCCCACCGGAGATCGGTTTCACTCAAATTGGCGCCTTTAAGATCTGCTTTGCTCAAATCAGAGCCTGCCAGATCAGGCTCAGTGTCGGCATTATCTTGGCGCCATTGATTCCAAATTGCCACACCTTGCTTGAGGACTTCTAAATGCTGGGGAATGGCCATTGCACTTCTCCTTATTCAATCAAATCATTGCTGCCGCTATGCAATTGTCGCAATCGGTCGGGTTTGCACATCAATTAAACAGCTACTGATCTAAACTATCGGTCCATTTGAACAAAACCTTGAATCGGGTAACTATTCTTGTTGCGATCTACATAACTCCTTAAAAATATGTAAAATCCTGCCCATTTTTATTTAATTTAATTCTCAAAATCATGTGGGTAAAAAGATTCCTTCAAAAGCAACTTCCTTTGATTACAGCAGATTTTAACAAAGCCGGAATTGGCATGATTTCTGCAAATTACAAATCTGGGAGGATGCTAGACAATAATTATACGTCAGAGGTGAGCGTAATGGAGGCAAAAAAAATGAATCAGGTGCCGACATCTGTTATCGATGTCGAACCCGAGGTTGATATTGAAGAAAAGTCTTTAATTCTTCTGGAAGGTAAACCCCGCAAAAAAATTGATGAGACGATCAGTACGCCCCACCAGTATGTCAGCCGCTATCATTACGAAACCCGGAACCTGGGTAGCTTCCTCGAATTATGCCCGCACTGCAGAAAGCCATCGGTCTTAGCGCTGCGCAATACGGTGGTCGATACAGCCATCGGGTATCTGAATGAAAAAGCGGAGATCAGAGAACGGCTGGTCAAGCGTCGTCGTATCGGCTTTCTCGTTGCCGGTCTAATCGGCATTGCCGGCGGCCTATACTATCTGTTTTTTCATTTGATATCGGGTTTTCGATTATAATCAGGTTCGTTTTCAGGCACCGGCTCCACCCCCAAAATCTCTACCTGAATATCATCGAAGTATTCATGAAAGATTCAGCTATAAAATTAACTTCAAGCTGGATCTCAGAATCGATCCATTAAGCCCGGAATAATCCGTTGTCGACGGCGGCGCATTTCAGTTCCCCTTGATTATGCTTCTGTCAAATTTTTATTAGCCCCACAAATTTTAAACAAATCAAAAAGAATATGATATGATTAGGATAGTTTCTACGGTTAATCATACGGCTTTTGCGGGATCCCGGGGTTTTACTGCCACTGAATGATCATCGCACCGCAAATGTCTAGCATAACCCGCTTTTACACCTCAATGGGATGTGGAATAAATGCAAGCTGCCAAGGAAATCTGCCAACGAGTCGTAACCAACATTGAAAAAGTGATCCGCGGCCAATTTAGCGCCATTCGAAAAATTATCGGCACCTTTGCCAGTGGCGGGCATATTTTGATCGAAGACTATCCGGGAACCGGCAAAACCACTCTGGCGAAATCACTGGCGAAATCAATGGCGGTAGAGTTCAAGCGTATTCAGTTCACACCGGATCTTCTGCCTTCTGATATTCTGGGAGTTTCGATTTTTAACCAGAAAGATCAAAGCTTTGCTTTTCACGAAGGTCCCGTTTTTACCAACGTGTTGCTGGCTGATGAAATCAATCGTGCATCTCCCCGGACTCAATCGGCATTGCTCGAAGCAATGGCTGAATCCCAGGTCAGCATTGACGGGCAACTCAGACCATTGGAAGAGCCTTTTTTTGTTATTGCCACCCAGAACCCCGTTGAAACCAGCGGGACCTACCCTTTACCCGAGGCCCAGATGGATCGCTTTGCGTTGCGGTTTTCGCTGGGGTATGTACCCCTCGAAGAAGAAATGGAGGTTCTTGCCGATCAACGTCAAAGCCATCCCATCAAAGATCTTGAATCGTGTATTTCAAAAGAAGATGTTCTGCAGTTGAGGAACCAGGTCAAGCAGGTGCGCATCAGTGATGAACTGCGGGAATATGCCGTCAAAATCGTCAGAGCTACCCGTTCGGCGGAGCATGTCTCAATGGGAGCGAGTCCTCGAGCGTCGCTGGCATTGATGAAAACAGCGCAGGCGCTTGCCCTTTTTGATGGCAGTGAATTTGTCACGCCGGAACACATTCAGGAAATAGCGGTGCCGGTCATTGCCCACCGACTCGTGCTGAATCCCCAAGCGCGCTTTTCCGGTTTGACCGCCGAACAACTGGTAGAAGATATTGCCAAACAAATCGCCGTACCTGCCTGAAAATGTCCTTTTGAATAAAATTCAGGTTGAGAGCGGGTTTAGAGCTGATAATGAAACGAATTTCCTACTGGTTATACCGCTTGTCCTACAAGTTTAAGGCTTACCTCCTAAGACGCTTTACCCGGGCCGGTGTTTTTTTGCTTATCGTGCTCGTTTGTGCTGCAATCCTTGGCGCGGAAACCAAGCTTTCCATGGTTTTCCAGATTTTTACCTTTATCGTGTTTCTGCTTTTGATGGCTTTCTTGTTGAGTATCAGAATGCGCGCCAGTTTCGATGTTCAGCGACATCTTCCGCGCTTTGCTACAGCCGGCATGCCATTTCAGTATAAGGTCAGCATCCGGAATCATCTTAGACGGCGCTATGATAAGTTACATCTTATCGATGAATTTGATGATTCGAAACTGACCTATCCGGAATTCGCACAGCGCAGGCCCTCTCCGCAGGCTCCAAAAACGATCGCACATCGCAAAACGAGACGATCGCGCTGGCCAGATCTACTTGGACACAAGCTGGGCGCAGCAACAGAACCGCACAAGCATATCGAATTACAACCCAATGAAATGAGAAATTTGCAATTGGAAATGTTACCGGTGCGCAGAGGCAGAATCAGGCTCTGCGGCATTTCAGTGGCTCGTCCCGATCCGCTGGGATTGTGCTATGCGCGTCAGTTTAAACGGTTGCCCCAATCCATTTTGGTGCTCCCCAAACGCTATTCTCTACCGCCGATCCAAATGCCCGGTGGCCGCAAACACCATTCCGGCGGCATCGCTCTGACAACTTCGGTCGGTGAATCTGAAGAGTTTGTCTCCTTGCGTGAATATCGGCCCGGTGACCCCTTGCGAAAATTACACTGGAAAAGCTGGGCCAAAATCGGCAAACCCATCGTTAAAGAATATCAGGAGGAATTTTTCGTTCGCCACGTGTTAATTTTAGATACGTTTGTCGGAGCAAACCAAGCCGAGGCTTTTGAAGAAGCGATATCTTTAGCCGCTTCTTTCGCCTGCACGGTCCAAACGCAGGAATCGTTATTAGATCTCATTTTCGTCGGGCTGGAGGTTTACTGTTTTACAGCTGGTAGGGGACTCGGACAAACAGATAAAATTTTAGAAGTTTTAGCAGATGTCCAACCCTGCGACACCAGACCATTTGATGCGCTATTTCCGACGGTCATGTCAAAAGCGTCGTTTTGCTCCGGCTGTATTTGTATTTTTGTCAGCTGGGACGAGCAACGCCAGAAGCTGGTGCAGTTGCTGCGACAGTTGGATATACCCGTTTTTGCGTTGGTCATATTACAACCCGATGATACGTCCATCCCTGACCCCGGTCCTTTGAGTGATGTCGCTGATAATTTCCACGTATTGCGGGCCGGTGAAATCGAAATGGGGCTCGCACAAATATGAATACCCCTCCTCTGCTGATCGGCGCAGCCATCTTATTTTGGGGATTCGAGATGAACCAGCCGGTGCTGGCAGTTCTGATGGCCGTTGCGGTTGAAGCATCACGATGGTTCAAACATCGCTGGGAGCTTAAGGAGGCTGATTTCAGAACCATTGCGACACTGTGTGCTCTGGCGCTTATCGGGCTGACCCTTTACCGGTTTTTGACAGGCTGGTTTGAGCATGGCACCTGGATGATTCTCAAATGGTTACCGGTCATCTTGGCACCCCTGCTGATTGCACAGCTTTACAGCACGGCCGGGCGCATTAACCTGAGCGTTCTGTTTTTATTCCGTAAAAAGCAAATCGTGTACGATCGCAGGAAGCCCCGCTACATTGATCTATCCTTCATTTATCTGACGGCCTGTATTTTCGGTGCCGGTTTTGTCAACAACCGCAACGGACTGTTTTATATGGGTATGATGGGGCTGGCCATCTGGGCGTTGTGGGCGTATCGATCGCGTCAAGCACCCCTGGTGGTATGGCTGGTTATCATTGCTGTGGCAGGTGGCGCCGGTTTTTTAGGCCAAATCGGTCTGTCTGCGCTTCAAACAGTAGTGGAGCAAAAAACCGCGGGTCTATTTATGCCCAGTGATGATTCATATCGAAAATATGCCCAAATTGGCGATATTCCGGATGAGAAATTATCCGGTCGGATTGTTTTTCGGGCGCGTACCGGCGGAACGGACGAACGTTCCCTGCTGTTGCGAGAAGCCACATATGATACCTTCAACTCGGCCCTGTCCATCTGGAGCGTTTCCCGCAAAAATTACAGCCGGCTGTCGAATGGCCATGATCCAAATTCATGGCAACTATCAACTGAATCTGACGCTTCGCGGTCCTGTACGATTGCACAAAACCTAAAGGGCAAAGAAAAGCTGCTAAAATTACCCGGGGGCGCTTTTCAGGTGGAAAACCTCAAAGTCGCTCGGGCCGAAATTAACGATTATGGGGCAGTTAAAGTGCGGGGGGACGGTCTGACGCGTTACACTGCCAATTATGGTCCGGGTTCACCATTACTGTCTGCGCCTGCAACCCGCGACCTGGACATCCCCAGGCAGGAATCCAATGTCATTCAAAACATAGCCGATCAGCTCAACCTGCAATCATTGTCACCTTCCGAAACGCTCAAAAAAATTAAATCCTTTTTTGCTGCAGAATTTACGTATTCCCTGAAACCAAAATCGAAGCAGAGAAATCTAACGAAAATTCAGAATTTTTTAACTCGGAGCCGCTCGGGCCACTGCGAATACTTTGCGACCGCCACCGTGTTGTTGCTGCGGCAAGCCGGTATGCCCGCGCGTTATGCCAGAGGGTATTCGGTTAATCCATCAGATACCATGGGCGGTTGGTGCCTGGTGCGCTCAAGTTATGCGCATGCATGGGCTGTAGCCTATGTCGATAATACCTGGGTCAATTTGGATACCACGCCCGGAAACTGGCAGGCGATGGAACGTCAGCAGCAGCCGATATGGGAAAAATTCTGGCAATCCATTAAGGATTTCGCTTCCGGCTTTGTATTTGAGTTTGCTCAATGGCGGCAAAATATGCACAAGAAAGGATACCTGAAATATTTTCCTTTGTTATTGCTTCCCCTGCTTCTTTGGGCTGTTTGGCGGATTACTGCCAAATTGAGGCACATGCGGAAATTGAAAAAACCGGTCGTTTTAAAAGAAGATAAGCCGGTGCAGATCACGGGTTCCGATTCGGCCTTTTATCGAATCGAACAACGCTTAGGCGCTTTGGGCTTGCGGCGTTATGCCTGGGAAACTCCGTTGACTTGGCTTAATCGCATTGAGCGTACTGCAGACTTGGCAGTGTCGCTGGATGTTCCACGCGAATTGCTAATGCTTCATTACCGTTACCGCTTCGACCCTCAGGGACTGAGCGCTGACGAAAAATCACAAATGACAAATTTGAGCTCGGCCTGGCTGACTGAAAACCACCCGGAACGAATAGCCCGAAAAAACGGCCAGGATCATTAGCTGATGTTTCTTACATCTAACTCTACTTGAGCCAAATTTGAGGTTCTGCCGCGCTTCCAAACAGCAAAGAAAATAAAAGTATTTTTTTAAACCTAAGGTGAGCGATTGTCGAGGTTGCCGCAACTACACGGAAGATGGCGTTCCGCTATAGTGACTATGCGGGACGACATTTGACACAGTAGATGCAGTGAGATCGGCAATCGCTCAAGGTGGGTTAGAGATTATCTGCTCGGAATGTATTACAATCCAGTACCTCACCGCTTTTTAGTCCTCTCTTGAACCAGCGGACGCGCTGGGCGGAGCTGCCATGGGTGAAAGAATCCGGTGTCACATACCCTCTGGATTTATGCTGCAGGCGGTCATCACCGATGGCACTGGCCGCCCCCAGGGCCTCCTCGATATCGCCTTCCTCTAAGATCTGGCGGGCGCGGTTGGCGTGATGTGCCCAGACGCCCGCAAAACAGTCTGCTTGCAATTCCTGCATCACCGAAAGCCGATTACCTTCCACTTGGCTCAACCGTTTGCGTGCCGAGTGAACCTTTTCCGATATGCCCAGCAGGGTTTGGACATGATGTCCGATTTCATGGGCAATCACATAGGCCTGGGCAAAATCACCCGGGGCGCCGTGACGGTTTTTAAGATCCTGATAAAAACTTAGATCGATATAGACTTTTTGATCGGCCGGGCAGTAAAACGGACCCATGGCCGCCTGGGCAAAACCACAGGCAGATTGCACGGCTCCTGAAAACAGCACCAGCCGGGGCTCACGGTACGTTTTGCCCATCTGATTGAACAGACCCTTCCAGGTGTCCTCGGTATCGGCCAGCACGACCGACACAAACTCGGCCAGCTCGTTTTCGGCCGCGGGAATCTGCCGGGTGCTCTGCTGGGTGTTGACGCTGCTGGTCGGGCCCACTTGACTTAGAAATATGCTGGGGTCAACGCCAAAGTACATGGCAATCAATGCAATCACAACGATGCCGATTCCGCCACCCGCTGCTTTGGGTGATACGCGCACCCGGCGCCGATCCTCGACGTTTGTGCTTCTCCTTCCACTTCTCCATCGCATGGTATACCTCCGAACTATGAAATCACCAAATAACGTTCCTCTATACTATTTGCACTTTCTTATGGAACTCAAGTATTGTGCCAAAAAATAAGCACGCCGGGAAAAATAAATGAACACTTGGTGATATGATGATATTCCAACGATCCGGATCAAAAGAACCTTTTTGGCGAGACCCTGTGTTGCAGGGAAAGTACCCAAGCGCAGGGCATTCAACCCATAATCGAGCAGACTTACTTTAGTGCCCGCATGAGTGCATTTGCAATAACTTCCGGCTGGGTAAACAGCGTTTCATGGCCGCCATTAACTTCGATCAAATTGAAATCGCCAAGCCCTTGGGCCATTCCCAGGTAGGCGCCCGGTGGCAGAGAAACATCGTCTTTGCAAAAAACCACTGAAATGGGCAGTGTCAGATCTTCAAAGTTCTTAGTGCTAACGGCTGTTGTAAAAAGCGCCAGGGGCTGTGGCACCAGGCGAGCTAAAAGCGAATCCTGCACGTCAGTCGATTCTCCGCCCATGAGTTGATGACGGACAAAGTCTTCGATCACGGGAACACAATTATCAGGGGAAGCTTTGGCGGCAGCCGTCAGATCTTCTGCTGCTTCTGGTGGTACAAGGTCGAATTGACGTTTTCCATCGGTCAGAACAAAGGCATTGACAAAAATAAGCTGAGCGATTTTATCAGGGACCTTGGGGGCTGCTGACTGCAGTAGAAAGCCGGCACTGGAATGTCCGACAAGGACTACCGGCGATGGTTGCCGGGTCAAAGTTGCGGTAATTTTGTCGACGTAATCATCAAATGTAATATGGGCACGATCATCATCCGGATGATGTCCCGGCATTGTCGGGGCTTCGGCCGTATGCCCGGCTTTTTCAAGCGCATTGATGACACCTTCCCAACACCAGCCGCCATGCCAGGCGCCATGTATCAATACAAAATGATTTCCCACAGTGAACCTCCTTTCTGAGATCATGAAGAACAAAAACCCCACCTCTCAATGTGAGAAACAGGGTCTAATCATCATCACATGATCGCCTCCAGTGGTTATCCGGTGGCTTTAATTTAAATTATGAGGGACAAATTGATTCATACCTATCAGCATTGCGGTCGGCTGTCAAAACCAAGTTTTATCTTGGACGGTCAAAAAAATAAATTGCTGACAGCTTAGGCCCGTCTTCGCTCTGTCGAGCTTCCGTCTTGGTATTATCTATGCTACGCCGCGGCAGACACATCATGTGCGCGAAATAAAAAGCCTTCAGAAGAGATTTCTGAAGGCTTTAAGAACTGGTGCCCGGGAGCCGGGTCAGATCCTTCTGTGTCAATGTTTATATCAAGCGGGGTTGCCGCACTTGTTTTCTGATGATTCTCAGTGGCCGGAAACGACTTGAAATACCAATCGGTCAAAAGTTTGACGCGGTGTTGTTCAATAGTAAATGGGTTTTTCCATTAAAGTATACATATCTATTTAAAATCTATTGCAATATATCCCTACCGGTTTTGGCACAATTCCTGCTTTTCCCTAAACAGTTATCCATTATATTCAATGGCTAACGTTAATGCTCTTATATTTTAACGGAGGTCGATATGAGATTTTTTTATAAATTCGGAATTTTTGTATGCGCCCTAATTTTATTGTTCAGCTGCGCCACACCGAAAGGTAACACGGTACAGGATAAAAGAAGCTACGTTTTAAATATGAAAAATGAGACGTTGAGTAAATTGTACAGTGAATATCCAGAAACCAAATCCAAGATAAAAGATGCTGCAGGGCATGCCGTTTTTAGCAGTATCAACACCAATTTGTTTTTGTTTAGCAGCGGCAATGGATACGGGGTTGCTGTTGAGAACTCAAACGGCAAAACGACTTATATGAAAATGAACTTTATTGGTGTCGGGCCGGGAATTGGTCTTAAGGATTTTAGGGCTGTTTTCATCTTCAAAAATAAGCACGTTTTTAATGATTTTGTTGAAAAGGGTTGGGAATTCGGCGGCCAGGCTGATGCTGCTGCCAAATCGGGTGAAAAAGGCATGGCAGTCGGTGGCGAGATGTATGTCAAGCAAGATATAGAAATATATCATATGACAGAAGCAGGTGTCGCCCTTCAGGCAACAATTGCCGGTACAAAATACCGCAAAGATAGTGGACTGAACTAAAAAACCGTCAAGTGTTGCCTTGATTCGTCTTCCGATTGTGCCCACTGGTGATATCAGGCCATAAAACCAGAGATCGCTGCAATACGTTTACAAAAACGGGCACCATCGCTGGTTTTGAAGAAAAAAGGGATTAACCACTGCATGAAATAATAGGAGTTAATCCCTTTTTTAGATCTGGTGCCCGGAGCCGGAATTGAATCCCGCCGCTTTCGTGATTTCGCCTGGGGCTCAACCGGCAGACCGGTTCAGGACCAAGTAATTTTAAACCGGAACAAAGTTAAATTAAAAAGTCAATTATATCTGTTTATTTCTTGTTATCATTTACTTTTTTTATTCTTATAGTGTTGAGAAATGTTAGGATTTTTAGGAAAAATGAGATCTGGCGGGTACATGTTTAGACACATTTTACCAATTCCTGGCAGTTATGTATTCCTGCTTAAAATCCAACTTTATTTCACATCAACAAATCTATTGTGTTGATCGCGCAATTTTCAAAAAAAAGACAGAGCCAAAAGCGCTCTGTCTTGATGTAATGTCAGATTTTTTTAATAGTTATTAATTCCCTAGCATTCTTATTTTTAAGGCAATCCGGTATCTGTAATGCCGGATTAATCAGTTGAAAATGCTTCGTCAAACAGACGTCCCGAAGGTGCGAAATCAATCTCTTTTACGAATTCCGCAGCTTCTTTTGCCCCTGCCTCG
This sequence comes from Desulfobacterales bacterium, assembly GCA_050122475.1. Lineage (GTDB taxonomy): Bacteria > Desulfobacterota > Desulfobacteria > Desulfobacterales > JAHEIW01 > JAHEIW01. Next base: position 859 of record JASFIV010000152.1, on the reverse strand, counting down.
CGATTCATGGCAGCATCTTCCCACTCCACTGACAGTGGTCCATCGTATTGGATTTCATTTAGGGCTCGAATGATTTCCTCGAAATTAACCTGACCCCTTCCTAAAGATCGAAAATCCCATCCGCGTCCAGGCTGACCGAAGTTCAAATAACTGCTGAGAATCCCAGAGGTGCCATCAAGTGTAACGACTGCATCTTTCATGTGCACATGATAGATTCTATCCGGAAAAGTCTTTATAAATTTAACAGGATCAACACCCTGCCACTCTAAATGACTTGGATCAAAATTGAAACCAAAGGCTTCTCGATGACCAATCGCTTCAAGGGTACGTTCGGCTGTCACGATATCAAAGGCGATTTCAGTCGGATGAACTTCTAACGCAAATTTTACACCGTTTTGATCAAACACATCGAGAATAGGATTCCATAATTTCGCGAAATGTTTAAACCCCTCTTCAATTTGTGCATCGCTGACAGGCGGAAAAGAATAAATCAGATGCCAAATTGAGGATCCGGTAAAACCGTTAACGACCTTAAGCCCCATATTCTTGGCGGCTATCGCAGTCTGCTTCATTGTTTCCACAGCCCAGTCCCTTTTTTTCTCAGCATCTCCAGCGCAATCGCCAGGTGCAAAGGCATCAGACCTATCATCGTTGTTAAGATCACAAACCAATTGCCCGGCCAAATGATGGGAGATAGCATAGACATCTAAATTATTTTCTTTGAGTATATTTATTTGCTGTTCGCAATAGGCTGGATCAGATGCACCCTTAGCCGGATCAAAATGATCCCCCCAGCAAGCAAGTTCAAGTCCGTCATATCCCCACTCACTGGCTTTTTTAGACAGTTCCGTGAGTGAAA
>JASFIV010000151.1:0-11076 GCA_050122475.1 Desulfobacterales bacterium | reverse complement strand
GGGTCGCGGCCCAAATGGGCGTAGGCGAAACGGATCTGTATCCAATGCCCAACTACAAGCCCCTGGAGCAGGCCAATCCGTTTATTATTCGAGATCTAAGCAAATGCATCCTATGCGGAAAATGCATCCGCTCCGATCATGAACTGGTTGTCGTCGGGGCCATCGATTATAATTCCAGAGGCTTTGCGTCCCGCCCGGCAACGGTTCATGAACAGGGACTCGAGCGCTCAAACTGCACCTTTTGCGGCACCTGTGTTTCCATGTGCCCGACCGGAGCGCTTTCGGCCAAAAACAGCCGATACGTTGGCAGCCCGGCGGAGGAATCATTTTCGATTTGCGGGTTTTGCGGCGTCGGATGCAGCCTCGCCATGGGGCAATCGGCCGGCAAGGTCATCGATATCAATCCGGCCCATTTGACCGACAGCGTCAACAAAGCCACCCTATGCGTGCGCGGTCATTTTGCCCATGATTTTTTAAACTCGCCTCAACGCCTGATCGCACCAATGATGCCCAAAAAAAACGAAGATGAAACCACCCAGATGGCGCCGGTTTCATGGGATGAGGCGCTGGACCGGACGGCTGATCGTTTGCATCAGATTAAGCAAGAAAGCGGCCCGCAAAGCATTGCTTTTTTGGGTTCATCAAAGTGCAGCAATGAAGAAAATTATCTGCTTCAAAAAATTGCCCGGGCGTCGATCGGCACAAACAATGTCGATAATGGCGGCTATGTTTCCGGCCAATTTTTGTCGACCGTTTTAGATCATAAAACAGGTGGAGGATATCGCCCGATACCCTTTGACGATCTGGCAACTGCGGATATCATCGTGGTTTTAGGAGCCGACCCCAACCATTCTCTTCCCGTGGTCAGCTACCACCTAAAACGCGCAGCGAAAAATGGTGTGCCGCTGATTGTGATCGACCCGCGCAAAACAGAATTGGTCAACTTTGCTGCACAATGGCTTCCCATTAAACCCCAGAGCGATCTGGAACTCCTCAATGCCCTAGCCGCTTTGCTGCACGAGACAAGTGACTACGATTCTGAATTTATCGATCGCTACGCTGAAGGATTCAGTCTCTTTACTTACGCTTTGTCCTCACTTGATATGGATAAGGTCTGCCGCATGACCGGATTGCAGATGCAACAGTTGAAAGCAATGGCCGAGCTTTTAAAAGAAAAGCGGATTACGTTTGTTATCGGCCATGGCATTTTACAGCAGCGTTATAGTGTGCACACCCTGGGTGCGATTCTGAATCTGTCCCTGTTGAGCGGGAGCCTGGGCAAACCCGGTGCCGGCATTTACATCCTTGCCAGAGAAAACAACCAGAACGGTGCCATGGATATGGGCACAGTACCGGACCTGCTGCCGGGAAGAATGCCACTTGCTGAGGATAGCAACCGAAACACATGGGAAAAGAACTGGGGCGTCAAAATTTCTCCGGATCCAGGTCTCAATATGTGCCGCGTTATCGAGGCAGCCGAAAGTGGCCAGCTTAAAGCCCTGTATATCATGGGAGAAAATCCACTGCGTTCTTTGCCGCAACCGCAACGCGTGAGAGCCGCGCTTGAAAATCTGGAATTCATTGCTGTACAGGATATTCTCGACAGTGAAATCGTAAAACTCGCAGATGTGGTTCTGCCGGGTGCCGCTGCCAGTGAAAAAGCCGGCTCCTTTACCAATCTGGAAGGCCGAATCCAGAGCTTTTCACCGGTCGTGCCGCCACCCGGCAAGGCCAAACCCGACTGGGAGATTTTAGATCTGCTGGCCGCCCGGCTGGGGACTTCTGCGGCCTATGGCTCACTGGAAAAAATACGTGATGAAATCCGTCGACTGGTACCCGTCTACGCAGAATTGAATGGCTCTGAGACTGCCTGGGTCAGACCAAACAGCCCGATGACTGTATTTGGTGCCAGCGACGCGCATGAAATGATATCTTTTTCAGCGGTGGTTTTTACCGCCGATGAACCCGACGATCGCGACTTCCCGATAACGGCCATATTGGGCTCTTTACGCTATCATCTGGGCAACGGCACTCGAACAAGCGCCTCTGAACGCATTCAGGATCTTGACCCCATTGGAAATGTGATCATTAGCATGGCGGACGCAGAAAAACTGAAATTAAAAGATGGGGATACCGTGAAAATAGAAACCCGCTGGGGTGAAATCAGACGCAAAATTGACCGCAGCAATCGCATCTCAGCCGGCCAGCTGTTTGTCCCGCTGGCGGTCAACGCCAATGATGCCATGAATCTGATTGATTTAAAGGACCTGGCGGATCCCAATACAAACGGCTGGAAAACATGTGCAGTCAAAATTAGCAAGGCTTAAAATCTGTGTTTAGTTAATTGGTGTTTAGTGTTTAGTGAGTTGCCACAATACACTTAACATCAAATACCATACACTAAACACCAAATACCATACACCGAGGCATTGAATATGGAACCACCAGAGATTGACTGGGACCGGATTTACGAAATTATCGAAAAGCACAAAGGCGACAAATGGGGGCTGATCCCCCTGCTGCAGGAAGTGCAGGAGCATGCCGGATATATCCCGCCCGAATCTATTGAGCCGATCGCCGAGGCCATGAACATGTACCCTGCTGAGGTACAGGGCGTTATTACGTTTTATGCCGGATTTGCTCTGGAGCCCAAGGGAAAATATGTCCTTAGAGTCTGCCGCGGAACGGCCTGTCATGTCAAGGGCAGCCGCAGCGTTCTGCGCCTGATGCAAAAAGAGTTGGACCTGAAGGAGGGTGAAACCAGTTCCGACTATCAATTTACCCTCGAAACGGTGGCCTGTCTGGGCGCCTGTTTTCTGGCACCGACTATGATGATCAACCGGGATTATTTCGGCAAGCTTTCCCCAACCAAGGTCAGCAGCCTGCTGGGAGAGTATCAAAAAAAATAAACCATGCCGTTTGCCGCCGGCGGATTTGCGACAGGCGGAATTTCTGAGCGAAAGGGAGAAATTGCCAAATGGAGAAGCTTTCATCCATAGGAAAGCTGGAGTGGCTCCGCAATAAAATACAGTCCCAAAAAAAAGAGGGGACCATCGAAGTGCATGTATGCATGACCGGCTGCCGGGCATACGGCGCCGCCGGCGTACTGGAGTCCTTAAATGACGAGGTCAAAAGCCAGAAGGTTTCGGATCAGGTGGAAATTCGTGCCACCGGCTGCCACGGTTTTTGTGCCAAGGCGCCGGTGATCGCCATTGAGCCCATGGGGGTTCAATACCAGGAGGTGGAGCCTGATGATGCCGCCGAGATTGTTGCTCAGACCCTGAAACGCAGCCAACTCATCGACCGCCTGGCGTATCACGAACCCAAGAAGCAGCAACCGATATACTACCGCAACCAGATCCCGTTTTACGCTAAACAGGAACGCCGGGTTCTGGCCAACTGCGGCCGCATCGATCCGACCCGTATCGAACATTACATTGCCGAAGATGGCTATCAGGCCCTGGTCAAAGCGCTGTCGAAAATGTCACCCGAGCAGGTCGTCGAAGAGGTGCTGACCGCCAAACTCAGAGGACGCGGCGGCGCGGGATTCCCAACCGGTCTCAAGTGGAAATTCGCCCGCCAGTCGGAAGGCCGGCCAAAGTATACGGTATGCAACGCGGATGAAGGTGATCCCGGTGCATTTATGGATCGCGCCATTCTAGAAGGCAACCCGCATGCCGTCGTCGAAGGTATGCTCATCGGTGCCTATGCCATGGGCAGCGAGTATGGCTATATCTATGTGCGCGAAGAGTATCCGATTGCCATCGATCATCTCAACATCGCCATCGAACAGGCCAAAGAACTGGGACTTCTGGGCGAAAACATCCTGGGCACCGGCTTTAACTTCGATCTTTCGTTGCGATTGGGCGCCGGTGCGTTTGTCTGCGGTGAAGAAACGGCTCTGATGGCCTCCATCGAGGGCAAACGCGGCATGCCCCGGGCACGGCCGCCGTTTCCGGCGCAGGCCGGTATCGACGCCAAACCGACGAATATCAACAATGTTGAAACCTGGGCCAACGTCCCGCTGATCATTAAAAACGGGGCGGAATGGTACGGCCAGGTGGGCACCGAAGAGAGCAAGGGAACCAAAATCTTTTCTCTGGCCGGTAAGGTCAACAACACCGGATTGGTTGAAGTGCCCATCGGCTCAACCGTCAAAGATGTCATCTATGAAATTGGCGGCGGCATACCCAAAGGTCGCGCATTTAAAGCAGTTCAGATGGGCGGGCCCGCCGGCGGCTGTGTGCCCCCACAATTTTTAAGCTTGGAAATTGATTACGATACGGTCCAGCGTATCGGCGCCATCATGGGCTCGGGCGGCATGGTGGTGATGGATGAAAACAACTGTATGGTTGAAATTGCCCGCTTTTTCTTGAGTTTTACCCAGTCAGAATCCTGTGGCAAATGTGCGCCCTGCCGTCTGGGCACCACCCAGCTGCTGGAAATTTTAACACGCATCACCCAGGGTAAAGGCCGGATCGAGGACATTGAAACCATCCGTCAGCTGGGAGAGACCTTAACCGAGGCTTCGCTGTGCGGTCTGGGACAGGCCTGTTCCAAACCGGCCCTTTCGACTCTCAAATATTTTCTCAAAGAATTTGAAGACCACATCAAAGAACACCGCTGCGCCGGAGCGGTGTGCGATTCAATGGTGATTTCCGCCTGCCAGCATGCCTGCCCGGCGGGCATCGATGTGCCCAATTATGTGGCCGCCATAGCCGACGGCGATTACGAAAAGTCTGTTGAGATCATCCGTGAGCGCAATCCGTTTCCGGCGGTTTGCGGGCGTATCTGCATCCATCCCTGCGAGTTCAAATGCCGCCGCGGCGAACTGGATCAACCGGTGGCCATTCGGGCCCTTAAACGCGTGGCGTCAGACTGGTATTTTAACAATGTCGGTCCGCAAAGAGAGCCCTTTCCGGTCACCCATAAGGAGAAAGTCGCCATTGTCGGCGCGGGGCCGGCCGGCTTAACCTGCGCCTATTTTCTGGCCAAAATGGGCTACCAGGCCACCGTTTTTGAAGCCCAGCCGGTGGCCGGCGGCATGCTCGGCATAGCCGTTCCCGAGTTCAGGTTGCCGCGTCATGTGATCGAAGAAGAGATCCAGTACATCCAGAACTGCGGGGTTGAGATTCGTTATAACTCACCCATTGATGCCAAACACACCTTTAATGACCTGCTTGATGAAGGCTATAGCGCTGTCTTTATTGCTGCCGGAGCCCAGGCCAGCAAGCACATCGGCATTCCCGGGGAGGAAGAAGGCCTTGAGGGTATTTACTATGGCCTTGACTTTCTGACCCAGGTCCGCATGGGCAACAAGGTGCCTTTAAGCGGCAAGACCGTGATTATCGGCGGTGGTAATGTGGCCGTCGATGTCGCCCGCACGGCTTTAAGGTCCGGAGCGCAGGAAGCACAAATCTTCTGCCTGGAACCCCGTGATGAAATGCCGGCCTGGGAACAGGATGTGGAAGAGGCCATTGATGAGGGTATCGTCATCAACCCGGACCTGTCGCCCAGTAAAATCACCCATGAAAAGGGGCGGGTGACGGGCGTTGAGTTCACCCGCTGCATCTGCGTCTTCGACGATGAGGGCTGCTTTAACCCGACCTGTGATCTCGACGATACGCGCTTTGTGGATACCGACAATGTCATTATCTCTATCGGCCAGGCTGCCGACATGTCCTTTCTATCCGCCGACAGCCAGCTGGAGCGCGAGCTCTGGGGCGCTCTGGTGGTCGACACCAATACACTGGCCACCAATGTACCGGGTGTTTTTGCCGGCGGTGATTTCACCACCGGCCCGACCTTTGTGATACGCGCGATTGCATCCGGCCGGCGGGCCGCCATTGCCATCAACAAATATCTGGGTGGCGACAAGAGCCGCGTCTATATTCCCGATGAGAAATCCCCGCGGCATACGGCCACCAAACTGGCGCTTGAAAAAGAAGATATGGAAGACAAGCCCCGGGTCGAGGTCCAAGTCGAGAATGCCCGGGAACGAATAAAGGATTTCAGAGAAGTTGAAAAAGGATTCAACGAAGAGGAGGCATACCGTGAAGCCATTCGCTGCCTCCGATGTGATCTTGAAAAAGAGGAGAATGCGATATGATTCGATCCATAACGCAAAAAAAGCCGGAAAAAGAAATTGAACGCCTTTTAAAGGGGCTCAACCGGATTTTCATCATTGGATGCGGAACCTGCGTGACGCTCACCTGCACCGGCGGCGATCCGGAAGTACGGGAGATGAAAGCGGAGTTGTCCACCAAGGGTAAAATGGTAACCGGCCATACGGTGGTGCCGGTGGCCTGCGATAATTTAACCCGTGAATTTCTGAGCGATTTCGGCGAACAGATCAATCAGGCCGATGCCCTGCTGATCATGACCTGCGCCTTTGGCGTTCAAAGCATTGCACGGCAATTGCACAAGATGGTCATACCGGCTCTGGATACCCTGTTTATCGGCAAAGAAACAGGGGTGGGACTGTTTGATGAGATCTGCACCCAGTGCGGTACCTGTATCATCGGGGAAACCGGCGGCATTTGCCCGGTGACCAACTGTCACAAGGGTTTGGTTAACGGGCCCTGTGGTGGCACCAATCACGGCAAATGTGAAATCGATGTCAACAAGGACTGTGTCTGGACATTGATTTACAATCGCCTCAAGGAGCTGGACCGGATCGATTCCATGCGCAAATATCAGAAACCGCGCAACCATCTGGGAGAGCCCAAGCCGGGAAAATTTAAGCTTTCGGAAGCTTAAATTTAGTTAATGGTTATTGGTTATTCGTTATTGGTAAAAAAGATAAATGAAATCTTGCTGTATTTTAATGGATCTTAGATAGAAGGGGAGTTTGAGAATGCCGACGAAATTTAAAGAAGCTTTGGAATCCGGCAAGTTTGTGGTGACCAGCGAGGTCGCCCCACCCAAAGGGACGAACCTTGAAAAATTCAAGCACCATGTCGAATTGTTAAAGGACAAGGTCGACGCCATGAACGTCACCGATCATCAAAGCTCGGTGATGCGTTACCCATCTCTGGGCGGAGCGATGATGGTCAAAGAAATGGGCGGGGAAGTCATCCTGCAGATGACCTGCCGGGATCGTAACCGACTGGCATTGCAGGCGGATCTGCTGTTTGCCTCATCGCGCGGGATCCAAAATGTTCTCTGCCTGACCGGGGATTCGGTCATACTGGGCGATCATAAAGAAGCCAAGAGTGTTTTTGACATGGACTCCAGTCAGCTGTTGAGAACGGTGCGCACATTGGAAGCGGGCAAGGACCTTGGCGGCAACGACCTGGACGGCGGGGTATCTTTTTGCGCCGGCGCCATTGTGACGCCGGAGGCGGATCCGCTTGAACCCCAGTTGATCAAATTTGAAAAAAAGCTCGAAGCCGGTGCCGAGTTCATTCAAACTCAGGCCGTTTATGATCTTGACAAGTTCAAAGAATTCATGGATTACGCTCGACAGTTTAATGTAAAAATTCTGGCCGGCGTCATTTTGCTGACCTCGGCGCCCATGGCCCGTTTTATGAACAAAAATATCGCCGGCGTTTTCGTTCCGCAGGATTTAATCGATGAAATGGCGTCCGCACCCAAAGGCCAGGCCCTGGCCAAAGGCATCGAAATTACGGGCCGCATGATTAAACGCATTCACGATGAAAATATGTGCGACGGCGTGCACATTATGGCCATCGGCAAAGAAGATAAGGTGCCGGATATTATGCAAGCGGCAGGATTAATTTAAAAGCGGTCATGTTTTTTCTGAAGGGCGATATGGGGAAAAGCTGCCTTCGAGCCTGGTCGGGGTTCGATATTTAGGATGATTTGAATGTGACATAAACTTGGCAACTTCGTAAGTCCAATCCTAAATATCGGACCCCAGGCACCTTATATTTCATATCGCCCGGAAGGAAATGACATGACCGTGCGAGCAGCGCTCGTTCTCATCCTCACCGCCTTGTTGTCGAACAAAATCTGAGGTTCTAAACCCAGTTTGGTTTTTCAAAAAGAAATTTCTCATCTATTTTCATGCAAGATTCAGGGTATAATTTCTTTACACCCTATCTCCTTTTTTGCTATTTAGAGCCAAATCGCAAAATCAATCAGCATATCAGCGACAAAACCATGAAAAGAAAATTCCAATTTAACATTATCGTTGTCAGTGGGCTGCTTGCGGTCCTGATGATAATGGTCGGCTTTTCGATGGGGCCGGGTGCGCAAGGGGATTCAGCGAAAAAGTCACTCAAAGTTGCCCTTTTGCCCATTTTAGACACATTCCCCTTTTATGTAGCTGAGGCGCAGGGCTATTTTGAGCGCTATGGTGTTATGGTCGAAGCGGTACCGGTAGGTAGCGGACTGGAAAGAGATCAGCTGATGCAGTCCGGTGCCATTGACGGCATGCTCAACGAAATGGCCTCCACCGCCAACTTCAATCGTGAACGTACCCAGGTAAAGATCATTTCATCGGCCCGCAAAGCCTATCCGCATTATCCGCTGTTTCGGGTGTTGGCCGCGCCCGGCAGCAAGCTGACCGACCCGGCTGACCTGAAGGGAATTCCGATCGGTGTTTCCAAGAACACCATCATCGAATACATCACCGATCGTTTGATGGTGGCCGGTGGTCTGACCCCGGATGAAATCTCTAAAAAATCCGTACCGGTGATACCGGAGCGCTACCAATTGTTGTTACAGCGCCAATTGAAGGCGGCCACGCTGCCGGATCCGCTGGCCAAAAGCGCAATTGAAGCCGGCGCCGAAGCTGTGATCGACGACTCAGCCCACCCGCAGTACAGTGTCAGTGTGTTGAGCTTTCATCTGGATGCCATTGAAACCAAAGCCGATGCGGTACGCCAATTCTTAAAGGCCTGGAATCAAGCTGCGCAGGATATCAATGCGAACCCGGAGTCCTTTCGGAGCCTTTTGCTTCAAAAGATTCGGGTTCCCAAAAACATCCAGCAAACCTATCGTATTCCACCCTTCCCGCTGCGGGAGGTTCCCAGCGTCGAACAATGGACAGATGTCATGAACTGGATGGTTTCCAGGGGGATTTTGACAGCACCCATCCCTTATAAGGAATCTGTTACGGGTTCTTTTCTGCCCTGAATTTTACATAAAAATTCTTTATATGAAAATTAATGAGAGAGTAAAAATCAAAATTACAGAAAGTTTGACAAAGAGTTATTTAAAAAAAGTTACAGATACACTACAAAGGATAAAAATCATTATATCTCATTAATTTTCACCCTTCGGGCGAGCCAGAGGCTCCCATATGCTGCGTTATTAAGGGCGAAGCATAGTTCACTATAGCTTGACTTCGGCAGAGCTACATTCGGCCTGAGCTCATGTCGAAGGCAGTCGAAGCCCGCCCATAAGTGCCTTGCCTATGGAAGCCTCTAACTCGTGTAAAATTAGGCAATATTAATAAAGCCCGATGATTAATATCAAAGATCTCACCTTTGCCTACAGCGGACAACCACCTATCTTTCAGGGATACAGCCTTGAGATTGAACGCGGTGAAGCGCTGTCTATTATCGGCCCATCCGGTTGCGGCAAAACAACCCTTCTGTATCTCCTGGCTGGCTTGCGCCACCCGCAGTCCGGCCGCATTCTCATCGATCAAATACCGATCAAGCGACCCCGACCCCGCAGTGGACTGGTACTGCAGGATCACGGCTTATTGCCGTGGCAAACGGTCAGAGAGAATGCCCGCCTGGGTCTGACCATCTGGGGGTTTTACGGATCTGACGGCCGACACACCCCGGTCGATGAAAACACTGATTCCGGCCAGGCCGATCAGCGGGTGGACGGCTGGCTGGCAAAATTGGGAATTGAAAACCTGCGGGATCAATACCCGCTGCAGCTTTCCCAGGGCCAGCGTCAACGAACGGCAATTGCGCGCACCCTGGCCATGCAACCGGACTTGCTGTTGATGGATGAACCGTTTTCCGCCCTTGATGTACCGACCCGAGAGGAACTGCAGAAATTCATCATCGATTTACACGCTGCTTCGGATTTAACCTATGTCATCGTCACCCACGATATCGAAGTCGCCGTCGTCATGGGTAAAAAAATTCTGGTTCTGGCAAAAGGCTGCAATCAAAATGCCCATATGATCGATAATGCCTGTGCCGGACTCGCAGCCGGGCGCCGGCAGGATGCATTTCAACAGACCTGCGAAGATGTGCGGCATTTACTGGGATCACTGACATGAACAACAGGTTAGATATACGCGCCATCCTCATCGGCCTGCTGATGTTTTTTGCCATCTGGCAGGTGCTGGCCTGGCTGATCCATCGACCCATCATGCCCTCTCCGTTTCAGGTGCTGCCGATTTTTTTCGGTTCGTTGTTCGGTGAGCTGGGAATTCACTTTTTGGCCAGTACCGGCCGCGTCCTGGCAGCCATTGCGCTGGCCGTTGTCAGCGCGGTGCCCATCGGGCTCGGCCTGGGGCAGATGCCCCAGGTGAATCGCGTCTTCGCGCCCCTGATTGCCATTGTCTATCCCATCCCCAAAATTGTTTTTTTACCGGTCATTTATGTTTTAATGGGTATTACCGATATCTCGAAAATTTTTTTGATCGCCCTGATCATTTTTTTCCAGATCCTGGTTGTTGTCAGGGATGAAGCCGCCAATCTGCATCCGGAGTTGATTTTGTCGGTGCGATCGCTGGGTGCCGGCCGCCGGGCGCTCTTCCGCTATGTATACTTCCCGGCATCTTTGCCGGCCGTGCTGACGGCATTACGTGTATCGTTTGGAACGGCGGTTGCAGTCTTGTTTATTGCCGAGCAGTCGTTGACAACTTACGGGTTGGGATATTTTATCGTCGTCGAAACCTACCAGGTGCTGCGATATCCGGAGATGTATGCCGGCATTCTGGCCATGGGCCTGCTGGGATTGATCCTGTATTTAGTCATTTACCATCTGGAGCTGAAAGTGAATCGTTATAGAGCGGAAAAACCATAATAATACTCTGTCCATATGACTGCCAAGAACACGGATGACATATCGAATACGGAAGCCTGGATGCTGGCGACCCGTCCCCGGACACTGCCGGCGGCTGTCGCGCCGGTATTGGTC
>JASFIV010000150.1:0-11178 GCA_050122475.1 Desulfobacterales bacterium | reverse complement strand
AAACGATCGGATCGTTCATGGCGCGTGACATGGTCAGCCCGGTTACGGCGCATACCGGATTCATGCAGGCATTCATAACGCTCTTGCGCCAGACCATCGATATAATGTTATCGGTGTGCTCGGTTTCAAGGCCGCATTTGCTGAGTGCATCGGCAATAGCAATCGCGGCATCACGGGATTGAGGATCCAGTTCCTGGATGTAATGCGGCGGATGGTGAAAGGGCACTTTGACATGGGCCGGCCCCGCCAGGCCGCAGCCGTAATTGACGACGGCGCGCATCACATCGGTCTTACTCAGTGTCTTCGCCAGTTCCAATTCGGTATCAATACCGTTTTGCCAGCTGACAATCGCCAGGCCCTCTCTGTGAAAGCCTTCAATGGCCGATGCAATCAACGGCAGCGCATTGGCTTTGACGGTGATAAAGATCACATCTGGATCGTAGTCAGCTATTTCATCAACGGCTGTGCAGGTTCGGGTCACCTTGTGTTGCATATTCTCGGCGCCTTCGAGAATAATTCCAGGATCCAACGCCGGCGCCAGCAAGTCAGGGATGACATCACAAAGGGTGACCTCATAACCACCTTTGGCCAGAAAGCAGGCAACAATACATCCCACCGGGCCAGCCCCTACCACCGCAAACGATTGGGGACTAAAATTGGAAGCGTCACTCATTATTAACCTCTCCTTATTTGAAGTTAAAGTGAAAAAAGTTAAAAAAGGAATTAATAATCATTAAAAAATAGACAGAATGCCTTAATTTTAGGCATTTCCAACTTTAGTCATCTTAGGCACTTGCTGTAACAATCGAAACGTTGATTATTGAAAGTGCTAACTTTTAATTGCTCAACGCTCCACACGCCAACTCTTACCTTTCCTGTTTGGGGCGTTCGTCTATGACGCGCACGGCTTTACCCTCGCTGCGCGCAATGGCTTTCGCATCGACCATTTCCACATTGACGCTGATTCCCATGTTGCCTTTAATATGGCCTGCAATTTTGCCTTCGATTTCATGTCTGCGATCTTCACCGGCCTCATAAATTTCTTTTTTACCCTCAACGCGAATGCTGAGATGGTCCAAATAGCCTTTTTTACTTACCACCAGTTGGTATTGCGGTTCAACTTCTTCGATTTCCAGCAAAAGCGCCTCAATTTGAGATGGAAAAACGTTTACACCACTGATGATGAGCATATCGTCTGAGCGGCCGTAGATTTTGTCCATTCGAATAAAGGTTCGACCTTCGTGACCGGGCTCGCGCCACAATCGCGTGATATCTTTGGTGCGATAACGAATCATCGGCATGGCGCGGCGCTGCAAAGATGTAAAAATGAGCTCACCTTTTTCTCCTTCCGGCAGAGGCTCCAGGGTCTGCGGATCGACGACCTCAGCTAGGAAATGATCTTCATTGATATACAGACCGTTTTGATCCGCCGCATCATATGCCACACCGGGCCCGCAAAGCTCGGTTAGACCAAATGCTTCCTGGGCTTTAATTCCCATGCGTTCTTCGATCTCCTGCCGCATGCCTTCTGTCCAGGGCTCGGCGCCAAATACCCCGACCCGCAAGGGAAGCTTGCGAATGTCGACTTTCATTTCTTCGGCGCGCTCGGCAATCGTCAAGGCATAAGAGGGGGTTGCAAACAGAACATCCGATTTAAAATCCTGCATGATGGTGATTTGACGTTCAGTCATTCCGGCCCCGGTGGGCACGACCGTGCATCCCAGGGCACTGGCTCCTTGATGAAAGCCGAGGCCACCGGTAAAAAGACCATGACCGTAAGCGTTTTGAACCACGTCTTCCTTGCGGATACCGGCGGCATAGAGATTGCGGGCCATACATTCGATCCATTGGTCCAAATCTTCCTGGGTGTAGGGGCCGGTGATGGGTTTGCCGGTAGTGCCCGAAGACGCATGGACCCGGACCACCTCCTCCAAGGGCACGGCGCACAGGCCAAAGGGATAATTATCTCTCAGGTCCGTTTTGACGGTAAAGGGAAGTTTGGCCACATCTTTGAGGCTGTTGATGTCTGCAGCTGAGACACCCATTTCCTTGAATTTATTTTTATAGAACGTCACCTTCTCAGATACCCAAGTGACGGTCTCTTTCAGTTTTTCCAACTGAAATTTTTTAAGCTCCTCCACTGGCATGCATTCAAACTTATCGTTCCAGGGCATGATCTTCCTCCTTTTTGGGTAACGAAATTGTTATGACGGCCATCAACAGAAATTCTATTTGAAAAACGGACCGCTTGCTGCGGTATAATTGCCACGCGCTGCCTGTGCTATCTATCGTCAAGCCGGAGCTTGAAGCATTATCACCGTAAGATCAACCGGCCTTGGCGGCGGCTTCAAAGCCAAGATCAAAGGCTTTGATATTGGTATCGATAAAAGCCTTTTTGGTGGATGTCCGAATCGCTTCTTTAACATTATCGGCCGACACCGGCATCAGTCCGGTTTGAATCAATGAGCCCAGCAAAACCATATTTAAAGACATAAAATTGCCGGCCTCTTTTGCCAGGGCCAGGGCATCAAAAGCCACCAGCCGGGCGGTTTTTTGGCTGATTAATTCCTGAAGCTGATTTAATTCCGGATACGTGCCTTGGCCGATGGACACCGTAAACGGCGGCAATGGTGCCGTGTTGGTGATCACGACCGTTTCGGCATTGCATTTGTTTAAAGCCCGCAGCGTTTCTGAAGGCTCGAAACCCAGCAGGACATCCGCTTCGCCATCTGAGATAATCGTGCTTTCCGCATCACCAAAAACAACTGCAGATTCTACGACACCACCTCTTTGAGCCATGCCGTGGATTTCACTCATTCGTACGGGAATATCAGCCAGCAGCGCCGCCTCTCCGAGTACCTTGGATGCCAGCAGGTTACCCTGGCCGCCCACAGCTACAATAATCAGTCTTGTTGTCTCCATAAAGCGTTTCCTATCAGTTTAGTATGGTCAAGTTTACATATATGATTTCAAACTCAATTGTGGTTTAATTATTTGCCTAATGGAGTATTGGAGCAAAATCAATTGCGGATTTTAGATTGCGGATTGCAGATTTAAAAATCAGAAGTGCAACATATCTGAAATCTGAAATCCGAAATCCGCAATCTGCATTCCGAAATTTTACTCGCTCCAGCACTCCACGGTTTATGAAGATTTGACCTTTTCCTTCGACCGCACCGGTGCAATTGCTTTTTCCGGGCATATCTGGGCACACACTGCGCAGCCTGAGCAAAGATCGGCGTTGATATGAACGCGCTCGCCTTCGATATAGAACGCCGGACAGGCCAGTTCGTTGACACACTCACGGTGATCTTTGCATTTTTCATTAATGTAAAAGGGCTTGCCTCTGGCCTTTTTAAGGCTCTGGGCATAAAGGGTGCAGGCCTCTTTGGATATGATGACCGATACGCCCTCGTAATCGATGGCCTCCTTAATCGCTGCGATACTCTTATTGACGCGGTAGGGTTTGATGACTTCCACATGGGGGACACCGATGGCGCGAACGACATCTTCGATCGATACGCGGCCATAGCCCGTCAGATTGAAGTCTTTCATATTAACACCCGGATGAGGTTGATGACCGGTCATTGCCGTGGTGCTGTTGTCCAGTATGACCAGCGTAAAATTATGGTTGTTAAATACAGCGTTGATCAGGCCGGGAATGCCGGAGTGGAAAAAAGTAGAATCGCCGATAAATGAAATTACTTTTTTATCTGTTGAAGCTGAAAAGCCACAACCCGTGCCAACCGATGATCCCATACACAACAGAAAATCCGCAGTTGAAAGCGGCGGGAGCACGCCGAGGGTATAACACCCGATGTCTGTGGGATAAATGGTGCCGAGGCCTTCAGCCGCTTTTTTAACCGCGTAGTAAGTGGCCCGATGGGAACAGCCGGCGCACAGGGTAGGCGGCCGTTGGGGTACTTCCGGGACATCGGAAAGATCCGGCTTGGCCGCAGGTGTAAAGGGTATGTCAAAAAATTTGGCGATATTTTCTCTGACCTGGGCGGGGTTGTACTCATAAAGGTGTGTAAACAGGTCTTTGGCTTTTCCGCGAATCGACAGCGTCAGGCCTTCTTCCTGGGCAAAGGCCTTCACCTGCTCTTCCATATAGGGTTCACCTTCCTCAATGACCAATACTTTTTCACAGGCCTTTAAAAAGGATTTAATTATCTTTTCAGGCATGGGGTAAGAAAATCCCACCCGCAGCAACCGCACTTTGTCCGTAATTTCGAGTTCTTTGATGGCGTCTGATGTGTAATTGTAGCTGACACCATTACAAACAATGCCCCATTTGCCATCGCCCTGGATTAAATTATACGGTGAGGCTTCCGAGAGGTCCTTGGCTTTTTCAATGTTTTCCAGAAGTTTAACATGCAACCGCCTGGAAACCGCCGGTACGGTGACCAGATTAAAGGGGTCTTTGACGAAATCACCTTTGGTTTGGGGCGCTGTGATTTCTCCAAGAGTGACAATGGCGGAGGAATGGTTGATCCGGGTGGTGGTGCGAAACAGGACCGGTTCCTGCAGTTTTTCAGAAATTTCAAAAGCATACGCAATCATTTCTTTGGCTTCTTCCACGCTCGATGGCTCAACCAACGGCAGCCCCGACAGCTTGGCATAAAAACGATTGTCCTGCTCGTTTTGACTGGAAAACATGTAGGGGTCATCAGCGGTCAAGACAATCATTCCGCCTTTGACGCCGACGTAGGCCAGTGTCATCAGTGCGTCTGCAGCGACATTTACACCCACGTGTTTCATGACACACATGCTGCGCACGCCGGAGTTGGCGGCAGCTGCGGCCACTTCCATGGCCACCTTTTCATTGGTGCTGTATTCAAAATACAGATCGCTTTCCTGGGACATCTGAAAAAATTGTAATGAAATTTCGGAAGAGGGTGTGCCCGGGTAGGTACTGGCTACCGCGACGCCTGCTTCGATTGCGCCCCTGGCAATGGCTTCATTGCCCAGCAGCAGCATTTTTTGACCTGGATTTTCGGTAAGTAGTTTGTGCATGGCAACATCCTTTATGATTTTATTGGTGTTTGAAGGCCGAATTGGCGCATTCAATTCAGTTGATTTTTTAGCTATCTTTTACATTCATGTCAATTAAATGCGCCAATTTGATTTTTTCGTTGAACCTTATTATTAGCTACATTAAAGCTACATTGTAGATTCTGTCAAGCTAAAAGATTGAAAAGCACGGGAGGTAAAATCATATGATTGTGCGCAACATGAACGACAAGGCGGTTATGGAAACCACCTATCTGGCCCATGGAGGCGCCATTGCGCAGATGATTCTTGACCGCCGTATTTTAAAGGAAATCGGATTTCTGGCGATTGCCACCCTGGAACCGGGCAAAAAAATCGAAGCCCATGTAGACCCCATGGAGGAAATCTACTTTGTGTTGCAGGGAAGCGGTGAAATGGGGGTAGATGAAGAAACGCGCCAGGTCGGACCGGGCGATGCCACCTGGATTCCAACCGGATCATCACATAGTTTGCTCAATAACGGGGATGAGAATCTGGTTATTCTGGTTGTGGCGTCACCAAATTGGTAATGGTCCGTAGTCCGTTGTCAATTAGCTACTATTCAAGGATGTATCGCCAGATTGGTTTTAACGACGGACAACTAACAATTGACAATGCGCGATTAGCGCATTAGGGCTTCTTGCGGGTATAAATAGTTTTATACTTTTCCGGAGTGGCAGCCATACAAATGGCGCAACCGGGTTCTTCATCAGGGTGAAAGGGCTCCAGGTATACCTCTAGACCGATTTCCCGGTATGTTTTTGCCATTTCCGACAGGCGGGGCTCGTCATAGGTGGACTGTCTTTCCCACCCCTGACGCCTCAGCTCCTCCTCCCGTGTCATGCCATCACGCCCCTTTATACTCGGGCCTTTTGCGGCCAGCCGTTGAAAGACCCTCAAACGCGTCAGCCGTGCTGAATATCTCATTCAGACGTCCGAGCTCGATTTCCACCGCCTCGTCGATTGGTTTTCCGACCTGCGCGTCAATGATTTCATTGGCAATTTTAAGCGCGAGCGGCGCTTTGTAGCTGATCATTTTAGCGGTTTTAGTAGCGAGTTCTTCCGCTACCCCTTCGGGCAGCTTTCCGTTTAGCAGCCGGCCGGCGTTTTCAGCAGATCCCATTTGGGCCAGCGGTTGAAAATGCTCGGGTATTTCACGCTGCCGGTATTTCTCCGGTTTGCCTGCGGATGCCAATTCGTTTATGGCAGCCATCACTTCGGGCGGTGCCACCAAACGCTTAACAATGCCGAGGGCGTGGGCATCTTCAGCACTGATGGGGATGCCGGTAAAGACGTAGTATTTGGCAAGCTCCGGCCCGGTAAAACGAGCCATGCGCAACATACCGCCCAGACCGGGAAAGATGCCTATAGCCGTTTCCGGAAAACCCATGGATCCGGCTGGTGTGGCGACAATGGCCTGGCAGGCCAGTGCCAGTTCACTGCCGCCACCCAGGGATAACCCGTCGAGCAACGCAATCGTGAGCTTGTCACAGTTTTCAATATCAAGGAGCAGCTCGTGCCCCTTGCGCGTGAATTCAGCAATCTGGTCTATTTGGTTTGCTTTGATCCTGTCCACAAAATATTTGATATCCGCCCCGGCCACAAAAGCCTTGCCGGCGCCCTGAAACACGATGGCTTTGGCCTCGGTGTTTGCTTCAGCCTCATCAAAGCGTTGTCTGAGCTGGGCCACCACGGTTTCGTTCAGGGCATTCATAGCTTCGGGGCGGTTAATGGTAATGTAAGCGATCCCATCTTTGACTTCCAGATCCACAAAATTGAACGTAAACGGCTTACCGCTTTCATGTTGTTGTGCCAGAACCTGCGGCATCTTGAAATCAGGGTATCGTTGAGTGACGGCTTCCACGGCTTTAAAGGCTTTTTCGATGCCGATCTTATTCATTATTTCAAAGGGGCCCATCAGCCAGCGCAAACCGATTTTAGCGCCCCGGTCAGTGTCCTCGATGGAAGCAACGCCTTCATCCACCAGCGCTGCCGCGACCCCAAAACAAACGCCGTAGAAGCGATCCTTAATCACCTGGAGTCTGGATTCGTCAACATCACCGCTGAGATCCCAGTTTTCGTTTTTATCCTTCTGGGCTTTGATGATCTCTGCGGTGGCGTAGAAGGGTCCCAGTTCGTTTCCCAGGGTTGTGGAAGCGTGCACGGCAATCGGAATCCCGGTGACATTCATGAGTTCAAAAGGCCCCATGCCGATTTTAAATGCCTGCTTGGCCGCTTCTTCAATTGTGGGGATATTGGCCACACTTTCTTCCAGCATACGGGCGGCTTCATTTAAAAAGGGCACGAAAAATCGGTTAACGGCAAAGCCGGGTGCATCTTTGACAACGATGGCGGTTTTACCGTGAAGCTTGGCTGCCAGAAGCGATTTTTCCACCGTCGCGGCACTTGTTTTTTCGTGGGGAATCACCTCCAACAAGCGATTTTTAGCCGGGTGGTAAAAATAATGCAGCCCGATAAAACGATCCGGTCGGGAGGTTTTATTGGCAAATTCATGAACGTAAAAACTGGAAGTGTTGGTGGCCAGAATGGTCTTATCAGAGCAGATGCGATCCAGTTCTTCGAAAAGATCGTGCTTAACCTGTTTGTCTTCAAAGACAGCTTCAATAACCAGGTCGGCGTCGGCCACCATTTCAAAATCACAGGTGCCAATAATGCGTGAAAGGACATCATGCAGCTGCTCTGAATTGAGAATTTTACGCTCAACAGCCTCTTTCAACGTTTGGCGAATGATTTCGATGCCGCGTTCGACAAATTCCTCTTTCATATCCACCATAACGACGTTAATGCCCTCCTGGGCAATTTTTTGAGCAATACCGCTGCCCATATTACCCGCACCGATAACTGCGATTTTGTTTATCTGTGACATAAAATCCTCCGGATGAATCGAATATTTAATATTGATTATTGAATATTATAAAAGGAATGAAACTCAATATTTGATTAAATTTGAACGCGATGCTAAATATTCAATTTTCAATTTTTCATTTCACTTGTTCTTCCAAACCGGCTTGCGTTTTTCTTCAAAGCTTTTAATACCTTCGAGCACATCTTCGGTTTTCATCAAGGTGTTCAGAAAAAGATCGCTGACACTGTCGATGGCTTGTGGAAACGGTAAACCCAGGTGCTTTTTGACCGCTTGCTTATTCAATCGAATGATCAGGGGGCTGTTGTATTGGATTTCCTTAACGAGCTTATCGGTGGCATCTGTTAGCTGATCATCGGCAACAGTATAACAAACCATGCCCATCTGCCGAGATTCTTCAGCGCTATAGCGTTTGCCGGTGGTGCAGATTTCAATGGCCTTGGCAGGGCCTACCAGATGGGGCAGGCGAATGGCCGCATAGGGTGGTAAAAAGGCAAGCTTGATTTCCGGCTGGCCGAACAGCGCGCTCTCGGCGGCCACGATGATATCACAGGCAATGGCAAGCTCCATGCCGCCGCCCAGACAGGCACCGTGCACCGAAGCAATCACGGGAACATCCAGCTGATTGATGAGCTCAAAAATGCGATTAAATGTTTCAATCATTTTGGGGGCACTTTCCGGCTTGTGGTCGGCGACTTCAACGCCGGCACAAAAGCTGGCTCCTGCACCATTGATCACCAGACATTTAAGTTCATCGTCTGTCGCGAGATCTTCCAACTCAGCGATCAGCTCATTCATCATGTCAATGTCTAATACATTATGTTTGGGCCGATCGAGTGTAATCCGTGCGACGCCGTCTGTTTTTTCGACTTTCAAATACTGATATTCGCTCATGGTTTGGATTCCTCTTCGTTGCTGATTGTTTACCGTGAAGGCAGGAAGGGCACAAAGTTCACAATATTTCGTCAAAGTTCTTACATTGTCTTCTTTGTGTGCTTCGTGCTCTTTGGCTTTTCTTTCCTATTTCGTTTTAGTTTGGCCGAACAGCACCCCAAACACCAAACACTAAACACCAAACACCAAACACTAAACACCAAACACCAAACACTAAACACTCTCTATACTTTTTTAAAGACGTAATTCAGCTGCCCATTCGGCAGTTCATTGACGACCGTTTGCATCTCCATGCCGACCTGGATTTCATCATCCTTGAGGTCCGGGGCAATTCGACCAAACACTTTATAGTCACCATAATCTAAAAGAGCGATGCAATAGGGGACATCTTCTTCGAATCCGATGGGCGCATATTGCAGTTTACTGTAGCTCACCAGTTTGCCTTTGCCGCTGACTTCAAACCACTCCACGTTGCTGGCAAAACATTGATGACAATCCATCCGCGGCGGAAAGAATGACAATCCGCAATCTTTACACCGCGTACCCATGACCTTGTTGTTTTTCAGATAATCGATAAAATCATTCGTTTTGGTTATGGAAGTAAAGCTTACCGTACCAAAATGTTTGAATCGATCATCTACATCTTTCTTTTTGCTCATCATTTATCTCCGATTGACGGTTAAAGTCTTAAATTTAATCTTATGGTTATGCAGAGACTCAAGTGAGGAATGCATAACCGCGAAGGGCACGAAGGACACGAAAGCATAGAATAAAAATTATGCGTTTTCTCTTTGTGATCTTCGTGTTCTTCGTGGTGAGATCCATATCAGGTGTATTCTCAACTAAAGTTTCTCGGACAACCGCGTTTATTATCAATCACGAAATTTGATTATTTTTTGTTTCGTGTTTTCGTTCTTTCGTGATTTCGTGGTCGGAAAATTTCGCTAGCGACCGAGAATGGTCACATTGCCATACAAGCCTACACCGCCGATGTTATGCACCAGACCGATTTGCGGATCTTTAACCTGGATATCGCCGGCCTCGTTCCTGAGCTGCAGGACGATGGTGCGGATCTGGGATCCGCCCGTGGCGCCAATAGGATGACCTTTGGATAAGAGACCTCCGTCAACATTTACCGGGATGCTGCCTTCCTGATAGGTTTCTTTGGCCCTGATCAATTCTTTGCCTTCGCCCGCTTTGGCAAACCCCAGGTTTTCATAGGCCATCATTTCAGCGATCGTAAAACAGTCATGAACTTCAGCAACATCAATATCTTTGGGGCCCACACCGGCCATCTCATAGGCTTGCTGGGCGGCCTGTTCGGCGACGCTTAAGCCGGTAAACAGGTCTCTGCCCGCTAAGTTGACACTTGTAGTGGCTGAGCCGACACCCAGAATCCAGACCGGCCTTTTCGAAAAGGCTTTGGCCTTTTCTTCGCTGGCCACGATAACGCAGGAGCTGCCGTCGGCATTGGCACAGCAATCGCCCACGCGCAGCGGGCTGGCCACCGGACCGGCCATGCGGTTTTCCGGATCTTTAAACATCTCGAATTCAACCGGCTTACGATAAACAGCACGATCATTTAGCTGACCGTAAGTTGCTGCCTTTACCCGGATCAGCGCCAGATCGTCCAGGGTGGTACCGTATCTTTCCATATGGGCTTTGGCATACATGGCATAATAAGCCGGCATCATGGTGCCAAAAGGGCTTTCCCACTGGATATCGGCTCCCCGGCCCATGCGCTCCTGGGATTCAGAGGAAGAGATCTCCGACATCTTCTGAAAGCCGATCACAGCCACCGCATCGTGCAGGCCCGATTTGACCAGCGAATAGGCCAGCTTCAATCCCGTGCTGCTGGAAGAGCACAGGGTTTCGACATAAAAGGTCGGCTGGGGATTCAAACCCAGATATTCCGCAAACACACCGGCCGGTGAACGCTGTTTGTCATATTCAGGTGCTGAGCAAATGATGGAAGCATCGATGTCCGTTGTTTTCATCTGGGCATCCTGCATGGCCTCCTTGAATCCTTCAAATACCAGCTCCCGGATAGATCCCGGATAACTCCTGACAAATGTACTCTGTCCAACTCCAATAATTCCTGCTTTGCCCATAATTTTTCTCCTATTGATGTTTGGTGTTTGGTTTTTTGTGTTTAGCAAAACATAGAATCAAGCATCCTAATACCAAACACTAAACGCTAAACACTAAACACAACTCATATATATTGACCGCCGTCAACTTTTATTACTTCCCCGGTAATATGCTTGGCGCGGTCAGAAGCCAGAAAACTCACCAGGTAGGCCAGATCTTCAGGTTGTCCGACCTGTTTCAGGGCGCTTTCGGCCATGGCCATATCGATAATTTTGTCT
>JASFIV010000149.1:0-11192 GCA_050122475.1 Desulfobacterales bacterium | reverse complement strand
AAAGAACTTTTTGATAGGGGATATGCATCAGAACTTGAGCAGGTCAGTAATCTCACAACCAAGATGGCTTATTGTTCATGGCAGGGTCTTTTTATCTCTTTAGTCGGTGAGGACGATTTTGAGGCGGTTACCAAGATGAATGAATTAGTGGAGTTGGCTGAAAAATCAGATTCTCCTTTTATGATTCTTGTATTCAGTGTAGCCAAAGCCAATGTCATGTTGGCGATAGAGGATTTTGAAGCGGTAATATCATCAGGTCATAAAGCCTTGAAGGCCATCGAAGGAAAATCTATCCGAACCGGACATGTAATCAATCTCCTTTATGACATGGCGAGGGCTGAGTTAGAATTGGGCGATTTAGAATTGGCGAAGAAGCACTATGAGGAGGGGCGGGAGCTGGTCGAACTGTCCCCTAACTGGTGGAAACCGCGATTCGACTTCTTGCAAGGGCTACTGTTTATGGCGCAAGCCTCCCCCGACTTTATACAGGCGGAAGAGAGCTTTAAAAATTCGATTCAGGTTGACGAAGACGTCGGCGCGGTTGTGCCGGCAGCCCAGACTCGTTACTATTTGGCCCAAATGCTTGCCCGTAAGGGTAAAGTCGAACTTACTCGTGATATGTTAACCGAACTTTGCAGTCACTTCCAAAACTGGCGTATCCCTGTCTGGCAAAAAAAATGCGAACAGGAATTGCAGGCCATATCCTTAATGGAATAAATACAGTTTTGCCATAAATTAAGCCACTAATTAAGTTTTTCCAACATTATATATTAGACTACCCAAACCACACTTCGGCTGAATTGTGGACTTCGGCTATGCTTACACAACTGCCTTAAAAATAAAATCGGATTTGATTCCCCTAGCCAATACACATTGCGCACCTATAAAAACTTGTCTATGTAATTTGTAAAAATTTAAAAATTTTAAAAGTATTTGTTTTTAAATTTGAACAAAAAAGCCTGATCCGGAAAATATTATTGCTGGATTCGTTTGAAGGCTTGAGAGACGAATGGCAGGGCTGAAATCGATTTGAATAGTTTTAGGAATAGTTAGTTTTTGAATTATAAATGAGAGGTTTTTTTGATAGGCAAGGCCGCACAAGGATTTTTATCTGAGGCGTACTTGAAGTACGTCGAGGGTAAAAATTCGCGGAGAACGCAGCTTATCGGAAAAAGATCCATTTATAATCAAAAACTAAGCGCGGCCACCGGACCATTTTAACTTATTTTTCAAAATATCAAAATACTGCCGTTCCGGCAGGGTGATCAAATGAACCGGATGGGGCCCTTTTTTGATGTGAATTACATCCTGGTCATTGAGCTCCAGCCCCTTTTGTCCGTCGAATGTTAAAACGATATCGGACGATCCTTCAGCCAGCCTGATGGTAATGTTGGCCGACTGCGGCATGATTAAGGGCCGGTTCGTCAGGGTGAAGGGGCATATTGGGGTTAAAATGATTGCCGGTACGGCCGGGTGGATGACCGGACCGCCGGCGGCCAATGAATAGGCGGTCGAGCCGGTCGGTGTTGCCACGATCAATCCGTCGGCACTGTAGGTGGTCAAATAGTGATCGTCGATGCGGGTTTCGATATGGGCCAACCGCGCCAGTGCACCCCGGTTGATGACCACATCATTCAGAACAGTTTCCTGTGTCCGGGTTTTCTCGCCGCGCACTACCTTGACAGAAAGGCGCATGCGGGGTCGCAGGATGAAATCGCCCTTAAGAACCTTTTCGACGGCTGGATAAAGATCCTCCTCCGCTATTTCCGCCAGAAAACCCACTTCACCGAATTTAACCCCCAGAATCGGAATATCCTGATCTCCGATCCAGCGGACAGCACTCAAGAAGGTGCCGTCACCGCCGAGTACAATTACACAGTCCGCATCAGAAGGGGGCGGTGACAGGCTGTTGCTGTCATTCTCCTGTCCGGATTCTACAGCTTTTTTACGGACGATTTCAATTTTTTTGGACCGCAACCAGCCCTCGAGTTCGTGCGCCTTTTCTTTTGCCTTGGCATCTGATTTGACGACCAATCCGATTTTTTTCAAGGCGTTCAATCAACTCCTTTGCAAGGGAATATTCTGAGTATTCATACAAATTTGATGCGTAAACAGCAAGGTATTTTTCGGGATAGGAGGCGTCATTTGCGCTTGACAGCTTAAGAGCGCATCTTGTATACAGTCTACAATTGAATTTAATTCAATTATTAAAACACCAATTATAATCCACTTTTTGCATTCTTTAAAACCATTTTTTGAAATTCGTGGCAGCTATTTCAGCCTGTCTGATTGATTTTTCGTGCGACTTTCCTTTTTTTTATCCATATTTTGTAGAGAGGATCAGATGAAAATTGAATCTCTGGTTGATCTGGCCAAACGCCATATTCAGTTGTGGATCATCAAGGGAGAATACCAGCCCGGGCAGCGACTCAAAGAAGAGGAAATTTCTGCTCGTTTGGATATCAGCAGGCCTCCTGTACGGGAGGCTTTTAAATTCCTGGAGGCCGAAGGACTGGTGATGCGCAAACCGCGCCGGGGCGTATTTGTCTCTGAAATGACGGCTAAAGATGTATGGGAAGCTTACACGCTTAAGGCCACTCTGTATGAAATGGCAACCGAACTGGCCCTGGACAATATCAGCGACCCGCAGATTGCCGAGCTGGAATCCTTTGTTAAAAAGATGGAAGACTGCGCCTCTGCTGAACCGGTAAACTTGCTCGGGTATCAGGAGCATCATCAGGAATTTCATGATCGGATCATGCTGATTTCCGGAAACCAGCGTTTGAAAAAAATTTCTGCCAGCATCCACCTTCAGGTTTGCCGCTTCAGCTATAAGTCATTACAGGATAAAACCCATCTCGAGGCATCTATTCGTTATCATCGTCGCATCCTCAATGCCTTAAAGAAAAAAAATAAATTGTTGGCCTGCAAACTGATGAAAGATCACGTGCTGGAAGCCCTTGATGTATTACTGGATATGTACGACTGGAACCCAGAAGATTCCGGCAAACATATGGCCAAAGCGGCCGTCTCTGAATGAATATTATAAACGAATATCTAAGATCATACGATGGGGTCGGTCAGAGCTCACCGGCTTTACCATAAGCTATAGTAATGGAATATTGGAATACTGGGTTTGGCGGAATAAGATCTGTTTTTATATTATGCGTGTTGATCTGAGTTAATATCCTTCCATCATGCGTAATTCATACTCAATATTCCACATTTCCATCATTCCATGAACGATATCGCCATACGGGGTGAAATTGGATTGCGTCCCACTGGCAAATCTTATCATGGTTAAGGAGATAGAAATGGCAGTATTACCAGAGGTAGAAAAACACTATGGAAAGTTGAAGCTTTTTATTGATGGCAACTGGATAGATTCTGCTTCGGATCAAATCTATGAAGATGTCAATCCGGCTACGGGTCAAGTGATCGCGGAGTTTCCTTCGGCCACTGACAGTGAAATCGAGCAGGCGGTCCAGGCCGCCCAGGCCGCGCTTGCCCAATGGCGAGAGGTCCCCCTCAGGGACAAAGCGCGTTATTTGTTTGATCTGAGAGGAAAATTTGAAGAGCACTATGATCGGCTATGCCGCGTGCTCGTGCAGGATCATGGTCGCACGATCGGCGAAGCCAGGGGCACTCTGCGCAGATGCATCGAGAATATCGAATCAGCCTGTTCGGCGTTGCTGCTGTTAACAAAGGGTGAGTATGTCACGGAGTTGGCCAGGGGACTGGATCAGGCCTTATACTGGGAGCCCCGCGGTGTCTTTTTGATTATCACGCCCAATAATATTCCAATGCATGCCTGGTCGTCATATGTGCCGTATGCGATTGCCAGCGGCTGTCCGGTTATTGTCAGCCCCAGCAAAAATGATCCGATCTGTCTGGATGCCATTTTTCGGGTCACAGAAGAGGTAGAAGGATTTCCCCCCGGACTGGTGAACCTGATATACGGCGGCCGCAATGTGAATCAGAAGATTTTGTCGCATCCCCTGGTCAAAGGTGTCGGCTTCATTGGATCGACAGCCGTGGGTAAAGAGCTTTTTGCCCTGGCCGGGAAGCTGGGCAAAGAGGCCTCGATCAATGGCAACGGCAAAAACCATGTCGTGATTATGCCGGGCTGCAATGTAGAAGCGGTCGTCGACGGCCTGTTAAGGGGCTGTTATGGCATGGCCGGCCAGCGTTGCCTGGGGACCGACAATTTGCTTTTTGCAGATAAAGCGTATGATGAATTTAAAGAACCATTTATTCAGGCATCCGCGAGCATGAAGCTGGGTTACGGTCTGGATGAAGCTACCCAGCTCGGACCGCTTGTTTCGGAAAGGGGCCGGCAGAAAGTCATCGATTTTATTGAAGCCGGCTTAAACGAAGGCGCCCGGGTAGCTCACGAAGGGCGTAGTGTAAAAGTAGAAGGGGGTGAAAAAGGCTTTTTCCTTGGTCCCACCATTTTAGATGATGTGCATCCGGATATGTATGTCGCCAGGGAAGAAGCATTTGGCCCGCTTGCCAATCTGATGCGTGTCAGCGATCTGGATGAGGCCCTTGACTGGATCAACAACAAAGACAATTACGGTCATTCTGCCTGTATTTTCACACCTAGCGGTGCTCCGGCGCGCCGGTTCATGAAAGAGGCTGATGTCGGCAATATCGGCATCAATGTGCCCGTACCGCAACCGTATGCTTTTTTCCCGCTGGGATCTAAAAATGAATCGGCCCTGGGGGTGGCGAAATCACGGATTGACTCGATGAGGTTATTCCTCGATCAAAAAACGGTAACTGAAAGATGGTAGCCAAACCATAACAAATTGCAAAACAGGGGGTGAAAAATGAGCGCTGACAAACCTCAGATTCGCAAAATTTACACCGTCATTGAGGAAACTCATGCAGATGGAACCGTAAAGCTGGACAAGCCTGCCTGTAAAGCAGCCGCTGCGGCGGTTTTTAATAATCCTTATGCAGGCAAATACCAGGAAGATCTCAGTCTCCTGTATGAATGGAGCGAGGCGCTTGGCGTGATGCTGACCCAAAAAGCCGTTGCCGCCCTGGGTATTGCGCCGGATCAGGTACACAGTTACGGCAAGGGGGCCATCGTCGGCAGCAAAGGCGAGCTGGAGCACTGTGCGGCGTTGATGCACCCGGCTCTGGGCAAGCCCATGCGTGACAATGTCGGCGGCGGAAAGGCCCTGATACCCTCAGCCAAAAAATTGGGATTTCCCGGCGCGACGCTGGATGTGCCACTGCATTTCAAAGATGCGGCCTTTGTGCGCTCGCATTTTGATGCCGTAGAAGTCCGATTGCCCGATGCACCGCGGGATGATGAGCTGGTTTTGATTGTAGCGGTGACCGATTCCGGAAGACCGGTGGCAAGAGTGGGCGGGCTCAAGCTGGAGGAAGCCAAGAAAGAAGATGGCCTTCGATAGAAGCTATCTTAAAAATGCATCTAATGCCCAATGGCTTTGTTTCCCCGATAAATCGGGATCACACATCTAATTTTATGAAGATTAAGGTGTGCGTAAAACCGATTTAAAATGCTCGAATACTAACGTGTATGCTCCACTTTTAAATCGGTTTTCGCCTCGCCCTTGGACATGATCTGCTATTTTTAAGACAGCTTCTGGTATTACAATTTATTCATGAATGTCTAATGTCGAATATGGAAGTAAGAATGCTGGAGTTTTCTTGTCACCGTACTTTATTAAATCAAAGCCTTATTTTTTGGGGTGACTAGGTGCCTAAGATGTTATTTCACAAAAAGCCGCAAAGATCGCAAAGAAACAATTTCTTTTTTATTAAAAAATCTTTGCGCCTTAGCGCCTTTGCGTGAGGCTACTTTAGGTCGACTTTTCCGCATTGGATTTGGTTATGATGAAAGCAAATAGCGTAACAATTCAATTTACCATCAACGGAGAAAAAAAGCAGCTGGATATCCCGGCGGGTGTAACTGCGCTTGAACTCATCAGAGACCGGTTAGCGTTAAAGGGCACCAAGGAGGGCTGTAATATTGGTGAATGCGGGGCCTGTACTATCGTGGTTGATGGGCGCGCCGTCAATGCCTGCCTGATGTTTGCGGCTCAGCTGGACGGCCGCGAGGTTTTGACGGTCGAGGGTCTGGCTCAAAGTGGTGCCTTGCACCCGATTCAAGAAGCGTTTGCTGAAAAGCATGCCGTCCAGTGCGGGTTTTGTACACCGGGATTGTTGATGAGCACTAGTGCCCTGCTGGCGGAGCGCCCGCACCCCAACCGCGTTGAGATTGTCAAAGCGATTTCCGGCAACCTCTGCCGCTGTACCGGATATCACAGCATTATGAAAGCCGTCGAAGCCGCGGCCGAAAAACAGGCTGCTTCCAAGAAAGATTAACGCTGCTTAGATCAAATGGTTAACCGCAAAATCGGGCTCGCAATAAAAAGCACAGTTTGAAAAGCGACAATGTTTGACATTGACTACATAAAAGCCACGAATTTAGAAGATGCCCTTGATTTTCTAAATACCAATGGTGCGGAAACCAAGATTCTGGCCGGTGGCACGGACATCATGGTCGATATGCGATCCGGTGCGCTCAAAACCCGCTTTCTTTTAGATGTCAGCCGACTGACTGATTTAAAGAAAATTGAGATTCGGGACGGTCAACTGTCCATCGGCGCTGCAGTTACCATAAGCGAACTTCTTGCATCCGATATCATCGCCGACATGGCGCCTGCCCTGAAAAAAGCAGCCGAAAAATTTGGCAGCCGGCAAATACGAAATGTAGCCACCATCGGCGGCAATGTTGCACATTGCTCACCTTGCGGCGATACCATACCGCCGTTGCTGATTCATGACGCCAGAGCGGTTGTGTTAACCTCAGAGGGGCAGCGTCATGTCACGATTGAAGAAATGGCCAGCGGGCCCTATCACTGCAGCCTGCATCCGAATGAAATCATCAGTCATTTTGTTTTGAAACCCAGGCCCCAAGAAGTGACATTTGCCGATTTTCAAAAGATCGGTCGGCGACAGGAATTGGCCATCGCCCGCATGAGCATGGCCGCCATGGCCTATCAGGACGGCGACGGCGCCATCGCTTTTATGCGTTTTGCATTGGGATCCTGTACCCCGACCCCGCATCGATTCCGTGAAGTAGAAGAATTCATGACAGGTAAAGTGCCCGCTGAAAATATTATATGGGAAGCCGGTAGGCTGCTGGCGGACAAAATGCTGAGCATCACTGGCCGAAGACCTTCGGCGGTGTATAAGGAGCCGGCCATTCAGGGGCTGTTCATACGCCTAATGCATCCGTTGATGCAATAGCAATCAAGAAAACAGAATGTATGCTCTTTAGATTAAACAATAAATTTTTACCACGAAAATACGAAATCTTAAAAGCGCGAAATTTTATAATTTTGTTTTCGTGTTTTCTTCCTTTCGTGCTTTTGTGAGTAATTACTTTCTTAATAGGAATTTTTCTGGGTCAACGTTTATGAAAGCGGAATATAAAACCATAGGCCAAAACATACGCAAAATTGGTATGCAAAAGCGGCTGCGCGGTGAACCGATTTTTAGCGCCGATCTGAAACTTGACGATCCGCTGATCCTTAAGGTTTTGCGAAGCACAAAGGCCCACGCCCGGGTCGAAAAAATTGAGCACGGAAAAGCGGCTGTGATTGAGGGCGTTGTTCGCATTTTTACCGCTGAAGATATTCCGGGAGAAAATCGGACCGGAATCATCAATAAAGATCAGCCGCTTCTGGCAGATGACAAGGTGCGCAGCATCGGTGAACCGGTGGCGCTGGTTGCGGCTGAATCTGAAGCAGCGGCCAATCAGGCACTCAAAGCAATTGAAGTGACCTATTTAGAACTGCCGGCCGTTCACAGCCCCGAAGAGGCCCTGGCTCCAAAGGCGCCCAAGATCCATGAAAAAGGCAATTTGCTATTCACGCGCAAAATCAAAAAGGGCGAAGTTGATACGGCATTTAAACAATGCGCCGCGGTCGTCGAAAAGACATATCGAACCGGCCACATCGAACACAGCTATCTGGAGCCGGATGCCGGTGCCGGTTATGTGGACTATGATGATTCGCTGGTGATTTTTGCCTCCACGCAAAACCCCCATTACGATCACAAAGAAGTCGTCAGTCTGCTGGGGCTCGAGGATAAACAGGTGCGAATCATTCAGGCCGCCACCGGTGGCGGATTCGGATCCAAACTCGACATGAATGTGCAGGGTTTTATCGGTCTGGCTCTCTATTACCTCAAAAGACCGGTTCGCATTGTCTACAGCAGGGAAGAGGCCTATCTGGCCACCGCTAAACGGCATCCACTTGAAATGAAAATGAAAACAGGAGCGGACCGCGACGGTCGACTATTGGCCATGCAGGCTGTCATTACCTGTGATACCGGTGCCTATGCTTCATATGGCATACCCGTGGCATCGCGTTCGGCCGTTCACGCTACCGGTCCCTATCAGATTGAAAACGTGGACGTTAAAACCCACTGTGTGTATACCAACAACCCGTTTTCCGGCGCCATGCGGGGTTTCGGCACACCCCAGATGGCAATTGCCCATGAATCACAGATGGATCTGATGGCCCGCGAGCTCGGCATCGATCCGCTGCAAATGCGGCGCATCAACGCCTTGAAAGTTGGTTCTGTGACCGCCACCGGCCAGAAATTGACGGCCAGTGTCGGGATTGGTGAATGCCTGGATGCCATTCAGCCGCATTATGCGCAAGCGCAGTCGATATGGCTAAATGAATCCAATGGTTCACATTTAAAAAGGGGCATGGGCATTGGCTGTATGTGGTATGGCATCGGCAACACCGGTGTGCAAAATCCGTCGACAGCCCGGATGGCCATGGACATGAACGGTCACGTCACACTGTTTACCGGCTGTGCAGAACTGGGGCAGGGATCCACTACGGTCCTGGCGCAGATTGCCGCTGAAACCCTGGGCCTGGCACCTGAAGATATCCGCATGGTCGTGGCAGATACAAAATGTACCACCAATGCCGGTGCAACCTCTGCCAGTCGCCAGACCTATATTTCCGGCAATGCGGTTAAAGATGCTGCCCAAAAACTGGCCGATGTGTTGTTGACCGAAGCGGTAAACAAACTGAAAGTCCCCAAAACGGCTCTGCGGTTGGATGCCGGAACCATCTGCGATTCAAATGATTCAGACAACAAGGTGGATTTTGCATGGCTGGCGCAGCGACTGCATCAAAAGGGCCTGCCGCTGACCTGGAATGGATTTTTTGATCCCGAGACCGTACCGCTGGATCCGAAAACGGGTCAAGGTGTACCCTATGCGACCTATGCATTTGCCTGTCAGCTGGCGCTCGTTCATGTTGATACCTTAACCGGTGAAGTGCAGGTGGAGAAAATTGTGGCGGCCCATGATGTCGGCAAGGCCATTCATCCGGAAAACGTCAAAGGTCAGATCTGCGGCGGCGCGGCCATGGGGATGGGTTTCGCCCTGATGGAAGCCTTTGTTCCCGGGCAAACCCTATCTTTCAAAGATTATCTGATTCCTACCTGCGCCGACATGCCGGAAATTATTCCCATCATTGTGGAATCACCTGAGCCGACTGGTCCGTTCGGTGCCAAGGGGGTGGGCGAACCGGCTCTGATTCCGACCGCACCGGCGATCGTCAATGCCCTTGCAAATGCACTTGGCAAGCGGATTTATCAGTTACCCGCCAATTTAGAGCGCGTGCTGGAAACCAGCATTAAAGCCGGCCATTTTGGTCCCAGGGAGGTGCAAAATGTCTAAAGTCCTTCTAAAGAATATTGGAACACTTGTCAGCGGCGATATTGCCGATCCGATTCTGACCGGTGATGCCGTTTTAATCGAAGACGGCAAGATCAAGCAATTTGGCCCCCAAGGCGAGCTCGATGCCGCTGATGCCGAAACGATCATAGACTGTGATGGCGCCACCGTCACGCCCGGTCTATTTGATTCGCATTGTCATACGGTTTTAGGAGACTATACCCCCAGGCAAAAACAGACCGGATTCCTGGAGAGTGAGGTCCATGGGGGGGTGACAACCTTCATTTCCGCCGGAGAAGTCCATCTGCCGGGACGCCCCAAAGATCCGGTCGGCACCAAGGCACTGGCCATTTTAGCAGCAAAATCCTTTGCCAATTTTAGACCGGGTGGCGGAAAAGTTGTCGGCGGTTCGGTGATCCTGGAAAAAGGTCTCGTCAAAAGTGACTTTGAGGAGTTGGCGCGAGAAGGCGTACGAACTGTGGGTGAAATTGGTCTGGGGTCTATCAAAAATCCAGAAGATGCCGCCCCGATGGTCAAATGGGCCAAAGAATGCGGCATGACGGTGATGATGCATGCCGGCGGGACCTCCATTCCAGGAAGCAGCACGGTAACGGCTGAAATGGTCATCCAGGCCAATCCCGACATCGTGTCTCATATCAACGGCGGGCCGACTGCGGTTGCCATCGCTGAAGTGCAGCGCCTGGTAACCGAAACTGATCTGGCTCTGGAAATCGTGCATTGCGGCAATCCCAAAGTCGCGGTGGAAGCTGCCAATTTGTGTGTTGAGCAGAATGCGCTGAGTCGCATCATCATTGGTAACGATGCGCCTTCCGGCACCGGGGTGGTGCCACTGGGTGTGCTCAGAGTCATCTGCCACCTGGCCAGTTTGACGGCCATCAAACCGGAAGAGGCCATTTGTATGGCCACCGGCAATACGGCGCGCGTTCATAAGCTGCCCCGGGGTGTGATTGCCGAAGGAAAGGAGGCGGATCTGGTTATTATGGATACGCCCATGGGCTCGATTGGAGCGGATGCATTGGCTGCCATTGAAGCCGGAGATGTGCCTGCCGTTTCGATGGTGCTGGTTGATGGCGAGATTGTGGTGGCCAAAAGCCGCAACACGCCACCGGGGGTAAGAAAGCCTCGGGTGGTCTGACGACCGTTTGTTGTCCGTTGCCAGTCGTCCGTCACAATCAATTCTATCTACTGCGGACGACGGACAACTGACCACCGACACGATAATAACAGCCTAATCTATTAATACGGGTAAACGCCCCAATTTTATTTGCTTTATGAAAATTGAGACGGAAAAATGCATTGGTTGCGGGTATTGCGTGCGCGACTGTCCGGTAGATGCCGTTAAACTGGTCAAGAAGAAGGCGGTGATCAACGATCACTGGTGTACCCATTGCGGCGTATGCATGCGGGTTTGCGAAAGTGATGCCGT
>JASFIV010000148.1:0-11220 GCA_050122475.1 Desulfobacterales bacterium | reverse complement strand
GTTCCCTGGTACGCCTCATTTAACTGTAACCGCGCTTTGAGTATTCGAACCGTTGGGGTGGACGGACCACCGGTTTTTCTGCGAATACCGCCGGGACTTAACGCATATGACGGTTTTACTCGACCCAGGATCGGTCCCAGTCCCTCATATCCCAACACAGGCGTCCGATTCGCGCGCATGACGACCACCGATTTGCTGGCAGCACTGAATCGACCTATCTATCATGATTTGATAGAACAAATCGGCGATGAATTTGAGCTAAATACAACATTGACGAGTATGTCTCAAGCGCAGGGACTGACGGTCACGGAAATGATCGATCGGCTGGACAATCGCAAAGACGCTCGAACGATCTATTTGATCACACCAGACAGACGGGCGATTGAAAAACGCGGCACTACCATTTAACAGAGGCTCAGAGTTTGACCTATTCCAGAATTTTGATCGGTTTCAGATGACAGGGGGCATTCTCAACTATAAACCGCTAAACTTCTATCCAATTTGACGATGCACCGGAATATTACTTTTAAGCGGATGGCACTGGATTTCTATCAATTTATTCGAGCCCAGAAAGCGGCTACACGATTGCTGGGGGCTCAATTTCACAGAAGCCGTCGTTTTGTGGAAATCGATATTACTTACCGTTGCAATCTGAAATGCAACAACTGCAATCGTTCCTGCACCCAGGCGCCCAGTAAAACGGATATGCCGCTTGAAACGATTGAATCGTTTCTCAATCAAAGCTTGCGCCGGGGAATAAACTGGCAACGCATTCGATTATTAGGTGGCGAGCCAACCTTTCATCCACAACTGGAATCAATACTGCAAATGATATTGGCTTACAAATCGATACACAATCCCGATGTGCGCATCGTTTTGTGCACCAATGGGGCAGGGAAGCATGTGGGTAAGATACTGGCAAGACTTCCAGAAGGAGTGGTCATCAAAAGCACCGCCAAGGGGAAGCGACAGCGTCTTTTCCGTCCGTTTAACCTTGCCCCCGTGGACAGTGTCAAATACCGATTTGCCGATTTTACTGCCGGGTGCCGTATCTTATCTGATTGTGGTTTGGGTTTGACGCCTTTGGGATATTATGCCTGTGCGGTTGCAGGGGGCATTGACCGAGTGTTTGGGATGCATATGGGTCGTAAGGATATTCCTGCTGGTAATGACGAAATGCGTGATCAGATGAATGTTTTTTGCCGCTTGTGCGGTCATTTTGGCTTTCAATGGCCAACCCTGCGGCAGAAAACCTCGCCGAGCTGGGAAATCGCATATCAAGAGTTTCAAAATCGGATCAGGGGTGATGCCATACAAAATCAGGATGACGCAAAATCAAGTGAAATTACAGATCATGCTGTCGTTCGGAATAAATGTTGAAAACGAATGCCCGATTTCTCTGGCGAGATATCCGGGCACGGCAATACCGGATGTATGCTCGGCATAATTGACGAATGTACGGCCATCAATACGAACTTTCATTCCCTTCTGAGGCGCTTTTAAAGGGATAATCGCATAGGTGTTTTCATATTTATTTTTGAGGTCGGTATGACCGAGTTTTTCGGCCTGTCTGCCGATGCTGACCTCGAGGTAATGCCGCGAACCTTTCTGAATTTTTTCTTTGTATTCGTCTCCGATAGTATTCAACACAGTGTTCAATTCTTTGTTCATTGGTATGCTCCTGAATGCGCTGTAAGTTGATGGTAAGCCGATTCCTGTATTTGGCATTATACCATAAATCTGACCCACTAAAGTGCGCCTTAGATAAACTGTAATAGCCTTACTTGTGCGATTTCACGATGTGCTTTGATCGACTATTTTGAGATGTCCCGAATAGCGACCGGCTGTTGACATCTCGACGCAGTTGTCGAGCTCCCACTCAGAAACGGTGTGGTTATCCGCTATCGCATTCACGGGGCAGTAATACACTTCGCCGCTTTCGTCTTCATATTTATCGAAAATTTCATCTGTTGTGTTCATGGCTTTAACTCCTCATTACCTGGTTACGGTTGTCAAGATTTACGGGAGATAGATCACGAATTTATTCTGACATCTATCCGTAGATGTTTTGAAATCATATGGAATATAGTGGATACGCGAAGAAGCTTTGGCAATAAGAGCAATTTGGTAGAACAATGAGGGGATAAACCTATCAAAATCAAATAAAGATATTTCTAAGACCTCAAAGATTTTTTTTTGAGCTTTTTCCGTAACGGCTATCTGTCAAAATTC
This sequence comes from Desulfobacterales bacterium, assembly GCA_050122475.1. GTDB lineage: Bacteria > Desulfobacterota > Desulfobacteria > Desulfobacterales > JAHEIW01 > JAHEIW01. The sequence goes on along the minus strand of JASFIV010000148.1, from coordinate 8,988 downwards.
ATGCGGCCAATGACCTCATATAGCGACTCCGAATTAAGCTTCAAGAGGACACCTTCACCGGACGATACCGCCTCATCCGCCATGGCTGAGATCGTTACCAGGTGGGTTACCATGATGATCAGTTTTCCGTCAGGCGCTTGTTGCGCAATGAATTCCCGCAATGCTTTCAGATTGGGTTCACGATTCTCGGTCAACTCGAAAAATGAATTTAACGCCGGTAGTTCTTCGACCGGTCCCATCTGGAGCAGTTTGGCTGTTTCAAGGCATCGGCACCACTGGCTTGAGTAGACCCTTGCCGAGGTGATGCCCTTTGAGCGCAGCCAATCACCGATGGCCCTGGCCTGATCCCGGCCGCGATCGTCTAAGTTGCGCTGGGTGGAACAGTCTCCGATTTGAAAATTGGCCGGATCGCCGGTGCCCGGTGCCAGCGCATGCCGGATCATCAGAATGTGACCGCCGGCCTGCATGTTTTCAATCATTTCAGCCTGGTCTGAATCTACACCGGCTGTTGCAACTGTACACAGCCCTGTTAAACAAGCTAATAAACAAATCATTAATCGCATGCTAATCTCCTTGGCATTCGATTCTTCTAACATCAGGGTTTTGCTTCGTGCAAAAATTTTTGATTTTAACCATCAAGTATACTATATTGCCTGTAATTGCTTTTTTATTCGAATCGTTTTTTTCACCTAATCTATTCATTTATTAACGCTATGGCAAAAATAAAAGTCACTACAATCGGGGGCGGAAGCGGTCAATATGCCCTGCTGTCCGGCCTGAGAGATTTAGATGAAATTGAGATCGCCGCTGTTGTCTCTATGGTGGACAGCGGCGGAAGTACCGGCAGATTGAGGGATGAGCTCGGCATCTTACCACCCGGCGACATATTGAAGTGCCTGCTGGCGCTATCGCCCCAGCGCGAAAACGCGCGAACGCTCCTACTGAGAAGATTTAGCAAAGACAAACGCCTCAAGGGTCATAATGCCGGCAATATGCTCCTAACTATGCTGTCACGGTATACCGGGAGCTTTCCGACCGGCATCCAGGCACTGGGCGAAATTTTAAATGTTAACGGTGCGATCCTGCCGGTCACAACCGACAGAGCAACCCTGGTTGCAGAACTCACCGACGGCACACGGATATTCGGCGAAAGCGCCATCGATGTCCCCCGGGGCGGGCAAACTTCTAAAATCAAGGATGTTTATCTGGTGCCCCATCATAACGGCCATATAAAGGCCCATCCGCCGGCGATTGATGCCATCATGGATGCGGATTACCTCATTATCGGCCCGGGTGACCTGTTTACCAGCATACTTTCCAATATTGTGGTACCGGGCGTCAAAAATGCGGTCAAAGAAACCAGAGCCAACATTTTGTATGTGGTCAATATCATGACCAAGTACGGTGAAACCCATAACTTTAGCTGCATCGATTTTATTCAAAAGCTTGAAGAGGGCATCGAACGCCAGGTTCAAACCGTTATCTGTAACAGCACCCAGCCGGAAGATCACATTCTGGCGGAGTATCGTCAACAAAAAGCCGAATTTGTGGAATTTATAGATGATCCACAATTCTGGCAAACCCGTAGAATCTATTCTGCTGATTTGCTCGATACCGCCGGCAGCATTGTCAGGCACGACTCCCAAAAATTGGCGCGTTTGATACAGGAAATAATTTCGGCCTGATTTGAGCGTTTCAAATCCACAGCCGCTCGCCTTTGGTTGGGGCATGGTTTTTTCCCTTACAGACTCCCATCTGATGTTTTCCGATCGCTAATAAATTACGCAATTAATCAAGCCCGTCCCTTTTTTCCTCTCTTCATGTTAGTCAAGCAGTCAAATGGTCAAACAGTCAATTAGTCAATGGATTTGTTACCTTTTTGACTATTTAACGAATCAACTAATTGACGAGTTAACTAAATTTAATCTGCGTTAATCTGCGTAATCTGCGGATATATTTCTTCGTCAAACAGCCAAATGGTCGAGTGGTCAATTCGTCGATGGAACCTATCCGTTTTTGACGATGCGACCCATCAACTATTTAATGATTTAACTGATTCACCGTTGTGATGTTTGACATAATATAGGGTGGCGCCCACCGGAGCGAACGACAAAAAGATGATATTGACCAGCGGGACCAAAAAGAGCAGGCCAAAGCCCAGGTGAAACAGCAGGGTTTTCATCAGGAAGCGAAAGCGCTCGGAAAACGGCCGCAAGCGGCGTGCCGGTGTCAGGTCGGTGGCGTCCCAGGCCAGAAAGACGATCACGGCCCCGGTGGCCAGCAGGGAGATAACAGGTCCGAGGGGGGTCAGCCATCCGAACAGCATGAAAACCAATGTGATCAGTATCGGGATCACTGCCCGTGGAATTTCCTGTTTGACGAGAAAGAAGAATTGCTGAAACAGGGAAGCGCTCTCAGGGGCTTGCGCCGCTCCGGTAACAAGCTTTTCGGTGATTCTGGACATCAGGTCCATGATCAGCACACTGAACAGGATCTGGGACAGAAGGTAGGCCAGAACCACGGTGATTCCGATCAACAGGACGGTGACCAGCCAGTCGACCACCACCCAGAGCCAGACCAGCCAGGCGCTGTCCGGTTTGGTCCAGATGAGATTGATCAGTTCCTGATGATAGGCCAGGATTAGCCCGGCTGAAAATATCGTAATTAACACTATCACAATGAATCTGAGAATTCCCAGCAACAGCAGCTTGGGTGTTTTGAGTGCCAGGGCAAAGCCCTGAAGATTGTATTTGATTCCCCTGATGAAATCCATTGAGCTATCCAATAATTAAGCTGGTGAGCTGATTTACAAAAACTATAAAAAAAGCAGCGGTTTTCCTTTATAGCGATTGTCAAAAAAACGTTCCGTTTGCGGAAGGGTTTTTTCTACAACCGCTTATGCCGCCATCCTTTTATGCGGAACGTATTTATGACAAGCGGTACAAAAATATCAATTTTATATTTTGAAGGAAAACTCTCAAGCTTTCAAGAGATTAAAAATATTTGATCTATTGACTTTCGCGATATTTGTGTTACGATGTCTTACATGGATACACTAACCATAAGATTACCGGATGATTTGAAGTCTGATTTGCAGAAGCTAAGCCGCGAGCAAAATAAACCTGTTAGCGACATTGTGCGTGAATCGATACGGCAATACGTTGCTGTCGAAAAATTTCGTGCCCTTCGAAAAAAGGCTTTGCCTTTTGCTGAGGCCCAGGGTTATTTGACCGATGAGGACATCTTCAGGGCGATTTCATGAAGATAGTCCTTGACGCCAATGTCATCATTGCCGGTTTTGCTGCTCGCGGGCTATGTGAATCCATTATGGAAGTATGTCTGAGCGAGCATGAGATTATGCTCAGCGATGATTTACTGGATGAAATTCTGACAAATCTCAGGCGCAAGATTAAACTTCCTGAAAATTTTATTAACAGTATTGGTAAACTTTTGCGGGAACACGCCAGATTCTCAACCCCGGTATCCCTCGCAGAGGATGTCTGTCGCGATCCTGATGATATCAAAGTACTCGGATTGGCTGTCGCCTCAAATGCCGATTATATTGTCACAGGAGATAAAGATCTGCTGATTTTAAAAAGTTTTCAAAACATCCCCATATTAACGCCTCGAACTTTTTCCGACATTCTTCATAGTGAAAAGAAATAATGCATGTCGTTTTTCGGCCTGAGCTGTCGTTCTGAAGATCCGAATTGTCGTTTTCCGGCCGGGGCTGTCAGGCAACAAACGCTGTTAAGCCCCTGAGCTTTTAAGCTGATGAGGTTTTAGGCCTACCGGCTCACCAGCTATCAGCCCAAGCTTTTTTACTTTGAGCCTTGAGCCTTCAGCTTTGAGCTGTTTTTATTTAATCTGCGGAAATCTGCGTAATCTGCGGATGAACTATAATCCGAAAATCAATCTGCGGATCGCCTTGAGCTGATGAGTTTTACAACTCATCTATTGATAATTGTTATTATAAACCGAATCTTACGTCACTTTTTTGGCGGGAAGATGAAAACATTTGACGGCTAATAGTAAACTATAAAACCATAAATCTATATTGTTGCAAACCACCTAGCTACAAAACTTTCTTTTCTTTCCGGCACCAATTTTATTTCTTCGGAGAAAAAGAAACTCAAAATGACTTATAACAACATGTATTTATTTAGAAAATAATTCGCATCCCTGCCGCTTGCGACCCTTCTATCCGGCCGAAAAAATATCATAGACCATCACACGGTCGGTTGATTTTTCACGATCAAAATTCTGAGCAATTTCAATTTATTGCTCAACTCTCTTGGCATGCTCGTTGCAAAATCCCCTTTTGATTGGGTTTTCCAAACCGGGTGCTTTGCACCCGGTTTAACCCGCAACGATTGGGGCACTTCGCACCCCTGTCTTTTACCGCCTTCGGCGGTAAAATCCAAGCCACCCGCTGCGCGGGTGGTCGTTGACTCCGAAGACCCCAACGGGACCGAACGTAATATTTGGAGGTGGGCGCTATGGTTCCCGCCTGTAAAATCAATATCAATTCAAAAAAAAACTCATCAAATCAAAAATTAAATGTTTCTTATCCGGATCGAAGAAACAATCGCAAACAGTTGCTGCGCATAACACATTCGACATTGAATATGAACCGTTGCGCCCCTTACCAGCTACAACAAAAGATTTTAACAGCTTTGAGTTGCAAGCCTGTTTTTACCTTTAAGCTTTCAGTGTTGCTTGTAGGGTCGTCTTTTCCTGTCGTAGCTCATAGAGCGAAGTCGGAAGCGCACAGCGCGAAGCCCCAAGCTTTGAGCCTTGCTGCTTACTAGCTATGACTGAATTCGTTTAAAAAGCGCTAAAATTTACAATAATTACAATATTTTATAATTATAGTTGAGATGTAACTGAGGAAGCGGAGCTGTATATAAACAATAGGCTCATGGCTCAAAGCAAAAAAGTTGATAAACCATTGAATCAATATGGCTGAAAACAGCCTGATAATAAAATGGCAATTTTTCACCCTTGTCCCAATCTTCTCCTTCCCATGCACAATCGGTAAAAAATGATCAAGTTAAGAACACACCAAATCATTCGAGCTTAGAGATGACACAAACAGTCAGTGACCTAATGCGTACTTCCCTGAAAAGCCTCTTCCATTTTTTCGGGTTCGAGATATTTCGCCTAAAGAATATCCCCCGAGAGACCTTGGCTGGCTTTCGGTATCAGCCGATACGCATTGTGATCGATTGTGGCGCGAATCAAGGCCAATTTGCCCGTCATTTCTCTCGGTTTTTCCCGGCTGCGGACATTTACTGCTTCGAGCCGCTGAAAGATCCTTTCAAACGCCTCACTGATTGGGCCGGCACCCAGGGAGGCCGCGTGCGCTGTATCAACGTGGCGTTGGGAGACCAGGAAAGGGAGGCGATGATGTATCACCATGTAGCACACAGTCCGTCTTCTTCTTTGTTACTCGCCATGTAACACGAGAAATAGATATTCCCTCAGCCACGCCAGCAGGCTGAAGAAACCGTTACCTTGAGGACTCTGGATTTGACCCTTGGTGGGTTTTTAGCCGAAATGCTGCCCGAGATTCTATTTAAGCTCGACCTGCAGGGATACGAGGATCGCGTTCCGCACAGCGCCGCTTCCCTATTGGAGCATGTACAAGCTTATTTGCTTGAAGCTTGTGTGGATCCGATGTGCAAAACTCAGGCAATTATCAAGAAACTTGTTGTGCTTCTTGGTAAACACGGGTTCGTGTGGGGGGTAATCTGGATCAGATTTACGGCGAAGATGGCTAGATAATGTGGTTTGATGCATTGGTTATAAACCGATGACAGGAAGCACCTCAAAACAAACTTCAGTGCCGTGTTGTCCCGACTGCGGTTCTCTCCTTGTGTTCCAAGTGGGCAAGATTCCCGCAACAAACATTTTTGCAGGCAGGATATTAAAAAAGCCGCTCGAAGGTGGGCATCTTTGGCGTTGCAGGGCATGCCATCTTTTTTTTAAATGGCCGAGGCTTAAAAAATCAGAGCGGGATGCACTCTATGCGCTGGGTGTAGAATATGCCTGGGGGAGCGTCCCCTCCGAAAGGCCAGACTGGCAAATTGCAAGGAAATGGTTGCATGAGGTGCTTCCCAAAGGATCGCGGGTACTCGATTTAGGTTGCTCTGACGGAGGATTCCTTAATTACGCTGGCGCTTCCTTCCATTGTTTCGGTGCCGAAATACATCCGAACGCACGACAGCGTGCCAGGGCAAAAGGCATTAATATTATTGCCGAGGATTTCGAACATATTTCATACGAGTCGGAGCCGCTTGATTGCGTGACCGCCTTTGACGTCATTGAACACCATCCACAGCCTCGACGATTTCTGGAGCATTGTCGTGATCTTGTGAAGCCCGGGGGTTGGATCGTGATATCTACTGGAAATGCCGATTCTCCAAGTTTCCGCTTTATGGGCCCTGGATATTGGTATTGTACTATCGCAGAGCACATGTCTTTCATAAACTTGAAATGGTGTTATGAAGTTGCCGCTGAGCTTAGGTTGCTCATTAATAAGCACATCAAATTCTCCCATGGGAACCGCGATATTTTACATTACCCAGTTGAATTACTAAAAAATGCCCTCTATCGGTTAGTTCCTTCGCTGTCTGTGCAGCTGCGCCTGCGTGGCTATGGTAAAAAGGATGCGAAAACCCATTCGGAGTTGGCGGGTTACCCACCTAGTTGGATGGCGGCCAAAGACCACTTCCTGATGTTGTTCTCCAGACAATGAAGCAAATTACCCGAAACGCCGCAGCCTCTGCTGGCCAGGTGTTAGCGAGCTCCGTAATTCTGTTCGCGCTCTACCGTGTGATTCTGGACACGTTAGGAGCAGATCGGCTTGGCATCTGGTCGATAGTACTTGCTACCGCATCGGCCTCACGTATCGCGGAGCTTGGCCTATCAGTCAGTGTCACCCGATTTGTGGCCATGTATCGGGCGCGCAAAGACGATGAGGCCGCAGGTCACGCAGTGCAAACGGCAGCTGTTAGCATCACAGCCCTCCTAATTTGCACACTGCCCGGCGCATATGTTTTGCTGGTTGAGCTATTTGATCGTCTTTTTGTTGGTGAGGCACTGAACGATGCGCATGATCTTCTGCCATATGCGCTGATATCATTAGTATTCACAGCAATAGCCGCGGTGATTCAATCAGGGCTGGATGGCTGTCAGCGATATGATTGGAGGGCATTTCTCGTTGTGGCAGGGCAAATGCTGCTCTTGATAGCTGCATTGTGGCTCACACCTAAATATGGATTGATAGGACTTGCTTGGGCTCAAATTGGGCAGGGACTGATGATGGTGGTCGTTGGCTGGATTTTATTGCGAAGGATACTCCCAGGACTACCCAAGATTCCACGAAAATGGAGGCGGGGGTCCTTCCACGAGATGTTCGGATATGGACTGCAGTTTCAGTTAGGAAGTATTGCAATGATGCTGTTCGAGCCCGTTACTAAAGCACTGCTTGGCAAATTTGGCGGGCTCTCCGTGGCAGGCTATTACGACATGGCGAGTAGGTATGTACGTAATGTACGCCTCCTCATAGTTTCAGCCAATCAGGTGCTTGTACCGGCAGTGGCGGAGCTCAACGAGCGAAATTCTCAGGTGTTGAAGGATTTGTATCGAGCAAATCTCCGCATGCTTTTTTTGTTTGTAATGCCGCTCCACGCGCTGGTGGCCGCTTGGGCGCCCATATTGTCGGAGATCTGGATTGGGCGCTACGAATCGATTTTTGTTCTTTTCTCGTCCACGTTGGCATTGGCATGGGGGCTCAATGTTTTTGCCAGTCCCGCCTATTTTTCAAATCTGGGTACTGGGCGAGTCTTTTGGAACACGGCCGCTCATGTATGGATGGGAATGGCCAATGCGGTTATGGGCTTGATCTTAGGGCCAAGCTTTGGAGCCGCTGGGATTCTCTATGGAATGGGAGTCACCTTATTATCTGGATCTGCACTGGTCGTCGTTGGTTTTCATTGGGAGCACAAGATCGCCTGGAGGATGATTCTACCACGAGAGGCTATTGAGGTAGCCTGTTCCAGCATCATGCTGGTCTTGGCTGAATACTACATATTCCACACACTGGTGAGTCAGTCTGAGGCAATACGGTTTTTGATCTGTCTGTTACTACCATTTCCCATACTCGGCCCTGCGCTGTGGCGCCATCCCTTGCGCCGCCCTATACAAGCTCGCATATATAACCTTCTGGGAAAAGGGACACAGTTTAATAAGTCGCCTTTCTTTTAATCGAAGTGTTAAGATTTTTTTTCTTCAAATTGCCACAAGGTAAATTCACTTGAAAAGTTTATGGAAGGTTGACTTTTATAAATTATCTCCGAAGGATTATAGATGGGTCGCAAAGTTTTATGGAAAACAAGGTGAGCAACCATGGAGTATTTTTTCTAAAAAACTACCTTTTAGCCGTTTTGATTAAATAAAATAAATTTTGATTGTCTCAGCTGAAGTGACTAATTGATGTTATCTGTTTTTATGAATATCTACCAGAACATATTAAAACCTTATATTTAGTATTTTAATAAGTGTAATGCTTATCTAATTATTTGGAGCATGGGCAGTTGCGAATAACTCCGAAAACGATAATTCATTCAATAATATGGATTAAACGGCACTTAATCGGCCAATTAAAGGTTTCAGCAATATCAGCGATACAACAATTTATAATTCCATCCGATGTATGCATCGATGTAGGTGCACATGCTGGATCATGGGCGTTACCTTTATCGAAGTTGGTGTATAAGGGTCATGTATATGCATTTGAAGCACTTCCATATTACAGTTCGGTTTTAAATATAGCCTTCTATTTGTTACAACGAAAGAATATTACAATACTAAATAATGCTGTTGTAGATTGCAATCGTCCAGTAAGATTAGTGTGGAAGGATAAAAACGGGAACAGGCTTACCGGGAAAACTCATGTCGCAGGTGAAAAGGAGAAGACCTTTG
>JASFIV010000147.1:0-11322 GCA_050122475.1 Desulfobacterales bacterium | reverse complement strand
ATGCCGTGGAATTGGATATTAAAGAGGGAGAAATGGTCAGCCTTTCATCGCGCCGGGGCACCATCGAAGCACCGGCGAAACTCAGCAGCGAGGTTGGACCCGGCGTGCTGTTTGTGCCCATTCATTTCGGCGAAAACCCGGCCAATATGCTCACGAATCCGGCCTGCGACCCTGTGGCCAAAATCCCGGAATTCAAGGTGTGCGCAGCCAACATTCAAAAATTGTCTGCCATAAAGTAAAATTTTTGACGTCAACTGTTCTGCCGGAGGTCCAAGATGAATATTTGCAGCAGTTTCGACGGTTCGCAGACACCACAGAAGGCATCGAAGTTGACACGGCCGCAGCAGATTTGAGCGGATGCCCCCTTCAAATGCGCATGCTCTATGCGTTAAAAATGAGCTGCCATACTCATCCAATCGATTAAAATTTTCTATAGATCAATGCAAATATATTGAAATTATCTATTTGACCTATTAAAATTTTGGATGTATAAAATTGTTTTGAGCATATTCTCACAATTTATCGTTCGATACAGCGGGAGCGAACAGAAGATTACAAATCAGCTGATTAACCGCATAAAAAAACATAGGAAAAAGCACGTGATAAATCCATTCAGGAGTATACCTATGACGGATAGCAACAGCATACGCCTGACCCGGACGGTGGCGGGGTCCGGCTGAGCCTCCAAACTGCCTCCGGGGGACCTGGAGCGCGCCTTATGCGGTCTGGAGATTCCAACCAACGATCGCGTGATTGTCGGTATGGATAGCCCGGACGACGCCGGCGTCTATCAGATTTCAGCTGACCTGGCCATTATTCAGACGGTGGATTTTTTTACGCCGATTGTCGATGACCCCTATCAATTCGGGCAGATTGCAGCCGCCAACGCCTTGAGCGATGTCTATGCCATGGGCGGAGTTCCCAAAACGGCCATGAATCTGGTCGGCTTTCCCCTCAAGCAGATGGATATCTCCATTTTACGGCAGATCATTCAGGGCGGACTGGATAAGCTCAAAGAGGCCGATGTCGTGCTCGTGGGGGGACACAGCGTGGAGGATAACGAATTGAAATACGGCCTGTCGGTCACCGGCTTCATCCACCCGGATCGCGTTTTGACCAAAAAAAATATACAGGCCGGCGACTGCCTGGTGTTGACGAAGCCCGTCGGTACCGGGGTCATCAACACCGCCATAAAAGGCGGTGTCGCCCCGGCTGAAGTGACGGAAAGCGTCACACGGCAGATGGCGGCGCTCAACCGGGATGCGGCCGAGGTGATGCATCGATACCGCGTGCACGCCTGCACGGATATCACCGGTTTCGGCCTGCTGGGGCATCTGGCTGAGATGGTGGTCGGCTCCGGTTGCAGTTTGAGGCTGAGTGCAGACACCATTCCGATCTTACCCGAGGCCATTGAATATGCGGCCATGGGACTGCTGCCGGCGGGTGCATTTAAAAACCGGGAATTCCGGGAGTCGATGGTCGAATTTTCCTCATCGGTGAATCCGTTGCTAAGGGATCTTTTTTTCGATCCCCAGACTTCCGGCGGCCTTTTGATCTGCCTGGATCGGGCTGATGCCAGGCAATTGATCGGCGAGCTGCATGCCAACGGTATAGAAGCAGCGGCCATCATTGGAGACGTCTTGCCCGCAGCACCGGAAAAAATTAGAGTACAGTAAGTGTACCGGCTTTGTTCGTGTTTGATATTTATGGGTGAATTCTTTCAATTGACCGAACACGATGCAAGAAAGGAGCTTTGCATGAAAGAAATCGATGCCAGGGGACTTGCCTGCCCGGCACCCGTGCTGCAGGCCAAAACCGCCATCGAAACCCAGCGGCTAAATGTCGTCCGGGTGGTGGTGGACAATGCGGCCGCCCAGCAAAATGTTCAACGCTTTCTTGAAACCCAGGGCTATGAAAGCACCCTTGAAACGGATAGCGACGGCTATGTCGTCGTCGGTCGTTGTGATGCCACTTTGCGCGCCGAACCGCAAGGCGGGCCGGTCACCGAAGCCGGACAGATAAAGATCATGGTGATGATCGCCACCGATCGCTTTGGATACGGCGATGATACGCTGGGATCGAAGCTGATGGACAATTTCATCCGAACCCTTAATGAAATGGGTCCGGATCTGTGGCGACTGGTCTTTATCAACAATGGTGTAAAACTCACCGTTGAGGGATCCGAGGTCCTGGCGGAACTCAAGCAGCTGCAGGACCATGGACTCCAGATTCTGGTCTGTGGCACCTGCCTGACCCACTTTGACCTTCTTGAGCACAAACAGGTCGGTGAAACCACCAATATGCTGGATATCGTGACGGCCATGCAGCTGGCCGACAAGGTCATTAACGTATAGCACCTCTTTGCAGACCCCCTCCGCTGTCTTTCGCAGGGCGTTTCGCGCCTATTCTGATTGCACGCAGCGTCTACGCTTCTTTGCTGAATTGTTGATATCGTGTTTTTGATTTTCGAAATTTTGCGAATGATGAGTTCGAACTTTTTCTAACTTCCTGCCTCTCAACGAAACCATCCCGATCGAAACTAAACATAACTGTCTGTAATTTAATAATATCCAGAAAACAGCCCTCAATGGCATGTATCATGCAGAATTTGCTTTCCAAATCAACCGGATATCTTGCAATTTATTGAAAAAATCAACGAGCCCTGCGGCCCACAGTCATTTTTTTCGATGATTGAAGCCATCACGTCTTTAGCATATCAGTGCGTCAACAATAAGCGCTAACCATCAGCATGAAGGAGGATTCCCATGGCAGAAAAAACCGAAACAGAAGCGCCCAAAGCCAAGAAATTAGCCGATCCTGTGGCGGCCACCATTGATCCGGCCAGCCAGCAGATGATTCAACGCGCCCATGACTTGGGGGTGGAGACCGCCTTCGACCGGGCCGTTACGCTGAAACCCTGCAATATCGGGAGCCAGGGGATTTGCTGCAAAAACTGCGGCATGGGGCCCTGCCGGCTGCCGCTTCCCAAAGGCGGCATTGAAGGCGAAGACACCCGCAAGGGGATTTGCGGCGCAACCCCCAATACCATCGCGGCCCGCAACTTTATCCGCATGATTGCCGGTGGCGCGGCCGCGCATTCGGATCATGGAAGGTCTGTTGCCGAAGTCTTTATGGCCGCTGCTCGCAATGAAACAGATGCTTATAAGATCAAGGACACCAAGAAGCTTATCGAAGTGGCCCAGGTGCTGGGCGTCGATACAACGGTAGAGGTCGACGGTGAACAGCTCGATCGGGATCTGGACGAAATTGCCGTAGAAGTCGGTGAAAAAGCGCTGAATGAATGGGGCAAGGCGGAAGGTGAACTGCTTTTTGCCAAACGCGCTCCCGAGCCGCGATATGAGCTGTGGAAAAAGCAGGGGGTTTTGCCGCGCAACATCGACCGCGAAATTGTTGAAATTATGCATCGCACGCACATCGGCGTGGATCAGGACTATAAAAACCTGATGAAACAGGGCACCCGCGCGGCTATCGCCGACGGCTGGGGTGGCTCAATGCTCGCCACTGAGCTACAGGATATTCTTTTTGGAACGCCCTATCCGCTGGCATCCGAAGCCAATCTCGGAGTCATGAAAGAAAATATGGTTAATATCGTCATACACGGTCATGAGCCGGTGCTGTCCGAGATGATCGTTGCAGTCGCCCAAAAAAAAGAAATGCATGATTATGCCATATCTAAAGGCGCCAAGGGCATTCAGCTTTCCGGTATCTGCTGTACGGCCAATGAAATTTTACAGCGCCATGGAGTGCCGCTGTGTGGGACCTTTCTGCAGCAGGAACTGGCCATCATCACCGGTGCCTGTGATGCCATGGTGGTCGATATCCAGTGCATATTTCAGAATCTTGCGAATGTGGCTAAATGCTTTCACACCAAATTGATTACCACCCACCCGATTGCGCGCATGGAACAGGACAACGTCATCCACATTGAATTCGACGAGCATCATGCGCTGGAAGACGCCGAAAGGATCGTCAAGCTGGCGATCGACAATTTTGAAAACCGCAAATCCGAGGTGATGATCCCCAAGCAAAAATCGCCGATTGTGGCCGGTTTCGGCGTGGAATCCGTCGAATACCATCTGGGCGGGATATTTCGCGGTTCCTATTACACATTGAATGACAACATTATCAACGGTCGCATCCGCGGCATCGGCGGTGTGGTCGGATGCAACAACGTCAGGACCCGGCACAACGAAAGCCACATCCGGATCGTCAAGGAGCTCCTCAAAAACGATGTGATCGTTTTGACGACCGGCTGTAATGCAATTGCCTGCGCCATGGAGGGGCTGCTGACACCGGAATCCGCTGCTGTATACTGTGGGCCAGGCTTAGCAGAGGTATGTGAAACAGTTGGTATTCCGCCTGTGCTGCATTTGGGATCCTGTGTCGACAACAGCCGCATCCTGCTCGCGGCCGCAGAGGTGGTCAAGGCCGGAGGCCTGGGCAACGACATCAGTGATCTACCGGCAGCCGGAAGTGCGCCGGAGTGGATGAGTGAAAAAGCCATTAGTATCGGCCATTATTTTGTGGCCTCCGGTGTTTACACGGTTTTCGGTGTCACCCTGCCGGTATCTGGTGCGCCGGTATTTAAAGATTACCTGTTTAATGCATTTGAAAAAATGTACGGCGGGATGTGGGACCTGGAAGTCGATCCGATTAAACATGCTCAAAAAATGATTGCCCATATCGACAGGAAGCGCAGCGAGCTCGGCATCGACAGAGCCAGAGAACGAATACTGGTGGACATGGCCGCGCGCCGCGAGCTTGAATCGGCATAATATATATTTTACGAAATCCGGTGCTTGTCATACACGTTTTGCCCTGTAGAAAACCCTTTTAAAGCGGCACCGGCCGTAAAATTTATACCGCTTGTCATTATAATTTTCCGAAAAAAGGATGGCGGCATAAGTGTTGTCGCAAAAAAACGTCCTACAATCGGAACGTTTTTTGGCAACGACTATAAATCTAAAAGGAGGAAATGAGCTATGGATGCATTAGCAATTATGGTACTGGCTTTTGCCGGGTACATTATCATGTACCAGTTATACGGCAAATACATTGGCAGCAAGATCTTTGCTCTGTCCGGCGCTGCCAAGGCACCATCGGTTGAGCTCGAGGACGGCCGGGATTATGTGCCCACCAAAAAAGAAGTCATCTTCGGGCATCATTTCACATCCATTGCCGGCACGGGTCCGATTGTCGGTCCGGCCATCGCCATTATCTGGGGCTGGGCACCGGCGCTAATCTGGGTCTTTGTCGGCAGCATTGTGATGGGGGCTGTCCACGATTTCGGGTCTCTGATCATATCCATGCGCAACCAGGGCAAATCGATATCCGAGTTCACATCCAGATACGTCAACGTGCGCACCAAATACCTGTTCTTCCTGATTGTATTTCTAGAGCTCTGGATTGTAATCGCCATCTTCGGCCTGGTGATCGCCATCATTTTTTCCATGTATCCCCAGTCGGTCCTGGCCGTCTGGATGGAGATCCCCATTGCCTTGGTGCTGGGCTATATGATCTACAAAAAAGGCGCCAATACTGCCGTTTGGAGCATCTACGCGGTCTTAGCGATGTACGTGTTTGTGTTTTTAGGACCTTATCTGAAGTTCGCGATGCCCACCATTGCCGGGATACCCGACACGGGCGTGTGGACCATCATTTTGCTGGTCTATGCTTACATTGCCTCGACCTTGTCGGTGACGACCCTTCTGCAGCCGCGCGATTTTATCAACTCCCATCAACTTCTTGTTGCAATGGCCCTTCTGGTACTGGGCGTCATCTTCGCCAGCTTCGGCAAAGGTATGGAAATCGTTGCACCGGCGGTGCAGTTGAAACCGGCGGAAACCCCGCCCATGTGGCCGTTTCTGTTCATCACCATCGCCTGCGGGGCCATTTCCGGCTTCCATTCGTTGGTTTCTTCTGGAACGACGGCAAAGCAGGTGCGCAGCGAAAAAGATTCTCTTTTTGTCGGCTATGGTTCGATGCTCGTGGAAGGAACTCTGGCCACCCTGGTGATCATCGCCTGCGCTGCCGGTGTGGGGCTCGGCTACCTGTCTAAATCCGGCGAAACACTCACCGGTGTTGCCGCCTGGACGACGCACTACCAGTCGTGGGCGGCCGCCGGCGGCATCGGCAACACCGTTCGAGCCTTTGTGGACGGATCTGCCAACATGATCATGGCGGTGGGAATCCCCAAGAAATTCGCCCTGGCCATTATGGGTGTGTTTGTGGCATCTTTTGCCGGCACCACCCTCGACACAGCCACGCGCATACAGCGTTACGTCATCGGGGAACTGGGAAGCGGTATCAAACTTGAAGCCCTGGGCAACCGGCATGTTGGGACCCTCATAGCGGTTGGCAGCGCACTCATCCTGGCCTTTGCCACAGGGGCCAGCGGTAAAGGCGCCCTGAAATTATGGCCGCTGTTTGGGGCTGTGAATCAAACCTTGGCGGCCTTAGCGTTGATCATCATCACGCTCTATCTCAAATCAAGAGGCGGACTGAAGTGGTTGGTCGCCGGCCTGCCGGCCGTGTTCATGTCGGTAATGACCATCTGGGCGTTGTTGTTAAACCAGGTCTCCTATGGTGCGACTCACAACGTGCTGTTGCAAGCCATCAACTTATGTATCCTGGCAATTGCCGTATGGATAGCAGTCGAAGGTGTGATCAAGTTCTTTGTGACCCATGAAGCACCGGCGGAACCGGCGCCTGCAGCACCGTAAGACTAAAATTGACGCAATACAGTGGCGTGCTGGCAGAATCGGTCGATCGGTAACCGTAAAACTGCCCCATTCCTGCCAGCACGTCATTGCCGAGCCGGCCCGGGCCGCTGAGGCCAATTCGGTGAAGGAATGCGGGTCAAGCGGCTATTTTTTGAAGGATTGACAATAATGACGGCGGAACTCAAAAAAACCTATTTTATCATTTTAATACCATCCCTTCTGGGCTTTATTATTGTGTATGGGGCCAAAGCACACGATTTCTTGCAAATTAATCGAATGGAAAACATGGGTATATTGGAGCTGGCGATTTTTATTCTGTGTGCTGTGTGGGCGCTCGCACTACCGCTGTTTTACCGTAGCCACTTTGCCCATCAAAAACGTGACCAAAAAATGGTTTCAGAAGCAGACTTTATCAAATTTGAAAGGCGCTTGATAACCATTTCGCTGGTAACACCTTATCTGGCTTTAGTCGCTTATGTACTGGAGTTTTCAAAATTCTATACGACCGCTGCAATTCTGATGGGGCTTTATGCCATTTACTATTTTTTCCCCTCAAAAAAACGCCTGGCATTTGACCGGCGTATTTTTAGAGTCAGCGGAAGCTCGCTTCAGGATATCTGAAATGAATGTGATTTCGATATCAAAGATTATTAAAGATAAAATCATAGCGGCGTTCAGGATCAGCGATGAAGTCATGCGCGCCAAGGCCGTCGAGACCATTGAATACGAGGTCGAAGAGCTGGATAACATTTTTGCCATTCTGGTGCTGGGGGCATTCATCGGCATACCGTCGCCGCCGATTCACATCACGATGGAACTTTTGCCCGCTATGGATCAAGAATTTCAGATCATGCTGGAAAAGGTAACCACTGCGCACGATCCATTGGGGGATTTGTTTTCCGTGCTGGACATCGATTAGAAAAAAATGCTAGCCGCAGAAACCGTCGGGAACACAGCGATAAAAAAATTCGGCGGTCTCTTTGCGATAGGTGGCAGAAAAATTACAACATGAACCCTGAAATCCAATTTTTTATCGGCAAAGGCGGTGTGGGAAAATCGACCACCTCCGCCGTCACGGCCATCCAATTCGCGCGAAATGCCCGAGATACCTTGCTGGTTTCAATGGATCCGGCCCACAACCAGTGTGATATTTTCCAGGAAAATTTCTCTGAAAAACCGAAACGTGTGGCAGACTACCTGGAAGTCAAAGAAGTCGATGTCGATTTCTGGATAGAAAAGTATCTGAAAAAAACCGAAAAAACGATCAAGCAAACCTATACCTACGAAAGCGCATTTAATCTGCAAAATTATTTCAACGTTCTGCAGTTTTCGCCGGGCTTGGAAGAATATGCCTTGCTTTTAGCTTTTGAAGATATCCTCCACACTTACGGAGATAAGGATGTCATCATGTTCGACATGGCCCCCACCGCCCTCACCCTGAGATTTTTCTGCCTGCCGTCGATCACCTTAATCTGGCTGGAGGAGTTGCTAAAACTGAGAAATAAAATTTACGCCAAAAAAGAAATTATATCTAAAATAAAGATGTTTGGTAAGGAAATCGAGCAGGATAAAATAAAAGATAAATTGAACTTGCTGATCCAAGAATACGAACACTTGCGTGACCATTTTACGGCAGCAAAAACCCGCATAAATCTGGTCATGAACGACGACGACTTATCCTTTTCGGAAGCCTTTCGCATCAAACAGAAATTAAAAGATATTGGAATTGATATTGCTGGGGTGTTCATCAACAAAATGCAAGATATGAAAATTCCTCGAAAAGTGAAAGATGAATTCAATACCCAGAAAATAGCCCTGTTTCCGCTGTCAGCAAAAAATTTGCTGGGGTATGAAGTGCTTAATGAATACATCAATTCAAATCCAAAAACATTTTTGAGCAATTGACGGGATGTGGCCTTGTCATTTAGCCATATCCAGCAGTGAAAGGAACGCATCATGGACAAAAGGATCAATCGATTCAAGATTTGTGATTTTCGGTTTTTCCCCTATTTGACAACCGTATTCGAACGTCTACCGGAAGCTGTGCGGGATGAAGTTCTCAACGATGAGCGTTTTCAGATATTGGCCGATGAGGATATGTTCGATGCCGCTGTGTTGCGATATGACTTTGCTAATCCGGTCAAAGTGCTGGTCTATTTAAATTCGAAAGTCATCACAGAATCGAAACACCAGAT
This sequence comes from Desulfobacterales bacterium, assembly GCA_050122475.1. Classification (GTDB taxonomy): domain Bacteria; phylum Desulfobacterota; class Desulfobacteria; order Desulfobacterales; family JAHEIW01; genus JAHEIW01. Next base: position 2,384 of record JASFIV010000147.1, on the reverse strand, counting down.
CATTTATACCATCGCCCACGGGATAGCAAGATATGTCTTACACCTAGATAAAATTAAATCTCAATTTCCTGAGAAAGACATAGAAGATATGTTAGTGCACTGGGGATTTGAAGCGGAACTCGAGGCTGTTCGGTATGATAAAGCGATAACGGAATCAGACGGCTTTAAGACCGGTTATGAATGGGCAAAAAAGCAAAGCAAAGGTTATTTGATGCAGCACTTTGGTCTCTATTTTGACGAGTGGAATGAAAGAGGCCTGGGAAGGATGCCTAGCAATGTACTAGATAAGTTGACCCAGCGCGCTGAAACCGATTCGATCCTTGATGATGTTGTTGCCCAAAAAAATGGAAAGGAAATTGAATCCAAAAAGGATAAAATTTCAGAAACGGTTTCATTAAGAAAAGCAATGCTGGCGGGAATTATGGTGGCATTCAAGGAATATCAGGCGAGGGACTTATCGATTCATTAAGATGGTACTTTGCGTCGTTGTTTAATTTCTTGCATAGAAGGCCGCTATCGCTTTCACACAAGCTCGCAATTAGCCGAAGGGTAAAGAAGATATTATGATCAGCTTTGGACCTGTGCCTTCCAGACGGTTGGGCCGCAGTCTGGGAATTAATAATATTCCAGCCAAAATATGCACCTATTCTTGCGTTTATTGTCAGGTGGGCAAAACTACTAGAATGCAGATCGGTCGAGCTGCGTTCTACCAGCCGGAAGAAATTCTTAGAGATGTTGAAAACAAAATCGAAAAGGCACAGCAGAAAGGCGAATCGATTGATTATCTGACCTTTGTGCCCGATGGGGAGCCCACTCTGGATGCCAATCTGGGCCAGGAAATCGAGCTTTTAAAACCATTGGGTCTTCAAATAGCCGTTATCACCAACGGCTCTCTGATCTGGCGGGAAGATGTGAGATCAGAACTGGCAAAAGCGGATTGGGTTTCCCTTAAAATTGACACCCTTATTGAAAAGAAATGGCAGCGGATCAATCGTCCTCAGCGTTCTCTGAAGCAGAAGGCTATTTTGAGAGACATGGCTGCATTTGCTAAGGATTATTCAGGAACTCTGGTAACCGAAACCATGCTGGTCAGAGACCTCAATGACGGCGCTAAAAACCTGCGAAAAGTTGCCGTCTTTTTGAACCACCTCCAACCCCGTAGGGCTTATCTATCTGTTCCGACAAGGCCCCCCGCAGAGAAGTGGGTGCAACCTCCTAAGGAGAATGTCTTAAACCAGGCTTTTCAGGTCCTAGACGAAAAGCGATTTCAGGTGGAGTATCTGATCGGTTATGAAGGCAATTCCTTTGCCTTTACGGGTGATGCCGAGAATGATCTGTTGAGCATTACCGCCGTGCATCCTATGCGGCAGGATGCGGTCAATGAATTTTTGATGCGAACAGGTGAAGATTGGCACATAGTTCACAAGTTGATGGCGCAAAACCAACTTGTCGAAGCAGTATATGAAGGAAAAAAGTTTTACATGAGAAACTTCTCTCCAAAGCGTGCCTGACGATGAATTTAAGTCGACGATGCCCATTTTTTGAGATTTTGCGAAAATTCATTTCTTAATCCTTCGAAAAACAGCATCCACGCTTCAGCCGACCCCACCGCATAAATGCGCAACTTGTTGGATTCAATATAAAATTTAGTATGGCTGTTCTTTGGCATATTTTATGCTGAAAGTAACTTATGAAAGAAAAGCAAATTGGCTTTACAAATCAAAGATTTTTTTCTTAAAGCGAATTTCGCTCAAACGACAAAAATTTGAACCGGCGCAAAATGAACTGCTTATCTTCATTCAAAATAGATTATTTGAGAATCGGAATTTGGGCATGACAGGAGGTCACATGTACAAAAAGATACTGGTCCCTTTGGACGGGTCACAGCGGGCAGAAGAAATTTTGGATCCTGTTGAGAATCTGGCAAGGGCGTACGGAGCAAAAGTGTTTCTGCTCCGGGTTGAGGAAGAACCCTTGATGTTAGGGTATGACGAAGTGATTGACAAATCAAAACTACATCAACAAAACCAGCGAAGAAAGCAAATGGAATCTTATTTGAATGGTATAGAAGCAAGATTTCAAGAAAAAGGAATCGAAACCAAGCATTATATTGCCTATGGGCCGGTGGTGGGGACCCTTTTGATCATTGCCAAAAAAGAGGACGTTGACCTCATCGCATTGGAAAGTCATGGTCTGGACGGTTCATATCAGAACATGTTCCGGAGCGTTGCTGCACGTCTTTTGCAAAGGTCGAACCATACGGTCATGGTCATCCGGAACAATAATAGAGACGTTATTTAGTAAAATGTATGTTAATTGCGAATAACGAATCACAGTCTCAAGCTGAAATTTTTATAGCGATGTCAACAGCTGATTTCTATCCG
>JASFIV010000146.1:0-11410 GCA_050122475.1 Desulfobacterales bacterium | reverse complement strand
GCCTTTTTATCATCTATATCCTGATTGTGTCGTTTCTGCGACCGGGTGTGGCGCCGGCCATTTCGAAAGAAGAACTGGCGGCCATCGGACCCCGCCAGCTGGCCGCCCAGGTCGGCCGGGCGCTGTTCCCACCATTATTTTTGATGGTGGCCGTTTTAGGTTCTATCTTTGCCGGCATCGCATCGCCAACCGAGGCAGCTGCCGTCGGCGCGGTGGGCGCCACCTTCCTGACGATCGTTAATCGCAAATTTAACTTGAAAATCCTGCGCGAGGTGATGCATACCACCGTGCGCCTCACCTGCATGGTCTTCATTATCCTGTGCGGGGCGGCTGCGTTCGGCCTGGTTTTCCGGGGCCTGGGTGGAGACGAGATCGTCAGGGAATTCCTGGGCGGGATCGCCGATCAATACAGTCAAGGTGCGGTTCTGGCCATTGTGATGATTCTGATCTTTTTCATCGGCTTTTTTCTGGATTTTATCGAAATTACCTTTATTCACGTACCGGTTCTGGCACCCATCATGATCGATTTCGGATACGATCCGGTCTGGTTCTGCATTTTGCTGGCCGTCAACCTGCAGACCTCATTCTTGACGCCACCTTTCGGATTTTCACTGTTTTACCTAAAAGCGGTGACGCCGCCCGAGGTGACGACCGGCCATATTTACAGGGGTATCATTCCGTTTGTCCTCTTTCAACTCATCGGACTGGGAATTGTTGTTTTCTTTCCAAAGCTGGCCACCTGGCTGCCCAAGCTTGTATTCGGTCCCTGACAGGGGTACGGTTTTTAAATAAACCTTGACTAACGAAAAGGATAACCTATTTTTGGGGATGTCTTTCTGCTAACGAACAAGGATCCGAAGTCTGAAGTGGAAAATGACGGAAATTTAACTATGAAAGCGGTGGCTTGCGATATCAGTGAATCTGCATGCGCAATTCCATCTCAATCGGAAAGGGAGGTTATTCATGAAAAGACGTGATTTTTTAAAGAAAGCAGGTCTGGGTGCAGCCGCGGTTGCCGCGACAACCGTAAATGCGCCCGCAGTTTTGGCTCAAAAAAAATACCGCTGGAAGATGGTCACCACCTGGCCCCCCAAGCTTCCGGTGCTGCAGGAAGGTTGCGAGCGCCTGGCAAAAAGGGTGAATGAAATGTCTGGCGGGCGCCTGACGATCCAGGTGTTTGCAGGCGGCGAGCTGGTTCCGCCGCTGGAAAGCTTCCAAGCGGTTTCCGACGGCACAGTTGAGGTCGGCAGCGGTGCTTCCTATTACTGGGCCGGCAAAGAACCCGCAACCCAATGGTTTGCGGCCGTGCCTTTCGGCATGAATGCCCAGGGTATGGGCGCCTGGTTTCATGGCGGAGACGGCCTCAAGCTCTGGGAGGAAACCTATGCACCTTTTAACCTGATTCCGCGCCCCGGCGGCTCCACCGGCGTTCAGATGGGCGGCTGGTTTAACAAGAAGATCAATACGATTGCGGATTATAAAGGGTTGAAAATGCGCATCCCGGGCCTGGGCGGTAAAGTCGTCGCCAAGGCCGGTGGTACGGTGGTACTGCTGCCCGGCGGTGAAATCTTCACCTCACTTGAGCGCGGCGTTATCGATGCCACTGAGTGGGTGGGCCCCCTGCATGACCTGCGGATGGGATTTTATCAGGCCGCCAAATATTATTATTATCCCGGGTGGCACGAACCAGGCACCTACCTGGAATATTTTTTCAATAAAAAGGCCTATGAAAGCTTGCCCGTAGACCTGCAGCACATTCTGAATGCGGCCTGTATGGAGAACGAACAATGGACGCTGACGCAGTTTGACGCTCAGAATGGTGCGGCCCTGCAAACCTTGATCAACAAGCATAAAGTCGAAGTCATCCAGTTTCCGGATGAAGTTCTGGCGACATTGCGCAAGATGGCGGTTGATGTGGTTCAGGAAGAAGCCGCCAAAAGCCCCATGGCCAAAAAGGTCGCTGAGTCCTTTGCCAATTTCCAGAAGGTCGTCGGCACCTGGGGCAGCGTATCTGAGCGGGCCTATTTTAACGTCATTCAACAGGCGATGTCGCTCAAAGGATAAGCGATAATGGTGACCGCTTGAATCCGGTTACCTTCTATCGAACCGTAAACGCCAGCCGGGCATATAGCCGGCTGGCGTTTTGCTTTTTACGCTTATGCGAAAAGCTCAAGCGAAGCTCATATAGCCACGAAGGGCACGAAGAGACAAAAGCAAAATTATGTGTTTTCCCTTTGTGATCTTCGTGTTCTTTGTGGTGAGAACCATATCGGGTATATTAAACTGGAGTTTTCCAGATAACCACGTTACTTTTTATTTGACCTAGCTGTTAAGAAGCCCTTTTTTTGAACCGGATGCTTTTATCAATACCCTGCACCGCCAGCAATGATATGAATGCCAGGGCCGCCCCGCCCAAAAACGGAATGCGATAATCCACCATCCACAGAAAGCCCCCCAGTGCCGGCAGAAAAACAGCGGCGATGTGATTGATGGTAAAACCCACGGCCATGCTGGGGGCAATATCCCGGGGGTCGCCGACTTTCTGGAAATAGGTTCGAATGGCAATCGCAAAATTAAAGAAAATATGGTCCAGAATATACAGGATCGCCACAATCCATTTAGAATCGGTCAGAGCATAGGCAACGAAGATGAACATTAGACTGGCGTATTCCAGGGACAAAACCTTGCGCTCACCGAAGCGGATAATGCTTTTCCCGATCAGGGGGCTTAGATAATAATTGATCAGGTTGTTGATCACAAACAGGAGGGTGACTTCCTGAACGGAGTACTGAAATTTTTGCACCATCAACAGGACTGAAAAAGCAATAAAGATCTGGCGTCGCGCGCCGGCCATGAAGGTCAGAAAATAAAATAGGCCGTATTTTTTGCGAAATATCATTTTTTTGTGCTGGGGAACCACATCTTCTTGGGCGGGTTTGCGGGTCAGGGCCCAGATGGATGCGGCCATGATGAGCGCGCCGATCAGCAGGTAGATTTGGGCAAAACTCAGAATAAAAGCCATCAAATATATGGCTAACCCCACGGCAATGCTGGAGGCGGCGGCATAACTGCGCTGTTTGCCAAAAACCCATGGAGATGCATTTTCATCAAAATACTGCAGCGTCAGGGACATATTGGTGGTTTCGTAATAATGAAACCCAAAACTCATGAGCAGGGTGGTCAATAAGAGCCCGGCATAAAATGGCAATGAGCCGGTAAGTGCCAGCCCAAATCCCAGCAATAGAATCGACAGTGCTGAGAGCCGATGCTCCCGGATTATCATGATGACATAGACCGCCAGCAGGGCTAAAAATCCGGGGATTTCCCGCACCGATTGAATAACGCCGATATGATTTCCATCCAGGCCGGCAATATCCACGGCGAAATTGTTGAACAGCGTCTGCCAGGTCTGCAATCCGATGGTGGAGCAGATGGTCAGCACTGCCAGATACCAGAACATCGGATTTTTTTTTATGTCTTTTGCGGATTTCATTCGACTATAGCGGCAAAGTCCTGGTTGAAAATAATTGGCCTGATAATTGCTCTAATAACACCATGTAAAGTCACAAAGGAACCATTTGGTTACGATAATTTTTGAAAAATGGGGTGTTTTAGAGTGTTTATATGCAATCTGATTTACAGAATGCCGGCTGTCGCAATGGTTATGTTGGGACATTTTGATCGTCCAGCCGACTGCCAGTTCATGGTTATAAACCCTATTTTTATGTATAATTTTAAATGATTATGCTGTTTTTTGACGACGGCAAACAGCCGGGTTCAAAATTTTGAACCTCACCCCATATTAAATAAATGGTTTAAAAACAATAGGTTTTTTAATTTACAGGTATTTTCGGTTAAAAATTATGAACTTGAAAGCCTCATTATTTTGACTCCGGCAATTTTTTGGCCGAAGACGACGGAAGGCTTAATATTTATAACCAATTGAATTTTATACAAATTATAAAAAAATAACATAATTACAGGAATTGAAACCATTTTTGGCAAGGGTTTTGCAACACCCTTAAGTGCAGCCTAATAATTTCTTCATCTGTTCTCCTCCTTAACGGCTAATCAGAAAAAACTGGTTAGCCGTTATTTTTTGTTTGAATTTTGATGGCCTTTCCCATAACAATATCCACCTGCCACAACATTAAAACGCGGTCATCTGGCAAACTCAAGTTGAACACAACTGATATATATCTCACCACGAAGAACACGAAGATTACAAAGGGGAAAACATATTTTTACTATTATCCTTTCGTGTCCTTCGTGCCCTTCGTGGTCATAGGTGCTTCACTTGCGCTTTCTGCATAACCAAAATTAAAATTTAACACCCGGAGCGCCAGCTTGAAGATCATCGACGTTCATACCCATATTTTCCCCAAAGAGATCCGTACCCGTCGGGAAGATTATTTTATAAAAGAGCCGGCATTTAAAAAGCTGTATCAATCGACCAAGTCTCGGCTGATCGGCGCTAAGGAAATGCTGGCCGCAATGGATGACAACCAGGTGGGAAAAGCCGTCATTTTTGGGTTTCCCTGGAAGGATGAAAGCCTTTTTAAAAAACACAATGATTATATCAGCCAGGCGGTCAACCGGTACCCGGACCGTTTTATCGGGCTGGGGTGTTTTGACCCCTCTTGCAAGGGCGCCGCTGCGGAAACTCACCGTTGCCTCGAACAGGGCGAATTATCCGGCATCGGCGAGCTGGCCTTTTATCAGAGCGGGATTGATCATTCTGCGCTGGACCGTCTGCAGCCGGTAATGGCGATTTGTAGAGATCTGGATCGGCCGGTTCTGATTCACACCAATGAGCCCATCGGGCATACCTATCCCGGTAAAACCCCCAATACCTTGGCACAAATCTATCAACTGATTGATACCTTTGCGCAAAACAAAATTGTTCTGGCCCACTGGGGTGGCGGGCTGTTTTTTTACAGCCTTCTGAAAAAAGAGGTCAAACAGCGTTTACAACATGTCTTTTTTGATACGGCCGCCTCGCCTTATTTATACGATCCGAAGGTATATCGCCTGGCAATTGAATTGATCGGGGTGGAAAAAATCCTGTTTGGCAGCGATTTTCCGCTTTTACCGCCTGCACGGTATATTGATGAGATGAAGGCCGCCGGATTGTCGGATATGGAAATGGAGCAGATTTGTGGTGCGAATGCCGCAAAACTATTTCATATTTTATATTAATTTTTTTTGGCCTCACGCAAAGCCGCAAAGGCGCAAAAGTTTTTTATTCAATACCCGCTCGCCTGTGCCAGAAGCCAGCAGCCAGCAGCAAGCAGCCAGTAACCTCTGAACCTTTGAACCTGTTAACGAACTCCCGAAACTTTTGTAACGTGGAATAGGGATGAAGAAGTACAAAGTTGCCGTAGTGAAATATGAAAAACCGCTCGAATCGGTACGCAAGGCGGTTGATTTATGCGCCGGTCTGGACCACATGCCGGCTGGGGCCCGGGTATTTATCAAGCCCAACATCGTCTTCTGGACCCGGGCCGTTGCTTTTCCCAAGTGGGGGGTGATCACCACTTCCCGGGTCGTGGAAGATATCATCATTTTACTCAAAGAACGGGGAATTGACGATATCACCATCGGGGAGGGCATGGTCACGATGCGCCCCAAAGATACCTCCACTCCGGCACATGCCTTTGAAACCCTCGGATACGGGGTTTTGAAATTAAAGTACGGCATCAAATATATCAATTTTTTTGAAAGACCCTTTGAAAAAATTGATCTGGGCGATGGGGTTGCGCTGAACTTCAACAGCGATATTTTAAACAGTGACTTTGTCGTCGATTTGCCGGTGATGAAAGCCCACAATCAGACTGTGGTCAGCCTGGGTATTAAAAATTTGAAGGGCACCATCGATATCCCCTCGCGCAAAAGGTGCCATACGATGACCGCGGGCAAGGACCTGCATTTCTGGGTGGCCAAGCTGGCCGATAAAATGCCGCCTATGCTGACATTACAGGATGGAATTTATACCTGCGAGCGCGGGCCCGGCCCGGACGGCCGCATGCACCGCAGCAATCTGCTGGTGGCCTCATCCGATGTGCTGGCCGCTGACCTGGTGGGGGCCAGACTGCTCGGTTATGAGCCGCAGCAGGTCCCCCATCTGATGCATGCCGCCTACAACCGCCGCCGGCCCGTTGATCTTTCCGATATCGACATTCAGGGGGAAAGCATCACTGACTTGGCAAAATTTCACGAACACGATTTTATTTACGCGGATTCCAAAGACGCCACCCTGCCGCTGCCGCTGGTCAAAAAGGGACTCAAAGGCGTTTACTACCGTAAATACGATCTGTCGATGTGCACCTACTGCTCCGGTGTGAACGGTGTCATGCTGGCGGCGATCGGCGCTGCCTGGAAGGGTAAAGCTTGGGAAGATGTCGAGATTTTGACCGGCAAATCCATGCAGCCGGCCTCCGGGATGAAAAAGACCATTTTGTTAGGCAAGTGCATGTACCAGGCCCATAAGGACAACCCCGATATCCAGGAGCTGATTGCCGTCAAGGGCTGTCCGCCATCTCCCGACGCCATGCTGAAGGCGCTTCACAAAGCCGGTATCGATGCCGATCCGGGACTATTTGCAAGTATTGAGCAGCTACCGGGCTTTTTTTACAGCCGTTACAAAGACCGGCCTGAGTTTGATGAATCCTTCTTCCAGGTGAAAGCTTAGAATGACATTTTATTCTCACCGCAGAGACCCAGCGTAAACAAATTCAAAGCTGAAAGCTCAAAGCACCAACTCAGAATATATTGAACTCGTGGATTTATTATCCGCAGATTACGCACCCGCCCGCCTCGCCTTGCGGCATTGCATGGCGGGCGTGGGATTAACACAGATTAGACCCATAGTTTAAAAACCGCGATAAAATTAGATCCTCAGAACCGAATGTCGCGCAGGGATTGCAGGATGGGCTTCATGCGGGTGCGGTGCTCCGGGGGGATCATCAGGATCTTCAAGGGCTGATTTTGAATCAGACCGGTCGATGTGCAATCCAATTTACCCTCTTTATAAGCCTGCCGGTTTTCCTGCCCGGTCATGACCATAAGAACATCCAGCATATTACCGCTGCAACCATCGGCATCCAGGTGCTCGATGGATTGCAGTAAAACGGTGTTGACTGACAGCACAAAATCATCGATGTCCGCATAGCCATGCTCGCCGCAATCATGGCGCGATACCAGACAACGACAGCCAAATGGGCGGACATGGTACAGGGGGCATTGGTCATGGCTTAAAAAGGGGCACGTATTGTGTTCGGGCTGCTTTTCTTCCGGAGGCTCGATGCCTTCAGCACACATTTGGGCCAGCTGGTTGGTGGTGATTTGGGGCCGGAAATGCGCTTGTTCGGATGCCCGGCGAATCTGACCCGTCCAAGCCACATCTTTTTTTGGTAACAGCTGCTCGATGATTTTATAGCCCTCAATCGTGGTCAGGGTCACACTGGTGGTGCAGCAATGGGCGCAGCCTTTTTTACAAGCGAGCTCCTGTCCGGTCATAAAACGATCATAGATATGATAAATTTGGTCCAATGCGGCTAACTTATCTTTGAGATTCATTCTTTTTTCCCAAATACAGAATCGGTAAGGGCCATTAGCACATTGTCCTGTGACCGGTCAAATCCTATATTTGCACTTACGACACGACGGCTCATCTGCAATCGTCAGCTCATATACACGTCATCAAATGCTTGAAGAACTGATTCCAGGGTGGCATCTGTCAGGCAGGCGGGCTGATCGCAGTTGTTCGCCTCGACCTCGAAGCACGGCTCACAATCAAGGGCCGGGCGCACAATCTGAACCCGCGGCCCCGGTGGTTTCCAGCGCTTTGGATCCGCCGGGCCGAATATGACCACACTGGGCAATCCTAAAAACGCCGCCAGGTGGCTTATGCCGGAGTCATTGCCGATATACCCGCCTGCGGTTTTTAGCCAAGCGACCAAATCCGTCAGTTCGCTGAACCGGTGTACCTGCCGGTTTCGGTTACTTATTTCGGCATCCAGATCCGACTCTGCCGGGCCGCATACAAACTGCGGCCTCAATCCCCTCCTTTCGATCACCTCTGCCAGTTCTAAAAAACGGTCCAGAGGCCAGCGCTTGCGAACGCTGCCGGAGCCCGGGTGAACAATGATTCTGGTGCCATCGACTGACCGTTCCGCTCTGCGGGCCTTATTTTGTTGCCAATGCGTCACCACGTCATTTGCATTCGTTGTTTCAATCAATCCGCCGGCGTTAAGCTTCTGAATCAAAAATTCAGCCACGTGGATGCGGTCCCGGGCCGGTGGCCGCGGCGGTATCCGCAAGCACGGTCTGGCAGCCAGCTGGTTGACGATGTTTTCGAGTTCTGCGGAGAAAGAAAAGACGATTATTTTTGAATAGCTGCGTATAAGTTCTTTAAATTTTGTATCGACCGTATCGGAAAAAAGGGTGGCAAAATAAGCCGCCTCCAGCGGGTAGCCCTTATCAACCAGCCCAAGCTTGACAGCCAGTTTTCCGATCTGACCCTGACAAAGGATATCGATGCGGCTAAATCTTTTGCGAAGCGCGATGAGACCCGCGAAGGTTAAAACCACATCGCCCAGGGCCCCCTGGTGGATTATAAATAGTTTGGCATCGGCCATATCTATGTAAATATACGAAAAGCGATCAAAAAAATAGTAGATTACCCATTTAGGTTGGCCAGTTGAGCCGGTTGAGCTGGTTAAGCCGGTTAAATAGGAAAAGATCTGATTTTTTTAACTGGAAAACGGGCCAACGGGTAACGGGCTCAACCTCGAGGTCAATTGGGAGAGATCAGCTCTTCCTGATGCTTTTCCAATTCAGCAATAACCAGGAGCATTTTCTCCTGGGCTTCGGTCATTTCGGAATCGCGCATCAAATCGAGGTGCTCGACGGTTTCCTGCAAGATGGCTGCGGAGCGTTTGGGCAGATTTTTGAATACTTTTATCTGGGCTTTACCATCGATTCCTTTGAGGGCCCGAGCCAGATCGACGGTGCTGATCTCTTTCAGGCATTGTTGTATGGACCGGTCATTGAGTTGTAGAATGGTATGCCCCAGTTTGGAGCTCAGGGGAGTAGCGGCTCTGGATTTTTGGATTTTTTTAAAAAAAGCCTTTCTGCGGTCGACTTTTCCATCGCCGAATCCATGCTCGTAGGACGCATAGCTCTCTTCGCCGAATAAAGACAGTAGCAGTTCTTTTATGATGTTGGGATTGATACCGTTTTGAATGGCCAAAACGCCTTCGGCGATGATACAGCGCTGTAAAAATTCCTTTCCGCGATGCTTGCCCGATAGGATATACTGCTGCAGGGTTTTTTCCACCATCTGCGGATTGACACCCTCCAGGATCAGCTGAAGTCCTTTACGTAAAAGGAAGTGAGAGGTTTCTTCAGCTTCCTGCACCAGGGAAAGCAGGCCGTTGCGTTTGGCTTTGTTGGCCATGGCAACGACCTCGGCGACGAGTGTCATGCATTCTTTCTTTTCAGCCTCACTGCACTGTATGCGCTCGCTCAATTCCCAATCATAATCCATTGAATCTACTCCAAATTACCGAGCTCAGACAATTTATGCTCTAATTATACCACAAATCTTGGAAATTACTACTAAAAATGTAAGATAAGCGGATTCATTCAGCCCACAGGTGCGTTGATTGAGGGGTTGAACGGTTTCCATATCAGCTGATTTCGTTGTTTGAACGCGGGATGCAGTCTCAATGAAGGCGGTGACTAACGGCTGCGGCAATGCCGGTTTTGAGCTCGACGGATTGTGTTTTAGTCGAATAATGTGGGGTTACGCTAGAAGCGGTCGTGTTACGGTAAGGATTTTTTAGCGCGCAGAATGTCATCAACCCAAACCGTACCCAGACCATTGATGACCCGGTTTAAAGTGACGGTCTGAGCCTTTTGTCCTTTGTTGAGAATAAAAGCCGTACTGATCGTCTGCCAGTCCTTTAATCTGTTTTTTCTAATGCTTTGGCCAGCTCGACCAGCTCACCAGAATTGACGTTGTAATAATTTTCGAGATGTTCAATCTGCCCGGATGTCGGAATGCGGATTCCTCTTTCCAGTTCGACTAAGCGGGATGGCGGAATGCCCGCTCCCCGACAGATTTCTGTTAAGCTTAATTTGCTCTCAGTCCTCAACTGAATCAATCGCTCACTAAATTCACTCATTAGCCATCTCCTTCATGCGAAAACATATTACGGAATTCTGTAACCCAGTGTAGGGTCTAATGCTAGATTCTGCAATCGCTATTTGGTCTTATGCCCGGCAGCCGCTGGCCGCAAAAAGTTCATCATTTCAGCCCACCAGGCCTCGTTCGAGCCGGATGGCCAGCTATTATGGCCTGCCTCTGCAAATGTCCACAGACGCTTTGGTCCGGACAAGGCCTCGTAGAGGCGACGGGTCAGCCGGTTTGGGATGATCTCGTCCTGTCCGGCCAATATGACGGCAACCGGGCCTTGATAATTTGCCAAGTTTGCCACGTTATCATAACGGTCTTTAACAATCCAGCGCGCCGGCAAAAACCAGTATTGATCCTGAGCCAGATTCGGCAATGTATCCCAGGGGGTGATCAAGGCAATCCCTTCGATGGGGGCATTCGTGTTGGCCACCGCTGCACACACAACACCACACCCGAGAGATTCTCCCAGAAGAAAGATCGGTGGGCCAAATTCTTTTAACGCCAGCCGGATGGTTTCAACTGCATCTGCCGTAAACTGAGGCTCGCCGGTTTTTCCCGAGCGGGCGCCATAACCGGGGTATTCAGCCAGAAGCACCCGATAGCCGAGTCGGTTGAGGGCAGCAGGGTAGTACAAGCGGTTTAGGGCGTTACCCGCGTTGCCGTGGAACACGATTATCGTGCCGCGGGATTTACCGGATGTACCTTCAGATACGAATCCGCGGTAAGTGCCAATCGTATCCGGCCAGATGCGCAGATTTTTATTTTGCGCCAACTGTGCAATGGTTTCTGGATTCGAGCGGTTGGGGTGATAAATAAAAAAATCCTGCAAAAAATACATACCGCATACGATAATCAGATAAAAAATGGGTAGGCGTACCATTATTTTTTTCATATGCTAGCTACGAATTGCAGAAATCCATTATGGTTTGAACCAGCACCTGGGTGGTTGTGATGACCGAATCCACATCCACATACTCTACGGCTGCATGTTCACCATCGCCGGAGGGACCGAAAATAACGGCCGGAATGCCGGCTTGCGCCAAAATCGCAGAATCCAGCCAGGCCCAGTTTCCTTTAAATTTAGGGGTTCGGTTGCAAGTTGATTCGAAAGCCCGCTGGACGCCCTGAACGATGGGCTGGTCGGGGGAAATTTCAAATGCCGGTCGAAAGAAAAACACATCTAAATCGGCTTTGAACTGACTATCGCGG
>JASFIV010000145.1:0-11412 GCA_050122475.1 Desulfobacterales bacterium | reverse complement strand
CAGCTACGCTGGTGAAACACTGCAATCAAAGTAACTTCCTGAGATTGTACATTAGCCATACGAAACCCACTCTTAGGCTGAAGTTTATAAATCGGCTATGAAGAGATAACCGCAATTTATTACATATATCGCCAGGTAATCCCAAATATTTTGAAGCCTCAAAATCCCATGTGACTCCAACTTTAACAAACTTTTAGAGACTCCTGAAAAGCTGCGATATGCTCGGTTGCAAACCAAAAAAAATTGCCCTGGAAAGCCTCTTACTTCAATCCCAGGGCAATTGTAAAATTTAAATTTATATATTGTAGTTTCTGATTCAGAAACGAGTAATTTTGCGCAAGATCGCGGAAGAATCAGATTTTATACCGGAGGCATACCGGCAGATAGAAGATCAAGCGCATAGTGCATAGGGGTATCTAAAAATAAAATGCCGTGCAGATATAACCTGCACGGCCGCAGTTTTTGTTGTGTGAAAATTTGGATTTTCGGTTTTTAAATGAGAGGTTTTTTTTGATGAGCGCGGCCGCACAAGAATTTTAGCCTTCGGCGTACTGGTAGTACGTCGAAGGCTGAAATTCGCGGAGAACAACGCTCATCGGAAAAAAATCCATTTAAAAACGAAAATCACCAGCCGAGTGTGAGGTAATCATGTATCGAATCAGATGCCGTTCGGCCGGCTCCCATGGCCAAAATGACCGTTGCCGAACCGGTGACGATGTCGCCGCCGGCCCACACCCCTTTTTTGGTGGTTTTGGCGGTTTTTTCATCCACCTCGATGTAGCCCCACTTGTTCAGCTTCAACCCGTCGGTGGATTGCGTCAGGATGGGATTCGCCCCGGTGCCTACAGCTACAATCACCAGATCACACTCCAGTTCAAATTCCGAGCCCTCCATCGGCACCGGTCGCCGTCGCCCGGAGGCATCCGGTTCGCCTAACTCCATCTTCAGGCATTCCATCCCGATCACACGGCCTTTATCGTCTCCAATAAATTTGGTTGGGGCTGCCAGAAAAAAGAACTCAACCCCTTCTTCCTCAGCGTGGTGCACCTCTGCTGCCCTGGCCGGCACCTCTGTCCTTGAACGCCGATAAACGATGCGGGAATTCTCAGCACCCAAACGCAGGGCGGTGCGGGCGGAGTCCATCGCCACATTTCCGGCACCGAGGGTAACCACATTTTTTCCCTGAATGATGGGCGTATCATACTCGGGAAAAAGATAGGCTTTCATCAGATTGGAGCGCGTCAGGTATTCATTGGCAGAATAAATGCCGATCAGGTTTTTTCCCGGAACATCCAGCAGAACCGGCAGGCCGGCCCCAACCCCGATGAAAACGGCATTATATCCTTCCTCAAATAGCTCATCGATCGTGATGGTTCTGCCGACCACCTGATTGCATTCAACCTTTACACCCAGTCTTTCAAGAAAATTGACTTCCTGCGCCACAATTTCCTTTGGCAGCCTGAACTCAGGAATTCCGTATATCAGGACACCGCCCGGTTTGTGGAAGGCTTCAAATACCGTTACCTCATGACCTTTGACGATCAGATCTCCGGCTACGGTCAGCCCCGCGGGTCCAGATCCAACGACTGCAACCTTTTTTCCGGTAGGATCGGCCTTGGGCGGCAGCTCACCGGTGCCATTTTCTCTTTCCCAATCGGCTGCAAAACGTTCCAGGTTGCCGATGGCCACCGGATCGCCTTTTTTGGCAAGGATGCATACACCTTCGCATTGAATTTCCTGGGGACACACGCGGCCGCAAACCGCCGGCAGGCTGTTTTTGCTCCAGAGATTGCGAATGGATTCTGTAAATTTTTCTTCCTTAATGAGCTTGATAAAGCCAGGAATATCAACACTGACGGGGCAACCGGCCACGCAACTCGGCTTTTTGCATTGCAGGCACCTTTCGGCCTCTTTAACGGCTGTTTCCGTGGTATAGCCAAAGGGAACTTCATCAAAATTTTTCGCTCGAACCTTGGGTTTCTGCTCGGGCATGGCCTGCCGGGGGATTTTTTCTCTTTTCACTTTTTTAGTTGCTTCTTGCGCCATTTTATCCTCCGCAAAAGAAATGGATATGTGAGTCGATCAGTTCACAGCCTGATAATTACAGAATTTAGGCTGCCGCGCGATTTTCTTAAAATCTATGAATCCATGACACAGAATTCTTCATAGCATTTCTTCTCATCTTCACAATATGCCTGCAGACGAAGCGTCAGCTCATCGTAATCCACCTGATGGCCGTCAAATTCAGGCCCGTCAACACAGGCAAATTTGGTCTGGCCGCCAACGGTTACCCTGCATCCTCCGCACATGCCGGTTCCATCCACCATAATCGGATTGAGGCTAACCAGGGTCGGCACATCGTATTCTTTGGTCATCAAAGACACAAATTTCATCATCGGAACCGGTCCGATGGCCACAACCTGATCTATCTTTTCCTTCTCCAAGACTTCTTTTAAAACATCAGTGACAAAGCCGTGGTGACCGTAAGAACCGTCATCCGTGCAGACTTTTAGCTCATGGGAAGCTGCCTTCATGCGGTCTTCAAGAATCAGCAGATCTTTGGTTCGGGCCCCGATGATGCAGATCACATTGTTGCCAGCTTCTTTTAATGCGCGGGTAATGGGATGCAATACGGCGATTCCGGTACCACCGCCAACACAGACGACATTACCAACCTTCTCAACATGGGTCGGTTTGCCCAGGGGACCGATGACATCCTGATATCCATCGCCCACCTGCAGGGTTTTAAACAGGGCGGTTGACTTACCCACTACCTGATATATAACCGTAATGGTCCCTTTTTCAGGATCCGTTTCGGCCATGGTCAGCGGTATGCGTTCACCGGTTTCATTTGCTTTCAGGATTACGAACTGACCGGGCTTGGCCTTGCGAGCAATCAGGGGCGCTTCAATATCATTGAGCACCACCGTACCATCAGACATCTCTTCTCGATTAACAATTTTAAACATGCTAAACCTCCAGACCGTTGATTCGCCGGCTCGAGTATCATCCGGCGTCTAGCCAATTTCTGGTAATCGTGCTATCAAACCAAAGAACTAATATTGTCAGAATCGGGGTGCGAAATCAAGGTAAAATCTTGATCATCGGATGGTTGGCTGATATAGATTAGGTTGGGCCTGTTACCCGTTGGCCAGTTTGCCGGTTCAAGACAGGTAGTCAGACCCTATTCCTTTTTAACGGGCTTAACGGACTCAACTGGCTCTATCCCGTTTCACGAGGACCTTCGGCCGGCAAACCCGTGCCATTATTGAAATTAATTGATAAGGTCGTGAATCTATTTTCACCTGGTAAGGTTCCCGTATATGAAGATATTTGACAGTCACTGCCACCTGGATGATAAGTCATATCGCAAGGATCTGGTGCGAGTCATCGAGCGCGCCCGTCAGGCCGGTATTGCGCGCATGATGACCATCGGCGTCAACAAAAAAACAGCCGCGCGGGCCGTGGAAATAGCTGAATCTCACCAGGGCATTTATGCTTCAGTTGGATATCATCCACACGATGCGAGTCAATGCAATGCAGACGAACTTGATTTTCTGAAAAGTCTGGCGCAAAAACCGCATGTCAGGGCATGGGGGGAAATCGGGCTGGATTACAACCGCATGTATTCGCCTCGCGAGGATCAGGAAAAATGGTTCGTCCGGCAGCTGCAAATTGCCGCCCAACTGAACCTTCCTGTCATTTTTCATGAACGCGATACCAAGGGTCGTTTTCTTGAAATTATTAAGGCTGAATTCAAAAACCAAAGCGGAGGGGTCGTGCATTGTTTCAGCGGCACGCTAACGGAACTGGAACAGTACCTCGATCTGGGGCTGACCATCGGCATTACCGGCATCCTGACCCTGAGGACACGGGGCGCAGACCTGCGTGATCTGGTCCCGCATATTCCGGTGGATCGACTGGTGGTGGAAACCGATGCTCCCTATCTGACACCCGCTCCCGAAAAATACCATACCCGCCGCAACGAACCTGCCTTTGTTAAATTTGTTTTGCTCAAATTGGCCGAGGTGCGCAATGAAGATCCCGATCAACTCGCTCAAACTATCTGGGACAATACCAACCGGCTGTATCGGATCGATTAGCGACTAACCCAAAGGATGCCTGATTAATTCAAAAATTCTGCTTAAGCTGCATATTACTTCTGCATTAAAGAGGAAACGGCTTGTTCCAGCCCATCGATGGTCAACTCAAACATCGGAAATACATCGCGGATCACTGTAATGGTGCGGGTATACCCCCACATCGAAGCGGCTACGGGATTTAACCAGACCGCATGGGGAAAGGTGCGGGCTAAAAATTTGAGGCACTCAATGCTCGGCAAACCGCTGCGCTCTTCAAGGTGGATGGAGCCGTCGGTGGCCATCAGTTCATAGGGCGCCATACTGGCATCGCCTACGATAACCAAACGCGTTTCAGGATCAAAGCGGGCGAATTGATCGATCGGTTGTGGCTTTTTGTAACGTGCCGTGTCCTTCCAGAGCGTGCTGTAAATGGTGTTGTGAAAAAAGTAGGTTTTAAGATCTTTAAACTGAGCGCGCGCATAATCGAATAAGGTCTGCACGATCGGCACATACGGATCCATGGACCAGCCGCCATTGTCGATGGCCAGAATAATTTTGAGACGATCTTTAAGCGAGCGGTCAAAAACGATATCGATCTCACCGCCGTTTTTCATGGTCTGATAGATGGTTTCATCGATATTGACCTGATCTTTGGGGCCGAAGGGAACCAGGTTGCGCAGGCGCTTTAGAGCTTCACCCATCAGGGCACTGGTCAGCGGCCCATTCATCGAATAGTCTTTGTATCTCCTATCCATGGCCACCTTTACCGCCGACTTATTACCCGAGACTCCCCCTACGCGCATGCCGCCGGGATGATAACCGGAATGGCCGACCGGCGAGTAGCCGCCGGTGCCGATCCACTTGCCCCCGCCGTGATGGGCCTCGGTTTGTTCTTTGAGACGCTCTTTGAAATATTCGATCAGCTCTTCCGGGGTTAGCTTCATTAGGGCTGATTCATCCATGCCCAGTATTTTGGCCAGGCCCTCGGGATTTTGCAGCCATGACTCCAGCATCAAACGTGCCACCTCATCAAGCTCCATTCCCTCGGGATCCGGCAAATCGGCTCCTTGGAAGCTGTGGGCAAAGACCTGATCATACAGATCGAAATAGCGTTCGCTTTTTACCAGAATAGCACGCGAGGCCGTATAAAAGTCCTCCAATGAATTCACCAGCCCGCTGCCCAGCGCTTTGTGCAGGGTCAAGAAGGATGTGGGACTGACCGGTATGCCCACACTTTTTAATTTATAGAAAAAGTCAACGAACATAAGTTCACTTCGTTCACGTTTCCCGGTTAGCCGGTTGAGCCAGTTTGCCGGTTAAGAAAGGAAAATATCTAATTTTATATCAACGGGCTAACGGGAAACAGGCTCAATAGACAGACCATAGATGCATTTTTGAGATAAATTTTAGTAGGAGCCGCGGCGGCCCAGCATACCCTGCGCCCGCTGCAAGTCCTGGCTCTTTTTAAAGAGCACGCCCAGATATGGCAAATCGCCTTTGGACAGCTGTTTGGGCTTAAAATCCGGATCCGCCTTGAGCGCCCGAATCCAATTAATCAACTCCCGGGTGGCCGGCCGCTTTTCAATATCACCGAATTCCCGCACGCCATAAAATGCCGTAATGGCATTATCCAGCATTTCCGAATCGATTTTCGGAAAATGCACCCGAATAATCTTGCGCATCATATCGGGTTCCGGAAAAGCGATATGGTGAAAATTACAGCGCCCCAGGAACGGATCGGAAAGGTCTTTTTTAGCATTGGAGGTAATGACGATAACCGGGCGAAATGTTGCCGAAATGGTTTTATCGATTTCAATGATGTCAAATTCCATCTGATCCAAAACATCCAGCATATCGTCCTGAAAATCGGTATCAGCCTTGTCGATCTCATCGATCAATAGAACCGTTCGGGTGTCAGCGGCAAACGCCTGCCCGATTTTCCCCATGCGGATATAATCTTCAATTTTACTGACATCACGGCTTGAATCGCCAAAGCGACTGTCATTCAGCCGTGTCAGGGTGTCGTACTGATACAGGGCTTCAACAAGCTTCATGCTGGATTTCACATTCAGTACAATCAGCGGCATCTTTAAGCTTTCTGCAATCGCATGGGCCAGCATGGTTTTACCGGTACCGGGCTCTCCTTTCAGCAACAATGGCATTTCCAGCGCCATGGATATGTTTACAATCTTGGCCAGTTCATCGTCGAGGACATAGCGCGTCGCTCCTGTAAAAGTTCCATTCTCGTTTTCAGTCATTCGCATCTTCTCCATTTAGTCTGCAAAGCTATATTTTGCAATTATTCAAAATAATTTAAAAAGTAATCACGAAAACACGAAATGTAAAAAGCACGAAATCCTTATTTAGCCTAACTTTTCGTGTTATCGTTCTTTCGTGCTTTCGCGGTAAAGAATCATTTTAAGTCAATGTCAATCCGAAGCAACGCTCTAAGTCTGTCCTAAATGTTTTGCCGTATCTGCTCTGAGACTTCCCGGGTGAGCTTCAGGACTTTGACAGCCTGTTCGACGCTCAACGACCCGGCACCGCAACTGGGTGTGATCAACGATTGTGAGATCAATTGATCCGAATCAATACCCAGTTTTTGGATCCGCGCCGCCTTTTGTTTCCACTGCTGGACCAGAGACGCGGTGGTCGCTTGCTCCAACTCATCAGGGTTCAGGGTCGGCACCATCCCCCAGGCAATCATCTTGCCGGCATCCAGAAATGCTTTGATCTGATCGGCATACAGAATAAACCGATCAAAATAAGCATATGCATCAAAACTGACAATGTCAGCAGCCGAATCCAGCACCAGGGTCCAATCGGTATTGGCACACACATGCACGCCGGCAAGGCCGCCCTCTGCATGCACCCCGGCGATTACTTCTTCAAGATTCCGGGCAATCTCATCCCGCGAAATGCTGATAAATTCAGATGAGCCAAATCCGGCCAGAGCAGGCTCATCCAGGAATATAATGACCGGCCAATTAAACTGCTTTAACTGTTGCACCTGCCAACGTGACTTTAAAGCCAGCAATTTTATAGCAGCATCCTTAATCTGCTCGTCGTAAATAATGGCCTTTTTGTTTTGATCCGAAATGCCGGTGCAAAATGTAAACGGTCCGGTGATTTGGCCCTTTAGCGCCGCCGGTGGCGATTCAAGGCGCTTCAGGTGTTCAACAAAAATAAAAAACCCCCTGGCAGTATCCTCGTTTAATGAAAACCTGGAGGTCGACAGGTCGGATTCACCATCCACCACCGCCATATAATCTTCGTAGAACTTTAAAATATCATTATCAAAATCATTTTGTCCGGTATCGATATATACCCGGTCTGCTGTCGAGCAAATCCCCGGTAATCCCGGCATAAATTGAGGAATCATTCCTTCTTCTTTGTACGCCGGAAGCTGAATCCACAGAGGAATTTGCGGCGTATATTCCAGGACAAGCTGACAGGCCTCGGCATGATCCGTCAGCGGCAAACTGCCGATCAATGCCGGCAAGCCCCGGGGATAGAAGGTGCTTTCCATGGCTGCAACTCCTTAAAAGGGTTTTACGGGTATACGAATAAAAGTATAAACTGAAAATTTAACACGCTCTGTGATGCTTTTCAAGAGATAGATAGATCCGAATGGTTTTTGATTGCGAATGGTAGGGCACTGATTATCATATGTAAAGAAAACATACGGCCATTCTTCTGTTTTTGCGGATAATTTGAAAAGATTGACACAAAAAAGGGCCGGTGTTATAGTCAAACTCCCGTTTGGGAAGTGCATGATTTGTGACCATTGATAGGTCCAAATAAATCGATCGGACACCGAGGTTATCCGTGGCAGACATCATCTCCCTTGATAAAAAACTTGATCTGGCCAAAGACAAAAAAGCGGCTTTAATTCGCAGGCGCAAGGTATTGGCTGTGCAGAAAGTGTTTCAATGCACCCATTGCTCAATGAAATGCGAAAAATGCGGCACTCAGATCAAACATGACCCTGCTGTCGGTGAAAAGTACCGCCGCGATCTAAAAGTACCCTACAACTTTTGCCAGGGATGCTCCGACGAATATATAGAATATATTGAACGCTTGAAAGGTCGGGGGGATGCAGACTGCTACTGGCACAACGAATCCTGGATTGACGCCTGGACGAAGTGGATTGAATATCAAGGCAGTGTAGACCGTTATATCAAATCCAAAGAGTTCAAAAAACTGCTTGATGAGCTGAAACAATCTAGGACCGATTAGGAGGTAATATGTTTGGAATAGGAATGCCGGAACTGATTATCATACTGGTAATCATTCTGATTATATTCGGTGCCGGTAAACTGCCTGAAATTGGCGCCGGAATGGGTAAGGCCATCCGGAATTTCAGGGGTGAGTCTGACGAGGTGGAAAAAAAAGAACCTGAAAAAATTGAAGAGGAAGATAAAGACGAGAAGTGATCCCTAAAGACCGCCCGACCATCAGTTGGGCGAAATGATGCTTAAAGAGGCAGTCTGATGCATATGCATGGCTGCTTTTTTAATTGCTTTGAGATCATTCAGCGCAATCATTTCCTGGGGCGAATGACCAACCAAATAAAGGATAGAAAAAATGCCGACAACCACTGATAAATGTGCTAAAGCCTCTGGCGGTTGTCTTTGCGAAGCCGTGCGCTACGAAATCGTTGGTGATATGCGTGGTATTGTAAATTGTCACTGCTCCAAATGTCGCCGCTTTCACGGTAATTTTGGCGCTTATACCAGCATTAAGGAAGCCGACCTCGTTCTGGTTGAAAAACGCGGTCTGAAGTGGTTCAAATCGCCAACCGACGAAACCCCTAATGTTCATAGAGGGTTTTGCAGTGAGTGCGGATCTTCATTATTCTGGCATCCGAGAGGCCAGGAGAGAATAGCGGTTGCTGCAGGCTCCTTGGACGAGCCAACACAACTACAAACGATTGGCCATGTCTGGATCAGTCAGATCAGTGATTATTACGAAATTGGCGCTGATCTTCCGAAGTTCGACAAAGGCTGGATTGTTAAGACCTGAAATCTGGTGGACCGACAATTCCAATGATTCATATAATTTAGGCGCTGATGCCAACCAGCGCTGCTGCGGACTTTAAAGTCGTTGCGTTCTGTATTTGCAATTAGGACATTCCTTAAACCGTACCCTAAAAAGGAATATCATCGTCCTCAGGTGCCTGGATGGGCGAGCTGGGCCCGCCCCCGGCGGCCGGGCCGCTCGGTTTATAGGCGTCTCCAGCGTCCCTTGACCCCAGCATGATCATATTGGAAGCGACGATCTCGGTGGTATATCTTTTGACACCATCCTTGTCTTCCCAATCCCGTGTCTGTATGCGGCCTTCGATATATACTTGTCTGCCTTTAGAAAGGTATTCGCCGCAAATTTCGCCTAATTTGCCGAAGGCAACAATCCGGTGCCATTCCGTGCGGGTTTCTTTTTCGCCTTCCTTGTTGGTCCAGGTCTCTGAGGTGGCAATGCTGAAATTGGCAACCGCAAGACCGCTTGGCGTGTATCGAACCTCCGGATCACGGCCTAAATTTCCGATCAGAATAGCTTTATTCAACCCGTTGGCCATTTCCCCCTCCTCCTGTTGTAGTTACAATGAATAATCTTTAGTACAAAAAAGGTCATGCAATGTCAATCCACCCATAGTTTCCGTTTTAAAATGGATCTTTTCCCGCTGTGCTTCGTTCTCCGCGTATTTCAGCCTTCAACGTACTTCAAGTACGCTGAAGGCTAAAATCCTTGTGCGGCCTTGCACAACGAGAAAATCTCTCATTTTAAAATCGAAAACTTAATTTATATATTTTTTTTCTAACGCCAAAATAACCTTGGAAGTTTACCGGCTAGATGACATCGTTGGGCACGTTTTGATGCTGCAATTGCTGTTGCATGCCCGCTTAGAATGTGATTTTGTAATGGTTGTTAAATAACATTTCGTTATTCCAACGTTTTTCTACAAACCTTTATGCCGCAATTCCGTATTTGAGAATCTTCATATGGAAAGCGGTGAATTTCATATCGGTATATTAGCCCAATTCGAAGAACACCGAACTTGAGCAGTAAAATGACCGCAATATCTCCCCTTCATAAACGCATTAAGCGCCATGTCATCGCACGGCCGCAACGCTTTTTTGCCGCTACCTCACCGGGTTTTGAAGAAGCATGTCTTCAGGAATTATTGAATCGTCTACCTGACATCCATCAGGCCAGTGCCACTCCCGGTGGGGTGGAGTTTGCGGGCCGGCTGGAAGACTGCTTTCGTGCGAATTTAAATCTGCATACACCCACTCGCATATTAATGCGCATCAACTCATTCAAATCCACCAATTTCAGACAGCTTGAAAAAAAAGTCGGCAGTTTTGCCTGGGAACTGTACGTGCGCCCCGACAGTCGCCTGAAGGTTCATGTGGCTACCCGGCATTGCAGGCTCCGTCACTCCGCTGCGATTGCGGAAAGAGTTAAACGGGCCATCAGCGAGCGGCTGTCTGGCTTTGAATCCGACCCGCACATTCCCGAGACTGCAGGGGGCCATCAAAATATTTTTGTGCGGGGCGTCGACGATCATTTCAACGCGTCGATTGATAGCAGTGGTGATCTTCTTTACAAGCGCGGTCTCAAAGCGCATACCGGCAAAGCGCCGCTGCGCGAAACCCTTGCTGCCGGTGCATTAATAATGGTGGGCTACGATGGCTCAGAACCGTTGTTGGATCCGCTTTGTGGCTCCGGAACCTTTTCCCTTGAAGGTGCGCTCATGACCAAACGCATACCGGCAGGCTGGTTTCGGGATTTTGCCTTTAACCGCTGGCCATCATTTAGAGAGAAACGCTGGAATTATATCAAACGCAAAGCCGAATCAAAAATCGTGCAATCCCAAAGACCATCGATCTTTGCCTCAGATACCGACGGCGAGGCCTGTCAACAACTGAACGCCTGCATCCAGAAGTATCACCTGGCCGATACGGTCCAGGTTCAACGGATCGATTTTTTTAGCCTTGATCCACTTGAGTTGACCAACCGGACCGGGACTGTCTGCATCAACCCACCTTATGGACGCCGGCTGGGTAAGAGACAGGAATCCGAATCTTTTTTTCGTGCTATGGGTGACAAACTCATGCAGACGTATCGGGGATGGAAGCTGGTGCTGTTAGCGCCCAGCCGTAAAACAGCAGCGACACTGCCGTTTCAAACACAATCCCTTCCGATTCAGCATGGTGGGTTAAAGTTGAGATTGCTGACCGGAAAGATTCAATGAATTGCCAAATGTAGGGGCGCGGTTTATCCCCGCCCAATCGCTCCTGATTCAACACGGGCGGGGATAAACCGC
>JASFIV010000144.1:0-11590 GCA_050122475.1 Desulfobacterales bacterium | reverse complement strand
CGCCGACTTTGTCATCCAGTTCAGCGACAACATCTCCCATGCGATCGGTAATTCGCTCAGCGGCCATTACTAAAAATTCTGCGGGCGAGCATGGGCCTTTGCCGGCTCCAATATTATTGCGGATATCTTGTATGGCCCGCACCATCCGAAATCGCATCGAAATAATCCGTTGTTGGGTGAACAGCATCCGGATGGCCACCATGTCATCGGGTTCTGCCCCGGGGTTGCAATTTACGCCTCTCAGAATAACAAGTAAGCCGTCATCTGTTTGGGTAACGCGGGGTCGTGTCTCCCGATCCAAAAGCGATTCACAAGTCAGTTCACCGAGTCCGCTTTTTTCTTTCAGCCAGGACTGTGCTGCTTTGGTTGTTGAATCCAAATGGATCCACAACAGGCCTTGTTCAGGTTTCCATGCATCGATTGCGGCCCAGTCTAAAGCCTCTCCGCCGCCGTTGCCGTCAAGCAAATAAGCACATACCAGAGCATTTTGCTCACTCATGGTGATTTCCCTCCGGGGTGTATGTCACAGTTTCACCTGCCAGCATTTTCAATTTGAGCTGACGCTTATCGTCGTTGGCCAGATATACTGAGCGGCTCGGAAAAGCAAAATCGATGCCCTCAGCATTGAACCTGCGCAGTATCTCCAGGCAGGTTCGCTGTTGCCATTCCTGCATGGCCCAATAATCGGCCGGATGATACCAGGCAATCACCATAATGTTGAGACTCCAGTCATTGAATCCATTGAAATAAACCCGGGGTGGAAAATCCGGATGCAGGCCTTCGTGATCATCCAGGATCTCTTTAATAATCGCCACGGCTTTTTCAACTTTGTCGGGCGGTGTGTCATAGGTGATGGTGATATTCGTCAGCCAGCGGATATGCGGGCGCTTGCCGATGTTTTCCACCCCCGTGTTAACGACCTTTTCATTGGGAATGGTCACTAAGTGCCCGGTTAACGTACGGATCCGTGTACTACGAAAGCCCACATCCTCGACAACTCCGTCGTATTGATCGATCGTGATCCGTTCGCCGAGCTGGAAAGGTTTGTCAAAAAGAATGGTCAGGGTACCGAACAGATTGGCAACCGAATCTTTGGCCGCCAAGGCGACCGCGATCCCACCGATGCCTAGAGAAGCCAGCAGGGGCCCAATTTTAACGCCGGTCAGATTCTGGATGATGATAATGCCGCCGATAATGACGATGAAAACGCGCAGGGTCCTGCCGGCCAAGGGAGCCAAAACATCATCGAGGGCATTATCGCTGGCTGCGGCCCACTTTTTAACCTTAAAATCCACAATCGACACCAGCTTGAATATGAACCACACCAGCGCAACGGCAGCGCCAAAGTCAGCCGCCTCCCGGGCAACGATATACACCGGATTGGTCCCGTCGAGCCTTTGAAAATGCAGTAACAATGGCGTCAGAACCAGATAAATGCCGTAGACCCAGATAAACAAGGAAAGCGGTCTGGCGATTGATTCCAGGATTAGCTGTCGGATGGGTTTGATTTCTTTTTGAGTTGCGATTGCTTTTATTCTACGATCGATTGCCAAACGCACCATGCGTTCGATCAGCAGCACGATGAAAAGCAGTAAAAAACACAGCATCAATTTAAGCCAGGTAATCCCATATAAAGCCTCTTTTCCAATCCAGGCCCCAACCCGCGAAGATGCTTTTCGGGTTAAATCATCCACCTGGTTTCCGACCTTTTCACCGACCTGGTCGATCTTCTTTGGCACTGCCGGAATATTTTTTGTTTGGCTGCCGGATGGTGATTTCGGTTTTGTTGTTTCCTCTGCGGCGGGTGCGGTCTTGTTTTTGACCAGCCGGGATTCAGCATTTTGGGCCCGGGTTGGACTCTGTAAGTTGAGCAACAAACAAATTGCTGCAATTGTCAATAATAAACGCCTAAGCTGTTTTTTATCGAAATACATGACTCCCTCCGGATTTTGCTGCAGACACTATACGTGAGCTTTGAAACATAAATATGACAGGCCACATCTTATGTCGTACATTTCTGTTGTCAAGCGGATGACATAGTGGGATTGCCATTTAACCATTATCCGGACAAATTGGAGCCAAAAAATTATCTGTTGCGTCAATTGGGTTAGTTTTGATTGACATCGCAATTGGTTGATATTATTGTTTTTCACATTTTAAAAGGTCCCTTGACGCCTGGCCGCCAATGAACGGGTGATAGGAAGCCATGAAAGGTTGTGCATCATGAAAAAGACTGCCGCTTTGGTTACCATGATTTCAATGTGGCTGATAATGTTTTTTATAGCAGATATTCAGGCCCAGCAGACTGCAAAACCCCCATCAACAACCGGACCATCGCCAACCCTGACGGTCGAAAATTTAAATAACAGGCGCAGCGCAATCGAAAATAGGACCGATATGGATGCCGCTGCAAAAAGTGACAGCCTCAAGTATATCGATCAGGCAATCGCCTTCCTGGAGCTGGCCGGCAGCACAGAAAAACAGGCGCACGAACTCTCACAGTTGATCCAGACAGCCCCCGCAAGGTTGAAAATTTTAATGGCGGAGCTGAAAAGATCACTGCCTGGATCGGACAACACCGCACAACGCGCGCGGCAAATGGACACCCATGAAGTGGAGCAGCGCCTCCTGCAGAAAGAAGCTGAGCTCATACAAGCTCAAAACAGGTTGCAGGAATGGGATGATCGTCTGTCTGCGGAAAAGGAATTCAGCGGCCAGGCAGCAGCTCAGCTGGCCAGTGCAAAGGGCCGGCGCAAAGAGATTGAAAATGAGATGGCAGACCTGGCAAACATCACCGAGAAAGACCCAGTCAATTATTTCAGGAAATTGAGCCTTGAGGCCGAGCAGAACAAATTAAGCGCCGAAATCAATTTGATCGAGTTGCGCCAGAGCAGGCATAATGTGATCGTCGAATTGTACAGCACCGAACGCGATGTGGCCCGTAAAGCGGTGGAGGGCCGTCAGCAAATGGTGGACTTCTGGCAGACCGAAGTGCAGAAACGCCGGCAACAGGAGGCCGAGCAGACGCAGGAGGAGGCGCGTGATGCCATCCTTCAGATACCGCTGCTTCCCAAAGATGTCCGGGATCAATTTGACATCAACATCCAATTGAGCATCGAGCTGGAAGACATTGCCCGGGAAGAGGCCGCCCTGATCGAAAAACAAAAAGAGCTGCAATCGCGCTTGAATAAGCTGGAAGAAGACTATGAAATGGCCCGGCGGAGAGTTCAATCCGTTGTGCTGACCGAGACGATCGGATTGGCGTTACGTGCGCAGCGCCTTGATCTGCCGCGAGCGTATCATTATATGACAGATTCTGACGCCCGCATGCTCAAAATCAGCGAAATGAGCGAAAGACAGATCGAATTGAACCGCATGCTGCGTGACATCTCCGCTCCAAAGAAGCTGGTAGAGCATCTGGTCGCCTCAGCCGGCCATCTGTCCGATGCCGACCGTATGTTAATCAACACGAAAATTCGAGAATTACTGGATAAACGCATCGAGATCATCGAAAAATTGACCTCCGGCTACGACCGGATCTTCAAGTTGCAGCAGGATATTGAATTCGGCGAGCAGCAGCTGGTCAACACGGCAGAAGCGTTCGGCCAATTCCTCGATCGCCATCTGCTCTGGATTCGCAGTTCAAAACGCTTGAGCGGCTCGGATCTGCTAAACCTGAGAATCTCTATGGCATGGTTCTTCGCGCCCGCATCCTGGCGTGAATTCGTGCAGGATTTGAGTCGCTCACTGCGCCAACAGGGGGCGATCTGGTTTATCGGTTTTTTGATCGCAGGTATGCTGCTGTATCTCAAGCGGTGGGAACGGCGCAAATTAAAGGAGATCAGCGAGATTGTGCAACACCATCCATTGCAGGATTCATTTAAGCTGACCCTCGGTGCTTTGGGGCTGACCGTGCTGCTGGCTGTTGTCTGGCCGTATATTATGGCATTTCCTTCTGCCCTG
This sequence comes from Desulfobacterales bacterium, assembly GCA_050122475.1. Taxonomy (GTDB): domain Bacteria; phylum Desulfobacterota; class Desulfobacteria; order Desulfobacterales; family JAHEIW01; genus JAHEIW01. Next base: position 7,627 of record JASFIV010000144.1, on the reverse strand, counting down.
CTGTTCAAAATACGGCCTCCCCAGCCGTTTACCTTTGCGTTGATCAGCGGGCTGAAGGACACCGCCATAATCCTGCTCTTGATGAGCCTTTTTTACTATATCTGTCGCAAAAATGGCCTGGCGCAGGCTCACTTTCGCTGGCCGGAACCCGCCCGCCGGCTCCTTATGCACAATTTCAGCTGGTATTTTCCAATTGTCGCTGTCTGCACTTTTTTTGTGGCTGCCATGGAAGTTGTGCCGGAGATGCAATATACGGATACGCTGGCCAAATTTGCACTGATCGTCCAATCTGCCGCAAGCGCCATATTTCTAGCACGGATTTTACATTTCAAAGGCGGCATTACCTCTACCCTGGTTAAAAAATATCCCAAAAGCTGGCTAGCCCGCCTGCGCTATGCCTGGTACCCGTTAGTGGTTGCACTGCCAATGTTGACCCTGGTGCTCACCGTCCTGGGATATTACTATTCGGCACTCGAGATCCGTTTTGTGACCGGCTGGACGGCTATGCTGGTCTTCTCTCTGATCGTGTTCAATGATCTGATTCTCAGATTATTAATGCTGACGCGCCGCAAGCTTGCGCTGAAAAAAGCCCGTATGGCCCAACAGCAGCAAAAAGAGAAAATGATCGACAGCGAATCCGGCCCGGCACCCACAGCCACCGCCGATGATCATGCAAGCCTGATGAAATCGGTCATCAACATGGGCACCATCGACGAGCAGACACGCACCCTTCTGAAAATGCTGCTATTCATTTTTGCCCTGGTAGGATTGTGGCTGATCTGGGAACCGGTTTTACCGGCCCTGGGGATTTTTCAAGATGTTGAACTGTGGAGCTACAGCCGGGTGGTAGACGGCACCCCGCAGGCCGTTCCGATCACACTGGGCAACATCGCCGTTTCCATGATTGTCATTGCCGTCACCATCATCGCCGTGCGTAACCTGCCCGGACTGTTTGAAATGATTTTGCTGAACCGCTTGCCGATGAATCCAGGTGCCCGCTATGCTTACTCAACCATTACGCGGTACACGCTGACGGCGATCGGTATTGTGATTGCGCTCAACACCATGGGTCTGCGCTGGTCAAATCTGCAGTGGCTGGTTGCGGCGCTGGGCGTCGGGCTCGGTTTCGGTTTGCAGGAAATTGTCGCCAACTTTGTCAGCGGATTGATTGTGCTGTTTGAAAGGCCGTTTGCGGTGGGTGACACGGTGACCGTCGGTGATATCCATGGCACGGTAACGCGCATCCAGATCCGGGCGACGACAATTCTGGACTGGGATCGCAAGGAGCTCATTGTCCCCAACAAAGAATTTATTACCGGCCGCCTGATCAACTGGTCGCTGAGCGACAGCATTATCCGCATCAAGATACCGGTCGGCATCGCCTATGGATCCAACACAGATCTGGCGCAACAACTCTTGCTGAAAACGGCCCGCGAGAATTCGCTGGTATTAAATTCCCCGGAACCGCAGGCGGTGTTCCTTGGCTTCGGGGACAACACCCTTAATTTCGAATTGCGGGTTTTTATCAAGAGCATCGACACTTGGATACCGATGCTACACGATATGAACATGACCATCGATAAGTCATTCCGGCAAGCTGGCATTACGATTGCATTTCCGCAGCGCGATGTGCATCTGGATGCATCCAGCCCGCTGGAGGTTCGGGTGGTATCAGAGACTTCCGGTTCAAAGATTGCTAGACGGTCATCTGCGGCCTCAGAAGATGCGGACAATTAAAAAATGACTAAAACATCCATCACTTCACAGGCGGATAATCTTTTTTTCAAGCAGGAGCTATTCGATGATTTCAAGCGACTTGCGAACTGTTCACAGGACGGAATCTATCATTCATTGAAGACCTCAGAGATATACCCCACTGGATACGGTTTACGATAAGAGCCGATTCAGCCAATGTTTATTTTGAGATTTCAGATAATGGGCCTGGCATGGATAAAGAACAGGCCAGTAAAATTTTTCAGCTTTTCAGCTCTTCAAAAGGAAAAAGAGGGACCGGGATCGGGCTCTTCGTCACTCGCAAAGTCATCCTCAAACACGGCGGCATTATAGCCGTTGATTCAAGCCCCAATAAAGGCGCTCAATTTCGCATCACGTTGCCACGAAAACCGCATGCGCACAGCTGAGATGCATCTGGTGTTACTCAGCTCCTCCAATCATGCGAGGCTTGTTTGTTTTGCGCTCGCCTACGCCCTTTGCAATGATTGATTTTTGGCCCATCTTTTTGCCGACCTTTACACCCGGGCATCCTGGCGGGATACCCGCCCTGGGGATATGGATTTTAGGGAAAGATTAAAATTGACATATTCCGGTTAAATTTTATATGTTCTGCAGCATGGCGCGGCATGGCAGTTGCTCAAAACAGTACTGAGCATAAATCTTCAAGCCGCCAAGCGTTTTGGGAATGATGCTGCCATGTCTGCATTGGCCGAATCAAATCGTCCTGATTATATTCCGCAGTCGCCGGTCGCTATTCAACCTGCGGTTGGTAGTTCGTTTAGCTTACCCCGACAGGGGATATTCCTTACAGTCTAAGTGCCTGTTTTCAGCCCGGGAGGGTTGTCTGATGACCGAATATGTCGCCGCTGCGCTGTTTGTCCATACCGAAGATACGAGGCATCTGATCGATCCGCTGCAAAACAATTCTTCGGGTAGCCGCATCACCGCTGTTGCATTCGATGACTTAATGCAAACGCCGCAGAAACAACTTGAAGGCTTTGATCACGTAGTGGTTGCAGGATCTCTTGAGGTCATTAAGGCGATTTTGCGCTTGGCCCTGAAATACCGGTTCAACATTGGTATTATCCCCACTAAAAAACAAAAACATCTGATCAAGTTTTATGACCTTCCCAAAAATCCGTCCGCTGCTGTCGAACTGGCCTTGCGTCAGGATGGCCAGGCCATCGATCTCATAATGTGCAATGGAGAGATCATGCTGTTTAAGGCCGCCATCGGTCGCATCCCTTTTTTAGATACGCCCGCAAAAGCCAATCGGATTCGGGTGCTGTTCGCCGCTTTGAAAAAGTTTGTCCGCTTTAAGTTGCATAGTTTTACATTCAAAACTGCCGACAAACAAGATATCGATACTGCTGCGAGCGGATGCATTATCCTGCAGCATTCCCGGGGAAGCTTTGCAGCCAGGTTAATCTCTTATGATCATTCCTTCACCGATGGAATGATTTCACTGGTCATATCTGCCCCCATATCGATAATCGAGTATGTAAAGTTGTTATGGCAAGCCCTTAGATCTTCCAAGAGATATCAAAAACTTCCCGGCTCTATTGGCTATATCAAAAGCCCTCAGGTCGATATCGAGTCAGAAACCCGGCTGGAAGTGATCATCGATGACGAGCAGACCACGCATACGCCCCTGCGTTGCGAAGCCATCACCAAAGCCGTGCATGTTAATGTCGGAGACGATTTGCGTGTAGAAAGCATTAGCGCCAAGGCTGCTAAAGAAAAAATCGACATCAACAACCTACCCAGGGAAAATGAACTGATTAAAGCCAAGAAGCAAAAACGAATCCCTTTTTTCTCTTATGCCTCAGAAGAGCGCTTTCAAGACCTGTTTCCAGCGCTGCGAGAGGATGCACGCATTGGCGGCATCTATATCGTTTTGATGGTACTCAGCACCATGCTGGCTACTGTGGGTCTCTATTTAAACAGCGCTTCTGTGATTATTGGCGCCATGCTGTTGGCGCCTCTGATGGCACCCATCGTTTCCCTGGCCATGGGCATACTTCGGGGCAATATCGAGCTCTTTAAAAGCTCGATCGGGAAAATCATTCTGGGCATTTTTATCGCCTTGTTTTCATCGGCACTGATTACATCTTTGTTTCCCCATAAACCGGTTACGGATGAAATGCTGGCTCGCCTGAATCCAACGCTGCTGGATCTTGCCGTGGCCATCATTTCAGGAATTGCTGCGGCCTGCTCCAAATCATTTAGGGAAATTATCCAGAGCTTGGCCGGAGTGGCGATTGCCGTGGCGTTGGTTCCCCCGCTTGCAGTTGCCGGAATCGGCATTGGCCGTTTGGATTTCTATTTCTTTTACCAGGCCTTTTTGCTTTTTTCGACCAACTTGATCGGCATTATTATTTCTGCCACGTTTACCTTCCGGGTGTTGGGTTACTCTGCGGTCGTGCGCAGCAAGCGCAGCCTTGTGATTGTATTTGGCTGCCTGATATTGATTGCGATTCCCCTTTATTTGTCTTACTCGCGCATCGTAGAGGATCGTATTTTCGAACAAAGCTTGCGCAAGGAACGCTTTTTAGTGAATGAAAAATATCTTATCATCGTTAAAGCATCCGTTATCTGGCGCGGCGATAACCGCATCATCCTGATGGACATATTGGCCCGGGAACCGCTGACCCGCGAGGATCTAAATGCGTTCAAAAAGAAAATTCAAGCCAATTTTAACAAGAAGTTGATCATTCGACTCAAAACATTTTACATCCCGTAGGGTTGCCATGAAAAATTTTGTCTATCTTTTAATTCTCATCTTCTCTGTCTTCTGTCTATGCGGATGTGACCAGAAACCGGCAGTTAAGCCTTCCGGTAAAGCAATCAAGGTTGGCATCATTGCACCTTTTAGCGGCCCTGAGTCTGCCTATGGAGAGGAAAGTATTAAAGGAATACGAATCGCTATGCAATTGCAGCCTTATCTGCAAAATGGCAGCCGCATCGAATTGGTTGTGGCAGATGATCAGAACGACCCCGCTTTAACGGTCGAATTGCTAAGGAAATTGGTTGAAAAAGATAACGTGGCTGCAATAATCACATTCTCAAGCAGCAGCCCGGTTCTGGCAATGGCAAAAGTTGCCGATGAGTATCAAACACCCATTCTGGCCGGCCTTGCCACCCATCCGGATATCACCAAGTATAATAATTTTATCAGTCAGCTTCTTTTTGACGACGACTTTCAGGGAATCGTTGCCGCCCTGTTTGTTAGAGACGACTTGCTCATCGACACAGTTGCCGTATTCAACAACCCGACCAGCGCTTACTCCAGCCATCTGGCAGCTGAATTCGAAAGGAAGTTTAAATCCATCGGCGGCGAGATTACCGATACAATATCTTTAACCGAAGAAAGCGCCGATTTATCTAGAATAATTGAAAGGGTACACGATCATAGCCCGGAGCTGCTTTATCTCCCCATTAAAGTAAAGGATTTGCTCCGTGTTATCCGCGAGGTCCGCAAACTGGACTGGAAGCCTAAAATGATGGGAAGCGATGGACTCATTTCAACGATGCTCGCACAACACGAGGAAGACGTAGACCTTGTCGACGGCATGCTGGCAACTGATTTTATGGCCCATGGAATGCCGTTAACACCTTGGGGGGAGCGGGCAAGAAAACTGTATAGGGAACAACATGAGGATACGAGAACATCCCATGCGGCCATCGGCGCTGAAGCATATGCCATTTTGGTCAACGCAATGAACCGCTGCAGCGATCCCGCAGACCGGGAATGCATCAACAAGCAGATCCGTTCAACGACCAATTTTACAGGGATTATTGGTAACATTACCATTGGGCCAAACGGCAAGACCCAACGCCCGCTTTGTGTTAACGCCATTAAGGGCGGTCGGTCGAAATACATCTTCAAAGTCTATTAGTCCTCATGATCAACAAACAATATACAGTTTTAACCAAGATGTTATGTATTGCGGGAAATCAGGCGGAGTTTACCCACTTTGCGTTCGCAGACGCCTCTGGCAATGACTAATTTACGACCCACTTTTTTGCCGTCCTTCAAAACTCGGGCATCCTGGCGGGATACAACCCTTTGGATGGAAGCGGTGTGCGGATACCTGAATTGGTAGTATTGTTTCAAGCGGGGGTCTTTTTTTTGAATAAGCGCCAGAAGGTTTGAAGACGTTTTCTGGCGGGTGATATTGGATTTTAGTTTGCCACGGAATCCTTCGATGATGCCCACCGCAAAATCGGTTTTACGATAGCGATTCAGGCCTTTGTTCCGGTTGTACGACTGCCATTGGCTTTCAATGAACGCGCGGATAAAGTCATGGACGTAATCGGCCATTTTTAGATTATGGGCCGTGCCGCTGATTTCTAAAACTCTTCCCATTTTACCCTTGTGCAGCACGTAAGCCGGCACCCAGATGCCATAGACAAAATAAAAATCCTGCAACAAATTGGCCAGATGGTAATCTTCACGGGGATGACGCAGGGCAGGGGAGCCGATGAAGATGCTCAGAAATCGGCGTCCATCTGGGTGGTCGTTGAGCTCGATGTTGTGCCGGGCAATGAGTTCATGCGCTTTGGTCATGGCCGCTTCGGCTTCAAAGCGATTTTTGCTTTCCGCCAGGGCGAGCAGCTTCTTGATGCGCAGCATGCGCTTGTCATAAACGCTGGAATGATCGTTTATGAGACGGTCGTGAAGTGGCTGGTAATCGGCAGAGGCCGCCAAATCAATTCGCAGCAGTTTGCAGGCCTGACGGAAGGCCGATCCGTGAGGTGCCCGGGTAGATGCATTAAACAGCTCGTTTGCAATTTGATGGGCCATTTCATGCAGCAACACTTCCCGAATTGAATCCCAGGGATAGTTGAGCGCCAGCTGGCGACTGATCGTGATCTGACGCTTTGCCGGAGACCAGTTTCCCCACTGGCTTTTCAAATCCGCCAGGGCAAATGTCGGTTTGCGGACCAGCGGCTGTTTGTCCGGTTCAAGGCAGAGCCGTATTGCCTCCCATTCACAGGCGATGCCGTGCAGGATGCCTTGCTCCAGATCCTGCTGGGCCTGAATTTTCATCGATCTTGCATGCGCTTTCTTTCTCAAATCCGGCATAATTTTTCAGCTGCACTTTCAAGGGTTTCACTTTTTTTGGCAAAACAAAAGCGCAGCACCTTATGATCATCTTTTTGATGGTAAAGCGCCGACGGCGGTATGGCGGCCACACCGTGCTCTGCGGCCAACCGTTTGGCAAAGTCAAGATCCGGTTCATCTGAAATTTGCGAATAATCCAGCATCTGGTAGTACGTTCCTTTGCAGGGCAGGGGACGAAAGCGGGATTCGGCGATCAAATCCAAAAACAGGTTCCGTTTTTTTTGATAAAATCCAGGTAAATTCAGGTAAAGCTCCTTTTTTTGCATAAATTCGGCATAGGCCATCTGAATCGGGGTATTGGATGCAAACGTAAGGTACTGATGAATCTTCTGTAGTTCGCTTGAGAGGATTTCAGGTGCCAGGCAGTAGCCGATCTTCCAACCGGTAGTGTGGTAGGTCTTGCCAAAGGAGCAAATCACAAAGCTCCGCCTCGCCAACTGGGGATGCCTGGCCATGCTTTCGTGTTGCAGGCCATCAAAGATGATGTGCTCATAAGCTTCATCGCTGACAATAAATGCGCGGGTGTTTTCGACGATGCGGGAAAGTTGGGTAATGTCTTCCTGGGTCAAAACAGCGCCGGTGGGGTTATGCGGATAATTCAAAATAATGAGCTTGGTCTTGCTGCTGACGGCATTTTCAAGTTCATTCCAATCGATGGCGTAGTCCGGAAAATTTAGTTGTAAAAAAACCGGTATACCACCGTTTAGCTGTACGATGGGTGCATAGGCATCATAGGCCGGTTCGAAAATAATGACCTCATCATCT
>JASFIV010000143.1:0-11607 GCA_050122475.1 Desulfobacterales bacterium | reverse complement strand
TTTATGCCAGGGCTTTGAGCTGAACGAGGAAAATATTGAAGCCGCATTTACCCTGGCCTGGGATGCGATAAAATTATAAAAAAATTTTGGCTCAATTATAAATGATCGTTCATTTAAAAATTTTTGATCACGGAAAGATTTAAAAACAAATGAAGCTCAAGCTTATCATTGGCAGCCTCATCGCCATTGCCATTATGCAATGCAGCAACACCGATACCCCGCTGGTGCGTCATTCCGATTCTATCCCGCCGGGAAAAATAGTAGGTTCGCCTGAATATAAAGATGGGAAATTTGAAGATATGGGAACTGCATTGAATTTGTCCTTCTCAGAATTTGCTTCGACCACCTGGGAATTTTTATTCAGCGGAAATAATAGAACACCGGATACAGAGCTGCCGGTTAAACAGGTCAATCTGTCACACTTCAAAAATCCGGGCCGCGATCAACTAAACGTCACATGGCTGGGGCATTCATCCCTGATGATGAACATCGACGGGTACAAAATTTTAATAGACCCGGTGTTCGAAAAAAGGATCTCAATATTAGGCCCGACCCGTTATAATGGCGATCTTCCTCTGGACATCCAGCAGATCCCCGCTATAGACGCGGTTATTATTTCTCACGATCATTACGACCATCTCAATAAGTTCTCAGTGCAACATCTAATGGATAGGACAGATACGTTTATCGTCCCTCTGCATGTCGGTGCTCTGCTCGTTGACTGGGGGGTACCTGAGGATAAAATCGTGGAGCTGGACTGGTGGCAGGAATACGAGCTGGATCAAAATGTGATGGTTGCTGCAGCACCGTCGCAGCACTTTTCAGGGCGCGGTATCAGCGACCGCAATAAAACGCTGTGGGCATCATGGGTGGTCCAAGCACCGTTTCACAAAATCTTTTTTAGCGGGGACTCGGGATACTTCGGCGGCTTTCAACAGATTGGCGATAAATACGGTCCATTTGACATGACCTTTATCGAATGCGGGGCGTACGGCGAATCGTGGCCGAAGGTGCATATGTTTCCTGAGCAAACTGTCCAGGCCCACCTGGACCTTAAGGGAAAGGTTTTGCACCCGATTCACTGGGGCACGTTTAACCTGGCGCTGCATCCCTGGTACGAACCCATGGAGCGTTTAACAGCCGCCGCAGACGTTAAGAATGTCAAGGTCGCAACACCCATTGTGGGTGAAACCACCGTATACGGTAAAAGTATACCCATTGCGAGATGGTGGGAACCGGCAAAGGAAGTGTCCGTTGGTGTCAACCATACGCCTGCTATCGAAGAAGATATTTAGACATAGACCAATCAATGAAAATATCTAACGCAAAATGGCTTTTATTTATTCTGCCGCTGGTTTTTGGGGGCTGTAAAGCAGCTCATACAGAAATCACGATCCCCGCTGATCCTGAAATCATTTGGTCGGTTTTAACGGACGCTTCCGGGTATAAGGCATGGAACCCGGTGCTTGTTCCCATCGAAGGAGATCTGCGTGAAGGGGAAAAACTCAAGTATCAGATGACCCAGCCTGACGGCAAACAGAGTGACATAATGGCTAGGGTTAAAAAGATGGTCGAACTCAAAGAGTTGAATCAAGGTGGAGGGATTCCCGGCATATTAACCTTTGACCACAAATGGCTTCTGGAACCCGTAAACGAGGGCACAAGGGTCACACAACATGAGGAATACCGCGGAATCGGAGTTCTATTTTGGGATGCAAGCTGGGTTGGGCCCGCCTATCGGAATGTGAATGAAGCACTTAAGAACAGAGTGGCTCATTTGAAGAAAAATGAGCAACAATAGCTTCTAAAACAACCAGAATATGAATGCAAAGCGAGTTATCATAACCGGAGCGACCGGCAAAGAGCCCAATCTTATGTACACCTTCTCCCGGTTCTTGTACCCTCTGGCGCGCCGGATCTATCCCAATATCGGCATCTCGTCTGAAGATCTGGCAGCCGCCATGGTCCATGACGGTCTGTATGGAACCGGCAAACACTAAAACCCTATTCCGGAAAACAAGGACATCCGTGCCATGGAGGGGCTATGATACAAACACTTATATCGAATATTTCTAAAATTAAGGAACCGTAGAGGAAAACAAAAATGCTATATCGAGAAGTACCAAAAAACGGGGATAAACTATCCGTGCTGGGATATGGATGTATGCGGCTCCCGGTGAGGATGGGATCCATTAATCAAAAACTGGCCGAAAAGCAGATCCTGTATGCTTTGGATCAAGGCGTCAATTATTTTGATACGGCTTTTCCCTATCATAACGGGAAAAGCGAACCGTTTCTGGGGAAGCTGATATCACAAAACGGATTTCGCAATGAAATAAAGATCGCCACCAAACTTCCCCACTGGCGAACCCGTTCCAAAGCGGACATGGACAAGATTCTGGATGAGCAGCTGTCAAAGTTGAAAACCGACCGTATCGATTATTACCTGATCCATGCATTGAACGGCGAACTCTGGGAAACGGCAAAGCGCAACGGCGTCATCGCGTTTTTAGATGATGCCCTGCAAAAGGGCAAGATCATCAATGCCGGTTTTTCATTTCACGGGATGGCGGAAGAATTTAACGGCATTGTGGATGATTATGACTGGACCTTTTGCCAGATTCAGTACAACTATCTGGACACCCAGAATCAGGCCGGGACGACCGGATTGCAGTATGCGGCATCCAAGGACATGGCGGTCATCATCATGGAACCCTTAAGGGGCGGGAATCTGGCCAAAACACCGCCTCCAACCGTAAAGGATATCTGGTCAAAAGCCGAGAATAAGAAAACGCCTGTCGGGTGGTCTCTGGGCTGGATCTGGAATCATCCTGAGGTTACTGTAGTGCTCTCGGGGATGAACGACGATGCCCACATAAACGAAAACCTGGCGCTGGCTGAAAATGCCCTGCCCGGCTCATTTTCTGAAAAGGAAAACCAGTTGGTCGATGAAGCAGCGGCCGAATTTCGGAGGGTGATGAAGGTCGGCTGCACCGGATGCCAGTATTGCATGCCCTGCCCGGCCGGTGTGAATATTCCCAGCTGTTTTGACTGGTATAATTCCCGGCATGCCTTCAAGGATAAGAAGGCAAAATTATGGTATGTTTTCCAGAACGGTGGTATTGTCACCGAAAAGCCGACATTGGCATCCATGTGTGTGCAATGCGAGCAGTGTCTGGAAAAATGCCCCCAACATCTTCCCATACCGGATTTGCTGCAAGACGTGCAGGAGGATATGGAAGGGTTTATGATGAAACCGCTGATCTGGCTGATGAAGCGGACCATGAAAGTCAGAAAAAAGAAAAAGCAGTCGAGGGCTGCTTCAAATTCTGAGTCAATAAATGAATCGGTGAGTAGTAAAGACCATAAGGGTCCGATTCATGAAAACAGGGAGATACGAGGGTGCAAAAATTAGTCAAATCTTTATTTTCTGAAAACGTAGAACCGGAAAACCATCGATTCTACAAAATCACCCAGATTGCATACCTTATAGGCCTGCTGGGTCATTTCCTTTTGGGTTTTATTTTCCTCTGGCCGGGCTGACCTTTTTCAATACGTATTGGGGGAAAAAAGCTCGCATCGGTCTCATCACGATCATCTCTTTTACTTACGTCATACTTTATTTGTTTTTCAGAACTCCGGAAGTGTATGTTTTATCTGAGTCTCTTTACGATTTTTTTTACCTGAATTCCATTATATCCACCATATTGAGTCTGGCCTTCCTTATTCATTATTATGTGCAGGCCGCCAATAAGGCGGAGAATAATCTCAAGTCGGCAAACCAGCAGTTATCTGAAAAAAACGTTCAGATCGAAGAGGCTCTTCAAGACCGAAATCAGGCATTAAAACAACTCTATCAGGAACTTGCTGAAGCGGCGGATTATGTCAGATCCATTCTGCCCCTGCCAAATACCGAAGGCGGGATCCGGACAGATTGGCGCTATATACCGTCAACATCGTTGGGCGGCGATGCCTTCGGGTATCACATGGTTGATGAGGATCATTTTGCCATATACCTGATTGATGTCAGCGGCCACGGGGTGGGGGCCGCGCTGCTCTCGGTTTCGGTGATGAATGTGCTGCGGTCGCAGTCATTGCCTGGAACCGATTTCACGGATCCCGAGCAGGTACTGGCATCTTTGAATATGGCCTTTCCGGGTGAAGAAAACAACGATATGTTCTTTACCATCTGGTACGGCGTTTACAACAAAAGCACTCGAGAGCTGACCTATGCCAGCGGCGGTCATCCACCGGCTCTTTTTTTCGATAAGGCCCATGCGGGAGATCCCCATGCGACCCTCTTGCGGACAGCCAACAATGCAATTGGCGCGATGCCGGATGCAAGCTATGAGAAAGGCAAACATCTCATAAAGGAACAAACCCAATTATATGTTTTTTCCGATGGGGTTTATGAGGTTGAAAAAGCGGACGGATCGATGTGGCAATTTGATGAATTTAGAGATTTTATGACCAGCATCAAAACAGGTACCCAATCAAGGCTGGATCACCTGTATCAGCATGCCGAAGACATCAATAACCTGGATAACTTTGAGGATGACTTTACGATATTGGAAGTCGCATTCAATTAATATGGGGAAAATATGACTGACAAAAATAAGAACTGGACCCGACGGGATTTCATGAAAATTGCCGGAGCAGCAGGTGTCGGTGCTGCGGTTTCACCGGTGGAGCAATTGGCCGGCGCTGTGGCCGAATCCGGATCTGACGTGGCCGCACAGAAAATTGTTGCCAAACGCCCTCTAGGGAAAACCGGCGCAGATGTTTCCATCCTGTGTCTGGGTGGAGCGATGAACTTTATGTCCAACCAGTTATTATTAAGGCAGGCTTACAAGGCCGGAGTGACATGTTGGGATTCATCGCGCGGCTATATCGGCGGCAAAAGCGAGAAGGGCATCGGGAAGTATTTTAACAAATTTCCGCAAGACCGGCAGAAGATCTTTTTGATTACCAAATCGGGAGCCACGGAGCCTGACGATTTGACCCAGCATCTTTATAAATCCCTGGAACGAATGAAAACAGATTATATCGACTTGTTTTTGGTCCAGGCGGTTTCGAACGTAAAAAAAGAAATGAAAAAGGAGATCCAGACCTGGGCCGAGAAGGTCAAGACCACGGGAAAAATCCGCTTTTTTGGATTCTCCACTCACAAAAACATGGAAAACTGCCTGACCGATGCTGCTCAACTGGGATGGATTGATGGTATCATGGCGACCTACAACTACCGATTGATGCACACCGGTGGCATGCAAAAAGCCGTGGAGGCCTGTACGGAGGCCGGAATCGGTTTAATTGCCATGAAAACGCAGGCAAAATTAATTTCGAATTTATGGTCAGATTTGGGCAAAGAAACCGATGCGGCCCTGGAACTCAACCAGCGATTCATTGATAAAGGATTCACCACGGGACAGGCCAAGCTCAAATCGGTCTGGGAAACTCCCGATATTGCCAGCATCTGCTCCCATATGCCAAACATGACACTTTTGCAGGCCAATGTGGCTGCTGCCGTAAACAAAACCGCAATATCCCTCAAGGATCAACAATTGATGCACGAATATGCCCGGGTGACATCGAGCGGGTATTGCGCCGGCTGCGCCGAGATATGCGAGGCAGCAATTGGGCATGCGGCTCCGATCAGCGACATCATGCGCTATCTTATGTACTACCGTAACTACGGTGATCAGCAGCAGGCCATTCGGCTGTTCAATGAATTGCCGTTGGATACACGGAAGCGTATCATGCATGTTAATTATTCCACAGCAGAGCAGTGTTGCCCACAAAAAATGCCCATCGCGCAACTGATGCGGAAAGCAGTCGATAAATTGGAATTTTAAGAGGCGGAAAAGCTTGAATTCGCGTTATTGCAAATCAATTCGCATTTAAGGGATAATTTGAGCACCACAATACATTTTAATACATATGCTATCTCGAATGTTATATACGTGAGCCCACCATTTTAGATCCAAATCACCTCCTTTGCTCACAATTGACCAAAATTACATTTCAGAATTACCCTCAATTTCGAATGGCGCAATTTGCATATATTTTGGCATGAATCGCTATAGACCTTTCTGTAGGATTGTATAGATTATATCCAACAAAAACCTGTCATTAAGACAAAGCAGGGAATCGGATTTAATGCATCCTGCTAAATTTATAATCGATGATATTTGGAAATAATTAAAACTACTTAGGAGGAAACAAAATGACAAAGATCGATAAAAACAAACCGGTGATGATTACGGGTGCTACTGGCTATGTGGCGGGATGGATCGTCAAAAAACTTCTTGACGAAGGTTTGACCGTCCACGCTCCTGTCCGCGACCCTGAAAACGCTGAAAAATTGCAGTATCTAAATAAGATGGCAGAGAATGCACCCGGCACAATTAAGTTCTACAAAGCGGATCTTCTTAACGAAGGATCCTATGCCGAGGCAATGGCCGGATGCCAGATCGTCTTTCATACGGCATCTCCTTTTAAGATCGATGTGGTTGACCCGCAAAAGGAACTTATCGATCCGGCCCAATTGGGCACCCGCAATGTTCTGGAGGAAGTTAACCGGACACCATCGGTCGAAAGAGTGGTTCTGACCAGCAGCTGTGCGGCTATTTACGGTGACAATGCCGACCTGGAGCAAACACCGAAAGGAATTTTTACTGAAGACATCTGGAATACGAGTTCCTCACTTGAACATCAGCCTTACTCTTATTCGAAGACCCTTGCGGAAAAGGAAGCCTGGAAGATCAACGAAAAGCAATCACGGTGGGATCTGGTTACGATTAATCCCACACTGGTAATCGGACCGGGAATCAACCCGCACGCGACCTCTGAAAGCTTTAAGGTCGTAAAACAGTTCGGCGACGGTTCCATGAAGGCCGGCGCTGCGCGCATTGGGTTTGGCGTTGTCGACGTCCGCGACCTGGCTGAAGCTCATTTCAAGGCGGCTTTTATACCCGAAGCAAAGGGACGTTACATCGTATCGGGCCATAATACGGACTTCCCGGGAATGGCCGAGGCGCTTCTCGACAAGTTTGGAAATGATTATCCGGTTCCGCGCAAAGTAATGCCCAAGTGGCTGGTATGGCTGGTGGCACCCATGGTCAACAAGGCGATGACGCGCAAGTGGGTTTCCCGCAATGTTAACCTGCCCTGGAAAGGCGATAACAGTAAGGGTGTGCGAGAGTTGGGCATTCAATACCGCCCGATGAAAGAGTCAATGATCGACTTTTTCCAGCAGATGATCGACAGCGGTCAACTGCAACCGGCTAAGTGAACCCATTATATTGAAAAACGTTTAGAAAAACCGCGATTGAGGAGTAACGTCATGAGCAATTCAGTACAAAGCGGCTCCGCCCACAATACGTCTACGGCCGTTGTCACAGGTGGTGGCAATGGAATAGGTAAAGCATTGTGCCTGGAATTGGCGAAAAGGGGCTACCGTGTGGTGGTCGCCGATATTGCCCTCGATGAGGCGGAGGTCACAGCCAGGGAGATCGAAGATACGGGTGGTGCCGCGATTGCAGTGCGCTGTGATGTGACCGATGAAAGCGAGGTGGCGGCGCTGGTGGACACAGCCGCCTCGACCTATGGTCTGCCGGACCTGGTTTTTAGCAATGCCGGTGCAGGATTACCTAAACCGGCTGTTGAAGTGACTCGCAATGACCTGATCTGGCTGTTCGGGTTAAATGTGTTCGGTATGTGGAATGTTGCTGCCAGGTTTGCTGAAAATGCCATAAAGGCGGAGAAAGCTACTCGTATTGTTTTAACTGGATCGGAGCACAGTATCGGTGTTCCGTTTGGCGGCAGTTCTGCTTACACCGCGACCAAACACGCCATCCTGGGCGTCGCCGAGGCCATGAACGCCGAGTGGGAGGGCCAGTCGGCGGATATCAGTATTTTCTGCCCTGGACTCACCCAGTCCCGTTTGGCTGAAGGTGAACGGCATCGCGAAGGCAGGCAGAGGAAGGTTAACCCCTTGGCGGCTGCGGTGATGGCCGCAGGCATGCCTGCCGAGACCGTGGCAAGGATTGCCGTAGACGGCGCCGAACGTGGAAACTTTTATATCTTCACCCATTCACACGTCGAGGAATATGCCAGAAAACGGTTTGAGGAAATCACTGCGGCCTTCGCACTATTAAACGAGACAGCGCCATCCGATCGGAGTTACGACGTCAACCAGGTCGTCGGTGAGCTAATGGAATCCAATCCCTCGTTGTTCTCATAAAAGACAAAATTTTATGAAAGGAGATACAGTTGGAAACGTCAAAGCCTGGAGCCGACAAACTAAAAAGCCTAAATTTGCCTGTTTGATCCTTCTCCCTAAAATCGGAAAGCGGTTTATTTTACAAAGGGCTAATCAAATGGTATTTACATCGTGAAACAAAGAGGTAAAAACTGCATATAATTAGAACGGTGAACCGATGATTCAAGCAACAAAGTTTGTTGTAGATCCCCGTTGGAGGCTCCTGTTAAGGGATATCGGGGCAAGCGAAAGCGAAGTCTTAAAGCGCGCACAACTGCCCCAAGATCTATTCTCTCAAAAAAATGCGTTATTGAGCGCAGAAGAATATTTCAGATTGTGGAAAGGCCTGGAAAAGTCTTTAAATGACCCTTCCTTCCCCTTGCGCATCGGGCAGATGATTTCAACCGAGTCGTTCAGCCCGCCCATCTTCGCATCGCTCTGCAGCCCAAACCTGAATGTTGCCATGAAACGGCTGAGTCGTTACAAGCAGCTGATTGGCCCGATGACACTGCAGGTAGAAAAGGATATTGAAGGGACCACAATATCCCTGGACTGCCTCTTCACGGAGAACCCGCTTCCCGATTCCTTGGTTGCAACCGAGTTGGTTTTCCTGGTTCGTCTTGTTCGCATGGCCACCCGTGAACAAATAATTCCTCTGTTTGTTTCATCGTCATCATCTTGGCTTAAGCGCGATGCTTATGCCGCGTATTTCGGTGTTAAGCCTTCTATAGGGAAAATCCATCAGCTTAAATTTTCAGCTCAAGACGCGATTCGCCCGTTTCTCACCGAGAGCCAGAGCATGTGGCAATTCTTTGAGCCGGAGTTAAGAAAGCGTCTGACCGATATTGAGGCTGAAGCCTCCTTTGCGAGCCGCGTTCGCAGCTCTCTTTTTGAATTGCTGCCCAGCGGCCTGAGCTCAATTGATGATGTTGCCAAAAATCTGGCCGTCAGCAAACGCACGCTGCAGCGCTATTTGAGTGATGAAAAAACCAGTTTCCAGCAGGAACTTAATAGAACGAGAGAAAAATTGGCCAGGCATTATTTAGCCAACTCAACTTATTCGGGCGCCCAGATTTCTTTTCTGCTCGGTTTTGAAGATCCGAATTCATTTTTTCGCGCTTTTCGTTCCTGGACCGGAGAGACACCGGAAAGTGTCCGTGCCGAGATATCGTATTAGCTTTATCTTTGTGTAAATTTATAGAGTGCTTAAACCAGAAATTTTCAGGATGGATCAAATGGAATTTATTCAACACACGATCAATTGGTGCAAAGGTGAAATTTTTGAAGGCAGCATGGTTGCTTTATACGGGGCGGTGATTGTTATTGTCTCTATCCTTTTTAAGAAATTTGGAACCACACCTTTCACCAAAGCGATGTTTATTCCTTTGTTGGTGGTGGGACTGCTGTGCATTATTGTAGGTGGCAGCTTGGTTATCAATAACAACAAGCGTATTGCTGATTACCAAAAAGCTTATGAGAGCAATCCCCAGGAATTTATAAAAAGCGAAAAAGGACGAACAAATAATTTCATCAAATGGTATCCATATACAATGTATATCACCGCTGTGGTCATCACCATTGGGATTGGTTGCTATCTTTTTTGGGGAGGCGCCTGGGGGCGAGCGCTTGGGTTGAGTCTACTTTTGATGGGCCTTTCAGTTCTGTTTCTGGACAATTTCTCAGAAGAGCGGGCTGATATCTACCATCAGGCAATTGTCAACGAGTTGGAAATGAGATAGGGGTATGGATTGGATTACTAATCATTGTACTTTGGGCTTAATCCTCTGAAAGCGCGACTGCTTTTAACTCTGGTGACGTCTTCGATACTGCTTCCGGAGCAAATGTCACTTACTCGCCTAAAGCTGCAAAAATCCCGACAGTGGAATGCTTCGTGAGCTGGTTCTCCTTGTGCGGCGTATCGCTTCTCTTTATAATTGCGGATAACGAAAGTGAAAAGTAAATCAAGACGGAGGACGGACAAATGGCCGGCATGAATCCATATGCGCTTCCAAATATTATTGCCTTTGTACTCCTGTTGGTCTTGAGCTTAGCCGTGATTTTTCAGAACTCACGGGATAAAAGTAATCGACTTTTATTTGCGCTCTGTTTGAATCTGGCTTTATCCGTCGGAGCAGGCGGTCTGCTGCATTTGTCGGTGAGTGAATCCCAGGCCAATTTCTGGAATAAGTGGCCATATGTCTTTGGTATTCCCAGCTATATCTGGGCAATCGAATATGCGCTTCAAATTTCCGGTCGCAGCCAGAGATTAAAAGAAAAACTGATTGGTATACCGATTGCTGTTCACAGATGGATCATCTATGGACTTGTGCCCTTCTGGTTACTCATTATAATTTTTACCGATCTGATCCTAGCTCCGGCAAAGTTTTACACCCCGACCGGCTGGGAACACGGTTACGGTTCTCTCTTCCCAGTAGTGCCTGTTTATGGGATGTATCTATTGTTATGCCACTGCTTCATTCTGTATCGCGGTATCAAAACCGCCTCAAATACCATCGAAAAAAGGGCCAGAATCGTAACCTTTATCGCTTTAATCAGCCGAGATGTGTTTGGCTTTTTTATTGGCGTTATTTTTCCCTATATGGGATTGCAGGCGCACGCCTTTTATGGTCTGGCGCCGATTTTCATGTGTTTTTTACTGACCTACGGCCTGCTGAGATATCAATGGGAAACCATCCGGGATCTAAAAGACGGACTGGAAGAAAAGGTTGCCTTGCGCACGAAAGAACTAGAAGAAGCGCTGACTGAGCGAAATCAGGCATTGGCCCACCTCAATCAGGAATTGGCCGAAGCGACTGAATATGTGAGAAGTATACTTCCGCAGCCCATATCTCATGGCGAAATTCGTATTAATTGGAAATTCGTTCCGTCAGCCTCATTGGGCGGCGACGCTTTCGGTTACTATAATCTGGATGAAGACCATTTTGTTTTATACCTGATTGATGTCAGCGGACACGGTGTAGGCGCGGCGCTGCTTTCGGTTTCCGTCATGAATGCCTTACGGTCCCAATCATTACCGGATACCGATTTTAAAGACCCCCAACAGGTATTGGCAGCACTGAATGTGGCCTTCCCGGGCGAAGAGCATAACGATATGTTTTTTACCATCTGGTATGGTGTCTATAAAAAGAGTACCCGCGAGTTGACCTATGCCAGCGGCGGCCATCCCCCGGCTCTGCTCATCGGCGATAGCGCTTCAGATGATTCCAGGGCGACACCGCTTAGAACAGTCAATAATGTGATTGGCGCGCTGCCGAGTGTAACCTATAAAAAAAGCAAACATCTGGTGGGTGAGCGAATCACATTATATATTTTTTCCGATGGGGTTT
>JASFIV010000142.1:0-11617 GCA_050122475.1 Desulfobacterales bacterium | reverse complement strand
CCAGAAGAAGATCGCTTTTAATCGCAGGAAATCCAAACGAAGCAGCCCAGAGACTCAACTATATTGGTTGCGGGATTCTTTAAAATGCGGGATCTGTGGAGGAGTGGTGAAGCCCAGGAGTGGAAATATCAGAAAGAATGGCACCCGCCTCCGATACTATGTTTGCTATTGGCGTGGGACATCGAAAAAAAACCTCAAGCTGGCTGGAAGGGACCGCTGCTCACTTCCACTGATAAAGGCTGAGAAATTAGAGAAGAGGGTCTGGATGGATTTAATAAACTTTATGCATTTTGCTTTGAACCCGAAGAAATTGAAATCTTTGATCGATTTAGGCCACTATGAAAAGCGATTGGAAAAAATTGACAAGACATCCACGGAGCTTAAAAAGGAATTAAAAAAGAAAGAGAGGGCTGAGGAGAGGCTTTTTAATGATTATGAAAAAGATGACGGTGAATTTGAGCTGCTCCGTCCGGAATTACTTAAAAGGCTGCGAAAGACAAGAGAGGAGATAATTAATATCTATTCTCAGTTAGATGCTTTAAGGAAAAACAGGGAGGAACTGTCGATTGCAAAAGAGACCGATAAAAAGCTGCAGACATTCATCAAGAATGAAAAAAGCGCCTTGAAAAAGCTTCTCCAGGATATTTGGAAATTGTCGCCGGAGGATCGAAAAACATTGATTGAGGCAAGCATCGAGGAGCCTATAAGAATTGAAATGGATTATCTCCCGCCCGATGAGATTGTAACAGGAAAGGAGTGGCGGTTTCGATGGGGAGAAAATTCCAGGCTAAATATGAAATCTCTAAAGGGTTTAGTTGAAAAGCGTATTTTAAAAATGAATAGTGCCCACCATCCTGCCGCCCATATCCTTTGAAGAAGCCCTGGAAACCACTAAAATATTCAGTGTCGTAGGGCTGTTGTCCAAAGGACAGGCCCTGGTGACGACCCGACCGTTTCGCGCCCCCCACCACACCATTTCCGATGCCGGATTGATCGGTGGCGGTCATATCCCCAGGCCCGGCGAGGTGAGCTTGGCGCACAACGGAGTCCTGTTTTTAGATGAAATGCCGGAATTTAAAAAACACGTTTTGGAGGTGCTGCGTCAACCCATCGAGGATTTGCAGGTGACCATCTCCCGGGCCAAAACCACCCTGACCTACCCGGCCAATTTTATGCTGGTGGCTGCCATGAATCCCTGCCCCTGCGGCTATTTGTCAGACCCCAAACATGAATGCCGCTGTACCCATCAACAAATCCATCGCTACCGCTCCAAGATTTCCGGGCCGCTTCTTGACCGCCTCGACATGCATGTGGAGGTTCCGGCGGTTCCCTATAAAGACCTGATGCAGGATCACGCGGCCGAGGCCTCTGAAAGCATTCGCCAGCGTGTGGCCGCCGCCCGTGAAATCCAGGCCAGACGCCTGTCACGCACTAAAATCTTTTGCAACGCCCAGATGAGCAGCCGCCACATCAAGCGCCATTGTCAGGTTGACGAGAGTTCCTGCCGCCTGCTCGAAGCCGCTATCGACAAACTGGGGCTGTCGGCCCGAGCCTACAACCGCATTTTAAAGATTGCCCGCACGATTGCTGATTTAGAGCATGCCGTTCAAATCAGCGCCGCCCACATCTCCGAAGCTATCCAGTACCGCAACTTAGACCGTGGCCGTCAATTCAAATAGAACCTATCTTTATAGGTGACACATATGGTTGAAAAAATGTTCGAATGCAATTAAGATCCGCTAATAAAAACACCTTACAATACGCTTTCAAAAAGCAATTCTTGTTTGTCAAAATGCCTCGAAAACATCTCGATATCAGACTCGCCAAAACAGCTGCCAAAGCGATCCAGGAAACTTTTATAAGCTACCGGACCCAGTTTGACGCGATCACCGCACGCGCCCGGTCAAAATTTGAGGCGCGTGACTGGCTGGGCATGCGCGCCGACATGGCCGCCAGATTGGATTTATACAAATCTAAAGTCGACAAAATCGAGAAAACTATTCGTCAATTGCTGGCGGATCAATCTGAGGACACACAGGTCTGGGCAAATTTAAAGGCGGCATACACCTCTCTGATAAATTCACGTAAGGATCGCGAGCTGGCTGAAACCTTTTTTAATTCGGTTACACGGCGCATTTTTGCCACTGTCGGCGTTGATCCGCAAATTGAATTTGTCGACTCTGATGGGTACCTATCCCCCGCCCGGGCACAAACGAATAGTTACCGGTCGTATCCCGGTGGCAACACTACAACAGACCTGATTCGCACGATTCTGGCTGGTTCTCCCTTGGCAGACGGATTTGGGAACCTCAAACGAGATGCCGCGCAGGCAGCTGCTAAAATCGAAGCGCATCTGCGTGAAATGGACCTGGTGGCTGCAATTGATCGCGTTGAAATGGTGAATACCGTTTTTTATCGCGGTATGGGCGCTTACCTCATCGGACGGATATTCTGTGGCCCAAATCTGATTCCGCTGGCCATTGCGTTGCTCAATTCATCTGAAGGCATCTTTGTGGATGCTGTTCTGCTGCAGGAAAATGATATCAGTATTTTATTTAGCTTTACGCGTTCTTATTTTCATGTGGAATCGACCCGTCCTTATGATTTGATCAGCTTCCTTAAAACGATTTTACCCCACAAGCGCATCGCTGAGCTGTATACGGTTATCGGCTTTAATAAACACGGCAAAACCGTCCTCTATCAGGAGCTTGTGGGACACCTATCTGAATGTTTAGATGAACAGTTTGAAATATCTCCCGGCGAGAGCGGGTTGGTCATGATTGTTTTTAATATGCCCAATGATGATCTGGTATT
Source organism: Desulfobacterales bacterium (assembly GCA_050122475.1). GTDB lineage: Bacteria > Desulfobacterota > Desulfobacteria > Desulfobacterales > JAHEIW01 > JAHEIW01. Next base: position 8,803 of record JASFIV010000142.1, on the reverse strand, counting down.
CAAGCTCATCAGAGACCGCTTCGGTCGGCCCAAAAAAATAACCCGACAGCAGGTAAAGGGAAAATACCGGTTGGTGTTCAAACATGATCGCGCTGGCCGCCTGATCGATGCGCAGGATTTTGAATATCTAAGATTTGATGATTGTTTTTTTTCGCCGGAGTTGCTGGCGCAGCTGCAATCTGAAGCCGCGCAAACCGTAAAGATTGAAGACAACAATGTCATCTTAACTCATGCCTATGTTGAACGCCGAGTGACACCTTTAAATATCTATCTGCAGACAGCAGACACCCCCGCTGCCCGCAGTGCTGTTATCGACTTTGGCACTGCCATTAAAGATCTGGCCGTCAGCAATATTTTTCCCGGTGATATCCTTTTGAAGAATTTTGGTGTCACCCGCCACGGACGCGTTGTATTCTATGACTATGATGAGCTGTGCCCGTTGACGAGCTGTCATTTTCGCAAAATACCGCAATCCGTCAGCTATGACGATGAACTGGCCTCTGAGCCCTGGTACGTCGTTGGAGAAAACGATGTGTTCCCGCAAGAATTTAGACATTTTCTGGGACTACCCGAACATTTGTTGCAAATCTTTTTAAATCACCATTCCGACCTGCTGGATGTCGATTTCTGGCACAAGGCCCAGGCGGCCATAAGAGCCGGCGAACTGCCGCACATCTTTCCGTACGCGCAAAGCCAACGAATTAAAAGAAGTTATCTCAAAAATGCATCTAACGCCCAAAGGCTGTGTTAAAAACCGATTCAAAATGCTCGAATACTAGCGTGTATGCTCCACTTTTGAATCGGCCTGCGACGAGCCGTTCGGCCCTGAGCTCACGGCCGAAGGGCTACATTCGGCCTGCCTTCGACTTGAGCTCAGGCCGAAAGTAGCTCATGTCGAAGGCAGCCGAGTCGTTTTCGCCTTGCTTTGTTGAACACCTTAATGTTTTAAGATCAGATGTGAAATCCCGCATTCATGCGGGGAACGTAATCTACTATTTTTGAGATAACTTCTATTTAACCGACCTTAAATTCAATTAGTAGCCCCCATCAAAAATGAGAATTTCAAACTAAAAGTGGCCGTTGACTTCAACTGAATTTGGCCTTAAGGTCTTTTGACACCGTCGGTTATCGACGCCGTACGTTATGAAGACATACGGTTCACTTTTATGTACTAATCAAGACGAAATGGACAAAAATCATCTTGCACACTCAGATTAATACCTGAATTTTGCACGAGTCGGAGGCTTTCATATGCAAGGCATTTAAGGGCGAGGCCATAGTCAGCTATGCCTCGTCCTTAATAACGCAGCAGATGGAAGCCTCCGGCTCGCCCGCAGGGTGAAAATTAATGTGATAAAATCGATCATCATCCTTTTTACTTGCTTGGTATTTGACTTTAATTTTAAATTTTTCACAACCTGCTGTTTTTAATATTTTCTTACTTTCTCATTAATTTTCATACAAGATTCAGGTAGGGAAAGGAGGGATATGGACCATGGGCGACCCCGTTAAAGTAGATGGTATTGAAGTACTAGGACCCGTTAACGAAGCGTTTTCTCAGATTCTGACACCTGAAGCCCTTCAATTCGTTGGCGCCCTGGCGCGTGAATTCGAATCTCAACGCAAATCACTTTTGCAACACCGTCAAAAACGACAAAACGAAATCGATGGTGGAAAGCTACCGGACTTTTTGCCGGAAACGCGGGAAATTCGAGAAAGCGATTGGAAAGTCGCGCCGATTCCGGATGATCTAAAGGATCGGCGGGTGGAAATCACCGGACCGGTGGACCGCAAAATGATCATAAATGCGCTCAACTCCGGTGCCAGCACTTATATGGCGGATTTCGAGGACTCGCACTCTCCCACCTGGAAGGGAACCATCGAGGGGCAAATCAATCTGTGCGATGCGGTTCGGGAAACGATTTCTTTTGTCAATCCACAGGGCAAACAGTACAAACTGAATCCGGAAATTGCCACCCTGATTGTCAGACCGCGCGGATGGCATCTGGTTGAAAAACACGTCACCGTTGACGGCGAGCCGATCTCAGGCAGTATATTTGATTTCGGACTATACTTTTACCATAATGCCAAGGCCCTGCTGGCCAAAGGGGCCGGACCCTATTTTTACCTGCCTAAAATTGAAAGCCATCTGGAAGCTCGATTGTGGAATGATATCTTCATTCGGGCCCAGGAAATGATCGGCATTCACACCGGAACCATTAAGGCCACGGTTTTGATCGAAACCATTTTGGCCGCATTCGAAGTGGATGAAATCATCTACGAGCTTAAAGAGCACATGGCCGGTTTGAATTGCGGCCGCTGGGATTATATCTTCAGTTTCATCAAGCGTTTTAAAAATGTGCCGGGCTATATCTTTCCCGACCGTGCCCAAATTACCATGACCCGCCATTGCATGCACGCCTATTCCCTTCTGGTCATCAAAACCTGTCATCGGCGTGGCACCCATGCACTGGGCGGTATGGCAGCCCAGATCCCCATCAAAAATGACCCTGACGCCAATGCGGCTGCCCTGAAAAAGGTGCAGGAGGACAAGGTCCGCGAAGCAACCGATGGTCATGACGGCACCTGGGTGGCCCACCCGGGATTAATGCAAATTGCCAAAGATGAATTCGACAGGATTATGCCGCAGCCCAATCAGATCGACACACTGCGCGAAGATGTCACTATTACCACGGCGGACCTGTTGCAAGTGCCTGAAGGCAGCATTACCGAAGAGGGGCTGCGCACCAACATCGATGTCGGCATTCAATACATGGCCAACTGGCTCAGTGGCTTGGGCTGTGTTCCCATTTACAACTTGATGGAGGATGCTGCTACGGCCGAGATTTCCCGCACTCAGGTATGGCAATGGATTCATCATCCCGATGGGATATTGTCGGACGGCCGCAAAATAACTCTTGAGCTATTCCGCGACATCATGGATGAAGAATTGCAAAAAATTAGAGAAACAATTGGTGAAAAGCTCTTTGCTTCGGGCAACTATGAACTGGCCGCCCGACTATTTGACGATATTATTGCCAATGAAGAGCTGGAAGAATTCTTAACACTGGTCGCTTACAAGTATTTGGACTAATTTTTGAGATGAGAAATATTGATGATTATTATCAATATTTATGCATTCAGTAAAATATTCTTATCTATTTTCATGCCTAATTCAGGCAAAGGTTTAAAGAAAGGATAACCAATATGCCAAAAACCATTGAAGAAAAAGCCATGGAACTCTGTGAAAGACTCTCGTGCCATGAAATCGACGTGGATGACGCTGCCATCATGCGTGACGAATGGGAAAATGATCCGCGCTGGAAAGGCATCACCCGGCCGTATGCGCCGGAGGAAGTGCTGGCACTGCGTGGGACGCTGAAAGTTGAATACACCTTTGCCACAGCCGGTGCCAAGCGCCTGTGGTATATACTGCAGAACGAGGATTACATTCCGGCCCTGGGCGCGCTGACCGGCAATCAGGCCGTTCAGCAGGTGGAAGCCGGCCTCAAAGCCATATACCTGAGCGGCTGGCAGGTAGCGGCCGACGCCAATCTGGCCGGCGAAATGTACCCCGACCAGAGTCTTTATCCGGCCAACAGCGTTCCTGAAGTCGTACGGCGGATTAACAATGCCCTGCGACGCGCGGATCAGATACAGGTGCTCGATGGCCGCAAACGCGGCCCTTATTGGTTTGCGCCAATTGTTGCCGACGCTGAGGCCGGCTTCGGCGGCCCTTTGAATGCTTTCGAGTTGATGAAACAGATGATCAATGCCGGGGCGGCCGGGGTGCACTTTGAAGACCAGCTGGCATCCGCCAAAAAATGCGGCCACCTGGGCGGTAAGGTTCTGGTGCCCACCCAGGAGTTTATCACCAAACTAGTCGCGGCCCGCCTTGCTGCCGACGTCTGCGGCGTTCCCACGATTTTAGTCGCCCGTACCGATGCCGATGCCGCCAAGCTGATCACCAGCGATATCGATGAACGTGATAAAGCTTTTATCATCGATAATAACCGCAGCTCCGAGGGATTCTATTATGTTAAAAATGGAATTGAAGCGGCCATTGCCCGCGCCCGGGCCTACGCCCCCTATGCGGATCTGGTATGGTGTGAAACCTCACGACCCGATCTTGAGCAGGCCAAACGATTTGCCGAGGGCATCAAGGCCGATTATCCGGACAAACTGCTCGCCTATAACTGCTCGCCCTCTTTTAACTGGAAAGGCAACCTGGACGACGCTCAAATCGCCGCCTTTCAAAGGGAGCTGGGCGCCATGGGATACAAATTTCAGTTTGTCACCCTGGCCGGTTTTCATGCCCTTAACCTCGGCATGTTCGAGCTGGCGCTCAGTTACCGCAAAGAGGGCATGAAGGCCTACTCCGAATTCCAGCAGGAAGAGTTCGCCCATGGCAAGGATGACGGCTATATGGCAATCACCCACCAAAAGTTTGTGGGCACCGGCTATTTTGACCGGGTCATGAACTGTGTCACCGGCGGTGAGAGCTCCGTGGAAGCGCTGGAGGAGTCCACCGAAAAGGCCCAGTTCTGATCGGCTCTTTTCCACAATAATGTTGCCCGGTATGAAGCTGCTGAAAAGGAGATTCCACAAAAAAGGGTGAAGACTGAAAGACATTTTGATTATCGGCAAGGCGCGGCGGTGAGAGATTAGAGGTTGCCGCAAGAGTTAAAAAGGCAATCAGATAAGCTAAGAGAGAAGAGAAAAGGGAGAGGACGGTTACGTCCCCTCCCCAGATTATTGTATAGGTTTATTTTATAGACCACCAACTGCAATTTCAACCCGCCGATTTTGGGCTCGGCCTTCTTCGGTATCGTTGCTGGCAATCGGATTGGATTCGCCGTAATAATTCACAACGATACGATCGCGGCTGATATTGTGCTTGGTCTCAAGATAGTTTGCAGCACTCTCGGCTCTGCGGTTAGAAAGACCCATATTATATTCTTCGCTTCCGATGTTACAGGTGTAGCCGACCAGCTGGACATAAGCATTCGGATTATTGTTTAGAAAGGTTCCGACCTGATCCAACTCACCTTGAAAGTCAGAACGGATATCGGATTTAGCGAAGTCAAATAAACCATCGTTCGCTCTGAGGCCGGCGATTCTGGATTCGGTCGTCGTTTCCACAACCGCAGATGCCTTAACCGTGTACAAGGCTCCGGTCATATACCCCGGATTGTTGACAAACGCTTCGATGGGGATAACCCGCGAGCAGGCGTTGGCCTTGGCCATGTCATTCAGTCGCTTTTCGGACTGCCAGGTCGTTGCACTACTGATCATGTAGAAACAGACATTGTGCTTTTCAGCCATTTCTCTGGTGTAAGCCTCAGGCACTTTAACATCCGCCATCTGATTGAAAGTACCATCGCTGAAGATAAATACTGCGGTTTTACCGGACAGTTTTTCCAGCACCGGGTCAATTTCACGAATTCCTTCCGGTAAAGGCGTTCGCCCCTTGGGCTCCGCCGGCAGGCTGTCAATGGCCGCGGAAAACTTTGCCGGATCATAGGGCCCCATAGGATAGACCTCTTGAAACGGGGTATAAATGTATAAACCGGCGTTGTAGCCAAGATCCGGCAATACCCTTTGCCGCTCAGCGAGGATTTTTCTGACGACGTCATATTTGGTCTCTTTGGTGCCTTTATTGATAAATTCCTTCATCGAGCTAGAGGAATCAAAGAGAATGATAAAGTTGTCTGCGGTTTTTATAAAGTCTTCTTTCTTAACCACTTTCTGAACAATATCTTCTTCGGTGATTATCTCTGCAGCCGGAAGGTTGCTGGCAAAAAATCCGACCAGCATAATTCCGATGACCATTGGGAGAATAGTAGATTTAAAATACATAGTTGCACCTCCTTTTAAGTTATCATTTATGGGCAAGCAATGATGCTTAAGGTCAAGCATTAATTCTAGGTTTAAGTCTTATACCCGTAAGATGTACGAATACATACTTCATTTGAAGTTTGCATGAAGTATTTTTATTTAAGCATCAAGGTTAGAAGATCATGTAGAAAAAAATGAATAGAAGATAATAATGCCGCGCACCCGTTTTGTCTACCACTTCTATTAAAAAAAAAAACTAAAAAAAATTATATTCAATTATTTTAGATGCTTATAAGCCAAATTGGAGAGCTTCCGCTTCATTTTAGCTTTATTCTGTGTAATTCTTGCCGGAAAAGAGAAGATTACTGTGTAGATATATTGACTTGTTGCGCGAAGCTCCGAAGCACGGAATGTCTCTATCGGCAAAGATAGAGAAAAAAGTTTGAATACCGGAATGCTTTTTGACACCTCCTTCAAGGCGGATGGTATTAGAAGAAAACGGATTCGCATTACAATCGATGAATTAAATAGAGGTAGGTGGGTAGCCGGCTTTTGATTTTGATCTCGACGAATTGACGCAGCAACTGATTGGGGTTGCGGCTCGTATTTAAGGGTGACAGGTAAATGGCCCCTTTGCTGTACGGTCGATTCAGGTTGCTACGCATCAGATCAATCAGCGCATCATGGTGCGCGAGCGGCAGATGCTCTCCGAGTAAAAAATTGGCCGTCATTTCAATATTTAGATAATGGCGATTTACATCGAGCATTTTTTGGAAAGCTGCTTGTATTTTATGGCGTCTCAGCGGTTTGTTAATCTGCGCCAGCGTAGCGGCATCGGCTGATTCCAGCCCGATATTGATATAGGTGTAAAACGGCGTCTGGCTGAGGGCTTCAAACAGCTTAGGGCCGGCTTTGAGCAGCGAGTCAACGCTGCCGAATAAAAAAAGGGTCGGATTTTTGAGGTATGCACGTTCAAATCCAAAGGCGTCGTAGGCTGCGGTGAATGCATGCCGGAGGGTATCACGTCCGGCGGCCAGGGCATCATGATTGCCCAGAAACAGGGCATTGTAATTGCGCAAATCGGCACCGTAAAAACGCTTTAAGCGCTGGATCTGACAATCAATATTATCCTGCAGCCGGCGCTGGAACCGCCGCCGGGATTTTACACAGCAAAAGCCGCAATCGTACAGACAACCGTCGGTCACCATCAGCGGAATAACATTATAATCCACGTGACGAGTGTCCGGCGGCAGAACCGACACTGCAGCGCCGATAATATCATGCAGCTTTTCTGTTTTACGGCCAAGGATGCGGGTATCGTTTTGCACGACACAACCCAGAAAGTCTTTGATACCGGCCGGAATCCCATTGACCAGCATGGGGAGTAGATCTGCCTGCAGCCGGGATGCGGCTGCCAGGGCATTTTGAATATTGACATCGCCAAACGGATTGTATTCCCAGGGTGAGTTGCTCGGATAGGACAGACAGGGCAGGTAATATTCACCCAAAAAAGAAAAAAGCCGGTGGTATCTTCCCACCGAATAATAGACCCAGTCATTGGCGGCGGTGCGCTTGAGCCACTCGGCCGGATGAGGCCAGTTGCCATTTAGACCGCGAATAGTCTTGATTTCACCGTTTAAATTATACTCGAACAGGTAATCGGTGGTCTTAATCTCACCGTATCTGCCGTAGCGGACCGGATAGCTGGCTTTGGTGAAATGGTCAGCCCCTTGTTTGTCAACGGTGACGGCAAAATTGTCCAGGTAATGGCATTCCAATTTTTGTTCCAGATAATGATTTATCAGTTAAATGGACAGGCGCAAGACCTAAATTGACCCGCACAATTAAAATGCAATTGAACGCTGTACCGGATGGCAACATCTTAAGGTCCGGGGCCATCGGTCGGGCGCCCCCAAAATTGTTCTTCATATAGCGGCCAAACGTGGAGAATGCTGCTTTCAATCTTCAGACACGGAGTCGGGCAGTCGGCAATCTTTTCCTGAGCAGTTCCGAGGACCGTTCCGGTCACCGTTAGACTGCGTCTATGCCCGACATCATTCGGATCGAGCGTGCCCTGATAGACAACCAGAAAGTGCCCTTGAGATTTGTCTTCGGATTGGGGCCTGCCCCGCACCCCAAGCGGCGCCTGCAGCACCACAACGAGCGTTTGATTGTCTGCTACGCGAGTGTCCAGCATATATCCGCCCAGAGTAACCGATTCACCGATACGGCTGTCGATGTCCTGTACCAGAGGCTTAAAATCGGTCTGTCGGGCACCCCCACAGGCCATAAAAGTAAGACCAAAAATAAGTATGCCCCATAGGGTTATCCATTTTTTCATACTGTCACCTCTGTTCAGCAAAACGCCGGCTTCACCAATTAACGTTGAAGATTTTCATCAAATCCCGGGCGCACAAAATGGCGCGCTTCCGGAAATATCGTTTCCGTCCGGTTGCGCAGCCGCTCAAGGTGCACGATAATAGCCATAATTTGATCCTGATGGGATGGAAAAAATTGGTGCATATGCCCCCAGGCGGCCATGGAGCGGTCTATGGCAATCAGCGCCACTTTGGCAGAGCCGTCTGAGTCTTTGGGAAAATCTTCCCATTCCTCTTCAGCATTACCCAGAGTGCCGCGTACAGCTCGCATCAGCTTGACATAGATAAAATGCTGGTACCAGTGAATAATTTCGACCATTTCATCAAGGGCGGGCGGTCCGTCCAGAACATCGCTTTCTTGTAATTCAGCGGCATTTGCAATATGCTCCTTGTCGACGACCTGCAGCGAGGGAACATATTCTGATTCAAAGAATTCAGTGACCATTTGATAGTATTTCTCGGCAGCCTGACAGCACTCGTGATTTTCGGTAATTTTATCTTTAATGCCTTCTTCCCGGGCGGTTTCTTCAAAATCGATGTTATCGAGATCGACTCCCATTTCTTGGGCGGTCTCTTCTACCAACTCC
>JASFIV010000141.1:0-11621 GCA_050122475.1 Desulfobacterales bacterium | reverse complement strand
AATAACGCTTTTATACTTACTATATCTTTAAACAATAGGGACGCCCATAAAATTATAAGTTTCTCATTAATCCTGATGCAAACAAGGTTGAACCATGCACGGATTGGGGGTTTTCCTATTCTCATTAATCTTCATGCATGTATGGTTGAGCCTTGCACGAGTTTGAGGTTTTCATATGCAAGGCATTTAAGGGCGAGGCTATAGTGACCTATGCCTCGTCCTTAATAACGCAGCAGATGGAAGCCTCCGGCTCGCCCGTCGGGTGAAGATTAATGAGATTAAATGATTTTTATCCTTTTAGATGATAGGTATTTTGGTCGACCTATAGGATTTATTTAGCCTCGTATTGTTAAGTATTTATACAGCTTCTCATTAATCTTCATGCAAGGCTTCAACCTGGACGCGGCATGTGTTACTCGGAAAGGCGCCGGCGGGGGACATGGCATCTTTGGTGAGAACGTTCACACTGCCGCCGTTATCCAAACCATCTACATCCGGCTGAAACCAGGCGCCTGCATCCAGGCTGACGACACTGGGCATGATACGATCGGTGACTTTGGCCCGGCTGCGCAGACGCCCGCGATCATTGTATACAATGACCGGATCTCCATTTGAAATGCCGCGTGCGGCGGCATCTTCCATATGTAACCAGATGCGATCATCAGCCTTTTCTTTCAGGCGAGCAATGTTGTCGAATTGAGAATTGACCCGGGTTCTGGCATGGGGGCTGACCAGCTGAAGCGGAAATTCCGCCGCCCGGTCATCGGCCGGCCCTTCCCAGGGATCGATATGCTGGGGGATAGGCGGAATTTGAGGGTTATTCATCTGGGCAATTTTGTGGCTGTAGATTTCAATCTTGCCACTGGGGGTCTCAAATGGATAGTGTTCGGGATCTTCGATCTGCTTTTTGAAGGCCATCCGCGGTTCTTCAAGTTCCACGCGAAAAACACCTTCTTTCCGGAAATCTTCCTGGTCAGGAAAATCCGGTGTCGCTGCCAAAAATGACTTTAACCATTGCTCATCAGATAGGTCATTGTATCCTTCGACGCCTAGACGGTCTGCCAGTTCAGTGAATATCGCCAGATCCGAGCGGGTATTTGGAGGAGGATCGATGACCTTGTTCATATAGATACAGTAAGGACCACCCAACCAGGGCTGGCCGATATCTTCCCGTTCCAGATAATGGGTGATGGGCAGCACGATATCGGCGAAGCGGGCGGTAGGGGTTAAAAACAGGTCATGGACAATCATAAAGTCCAGGGATTCAAGGGCTTTGGTACCTTTGTTTATGTTAAGAAACTGATTTAACATGTTGCAGCCGACAACATAGAGCAGCTTAATGTCTGCCGGATAGCCACCGGATCGCCCCTGTAACAGGGTGTCATAGATTTCGGTAACATGGACTTCTGGATTTTCTTTTTGCGGCACGGGCAACGACGCTCCCAAATCCCCCAGGTCCATGCGGTCGGTTCCTCCAGCCACATGGCCGCCGATATTGCCGATATTGGCGGTCATGGCCGCCAGGCTGATGGCTACACGATGAAACTGCTCACCGAAAGCGCTGCGGCCCGGTGCCCAGCCGGTGCATAAAGCTGCGGGCTTGATGCCAGCATAATCCTGCGCCAATTGAATAATGTCCTCGACAGGCACACCGCTTATTTGTGAGGCCCACTCCGGAATTTTTGGAATCCCGTCGGCTTCCCCCATGAGATAGGCCTTAAATTCCTCAAATCCAAAAGTGTAAGTTGCGATGAAGCTCTGGTCGTAAAGGTCCTCATCGATCATGATATGGGCCATTGCCATCATCACAGCCGTATCGGTGCCAGGTTTGATGGCGATCCAGCGATCAGCCAGATTTTTAGCGGATGCAGTTAAGCGCGGGTCCACGGCAATGATTTTAGCGCCGATTTTCTTGGCCTGCTTAAGATAGGATGCGGTGTAAGGTCTAAAGCGGGAGATTAGCGGATCCCAGCCCCATAAAATGATATATTTAGAGTGCAGTAGATTGTCACGACTGTTGGCGGTAAACCGGCTGCCGAAAGTGGTTTCACAGGCAAATCGGGCACCCTCCATCGAAGTGCTGCCCCAAACGGTGGTGCACCCACCAAACAGGTTAAAAAAGCGCTGAGCCGTTTTGATGCTGTTGTGCAAGGCGCCTTCGTTACCGTAATAATTCATCAACAGGGTTGCATGTGGCCCGTATTTTTTTTTAACGTGCGCTAATTTTTGCGCCACAGTATCCAGAGCCTCTTCCCATGAAATCGCCTCAAACGACCCGTTGCCGCGTTTGCCGAGCCTTTTTAAGGGACGGGTCAGGCGATCAGGTGCATAAACAACATTTTTCTGGGATAGCCCCCGAATGCAGGCCGTTAAGCTTCGCTCTTGTTTTCTTTCGGTGCCAATTCGGGTAATCCTGCCGTCGGCAACATGCACCTTGAGCAAGCAGCGCGCCCCGCAGTCAAAAGAGCAGGTGGTAGTGATCGCTTTTTCGTTCACAATGGCCTCACGCAAAGGCGCCTCGGTATGATCTTCCGGACTTACAGGGCAAGCAAAGACGCCAAGAAGTTTTTAAACCTAAAATTAAAACTTTTTGTGTTTTTCGTGCTCTTTGTGTCTTCGTATCTTTGTAGTGAATTAATTTATCTTTTTCCTTGCTATATACACAAACTTGTCCACTTGTACTACCTTAATATTTTATTATAGAACGGGACGCCCATAAAATTATAAGTTTCTAAAAAAAGGCAAACATGCTATAGGTAAAATCATGCCTCGCCAAGCACGCATAGATGCTCCCGGTGCATTGCATCACATTATTGTTCGCGGTATCGAAAAAAGAGATATTTTTAATGATAATATCGACCGGAAACGCTTTGTCCAACGCCTGGGCGATATTTTAAACGAAGGCCAAACCCCCTGTTATGCTTGGGCCTTGCTTTCCAATCATTTCCATTTGCTTTTAAAAACAAGCCTCACTCCGATCGCCACCATTATGAGACGGCTGCTAACTGGCCATGCAGTGTATTTTAACCAGCGCCATGACCGTTGCGGTCATCTTTTTCAAAACCGCTATAAGTCCATTTTGTGCCAGGAAGATAAATACTTGCTGGAATTGGTGCGCTATATTCATCTAAACCCGTTACGAGCAAAACAGGTAACTTCTCTAAAGAAATTAGAGCGCTATCCTTACTGTGGACATTCGGTGCTGCTGGGCCACCATAAAAATGAATGGCAATCAGTGGACGAAACGCTAAGGCTTTTTGGAAAAAAGGTGTCTAAGTCGCGCAGGCGATATCGCAAGTTTATAAAAAAGGGCGTCAATGAGGGTAGGCGGTCTGAGCTGGTTGGTGGCGGTCTGATTCGAAGTGTTGGTGGGTGGCATGCATTTAAGGCGCTGGATTGGAGAGATAAACACGTAAAAAGTGATGAGCGGATCTTGGGAGATAGCGATTTTGTCGAAGAAGTTTTAAAACGAGCTGAGGAGAAACGTGAACGCAGGTCTCAATTGGAAGCTGAAGGTTTCACAGTTGATCAGGTAGCCATCCGCGTGGCTTCAGTACTAGGGCTTAAAAGTGAAGAGGTGTGGAAAAAGGGCAAGCACCCACAAACGGTCAAAGCCCGCAGCCTGTTGTGCTATTGGGCAGTAAATGAGTTAGGCATGACTTCTACCGAGCTGGCGACTAGGATCGGGATGACACAACCGGCTATCAGTCAGAGCGTGAAAAGGGGTGAAGCCATAGCGAATAACAATGGATATGAATTGGTAGAAGCATAGAAACTTATAATTTTATGGGCGTCCCTCATCTAAAATCTTTACGGAGGTCGCTATGATCGGCAAGACCAGTTCGACTTTTTCGCGGCGTGAATTTATTCAAATGGTTGCGGCCGTCACCGCTGCTGTATCGGTTGACTGGACACGGGTGAAAGCGCTGGCGGCTGCTATCGAGTCCAAAAAAGATTTTCCGGTGGTTGTCATCGGCGGCGGGTTGGGTGGTCTCAGCGCGGCAGCCCATCTGGCGAACAGCGGGTTTCCGGTCACCTTGATCGAGCAACATGACCGCCCCGGTGGTTACGCTACCAGTTTTGATCGAGGCGAATATACATTCGAGGTCTCATTGCATGCCACTGCCGGTGCCAGGGACGGATTAAAAGACACCCTCGAAGGCGCAGGTGTGCTAGGAAAAGTCGAGACCGTCGAACTGCCCGAGCTGTGCCGCATCATCACGCCAGATCACGAAATGACCTGGCCCCAGAAAGAACCGGCAGCTATTGTCGAGCAGCTGACGCAATTCTTTCCCGGGGAGGCCAAGGGCATTCAGGGATTTTTCGATGAGATTTTAGGTGTTATCGATGAGGCCATAAAGCCGTTTGACCGCGATTCCTGGTGGGATCTGATTCGTTTTCCGATGACGCACAAAAACATGTGGGCCATCCGCAAAGACACATTAGCGCAGGTACTCGATCGCTATACGCAGGAAGCTAAGCTACGGACCATTTTATCAATTTTCTGGCCATATTATGGTCTGCCGCCGTCTAAGCTGTCCGGGTTTATTTATGCCATCGCTACAGCCGGCTTCATTCGATTCGGCGGCCATTACATCAAACACCGCTCCCAGGATTTGAGTGATGCTTTAATGCAAAGCATCAGAGACGCCGGTGGGCAGGTGTTGCTGAATACCGAGGCCATCGACATTACACTTAAAAAAGGTGCCGTCTCCGGAGTGGTGCTCGATAACGGGAAACAACTCACTGCCAAAGCGGTGATTTCCAATGCCAGCGTGCCGAAGACGATGGAGTTACTCGCACGCGACACAGCGCCCGAAGATTTGCCGCGTAAAGCAACCCGATATAAGGAGAAGATTAAAGCCTATCGCCCGTCTTTATCTTCATTTATAGTCTGGCTGGGCCTTAACCGGGACATCCGCAAAACGGTCAAAGGCTATGAAATCTTTGTCAGTGAGCACTATGATCCGGAACTAAGCTATCAGGCATGTTTGGCCTGCGATCCAGACAAAAGCGGGCTGGGCGTTGCCGTTTACGACCATGCTTTTGAGGGTTACTCGCAGCCGGGCACCTCGACGGTACAGCTGCTGATACTCAGTGGCTATGAACCCTGGAAACCATATGCAGATGATTATTTTGCCGGTCGCAAAAAAGCCTACCTAAAACAAAAAGAAAAAATTGCGCAAGCCCTTATCAGAAAGGCAGAACAGCGTGTGATTCCCGGGTTAAGTTCCATGATCGAGGTTATGGAGGCGGCCACCCCACTGACAAACGTCGCCTATACCCGAAACCCGGAAGGAGCCATTTATGGCTATGAGCAAGCGATGAACAATGCCTACATGAATCGGCTTGAAAACACCACACCATACAAAGGCCTTTATCTTGCGTCGGCATGGAGCAATCCGGGCGGCGGCTTTCAACCCTGCATGGATTCCGGCGCACAGGCCTTCAAAGCGCTGGTTAAAGATTGGGGAGATTAAGCGGTCTGGCATAAAGGCGTAGCCGATAGTCATACTAGAAACTTATAATTTTATGGGCGTCCCTTTAAAAAACTTATGAGATGAGAGTTTTGGAGCGGTATTATTCGATCGTTGATGATGTTGAGGGATTTGTAGCGGCGGCAAGCCGGCCGCAGCCGTTGTTTGCCTGGACCAATACCCTGCGCACCACTTCCCGGAAACTGATCGATGCCCTCACGTCGGACGGCTACGATCTGACGCCGCTGGACTGGCATCCACAGGCCTATCGGGTGATTTGTCAAAATGGAGACAAACGCTTGGGGAGCCACTGGGCTTATCTGGCCGGCTGGTTTCATATCCAGGAAGCCAGCTCGATGATCCCGGCCTTGATACTGAATCCTCAGCCCGGTGAGCGCGTGCTGGACTTGTGCGCGGCACCGGGGAATAAGACCGCATTGATGGCGCAAGCCCTTGGGAATAGGGGAACGGTGGTGGCCAACGATATTTTCTGGGAGCGTATCCGGCCGTTGCGGTCCGCCATCGACCGTTTGGGGTTGCTGAACGTCAGTGTGACCTGCCATGATGGTACTGCTTACCCGCGGGCAGCCGGTGAATTTGATTGCGTTTTGGTGGATGTGCCTTGCAGCTGTGAAGGCACCAGCCGCCGGTTTCCGGGCGTCTTGAAAAGGGCTCCATTTCAACACATACCAAAACGATTCCATAAGCAACAGCTGCTGCTGGAATCAGCCGTTCGCCGCTGCCGGGTGGGCGGTCGCATTTTATACAGCACCTGCACATATGCACCCGAAGAGAACGAAGCTGTTGTCGACGCCGTTTTAAGAAAAATGCCCGGGGTCGTGCGGATTTTGCCGATCAGCCTGACGGGCTTAAAAACATCTCCTGGCTTAACCCGTTGGGCCGGAGAAACCTTTCAAGATGATCTTAAACACACCATTCGAATCTGGCCGCATTTAAACGACACCGGCGGATTTTATATCGCCCTTTTGAAAAAGATCGACAGTGTTTCTAGCAAAGCGGTTCAGTCACTCGAAATAAGCCACCCGGATTTTAAAACCGCCGCCGGCAGCACCCAGCAGCGCTTAAACAATGCTGATCGCATGTTTAAAATCTTCAGAACTCGATTTGGTATAGAGCGTAGCGCTTTTGACGATTTGCAACTGCTGAAAAAAAGCCGGCGGGATATCTACGCCGTAGCCACTGACCACCGACCGCCATATATGGCCAAATGCATCAGCGGTCTGCCGCTGTTTCATCTGCATTTTAAATACCCCAAATTGATTACTTCATGCGCCACGTCATTCGGCCACAATGCCGGCCTGAATATAATCGATATTTTCCCCAATCAGCTGCAAGACTACCTGTCCCGCAAAACCGTTACCCTCTACGAAGACCAGGACCAGGTCTGTGATGGCACAGGTTATGTTCTGATACGTCATCAAAATGCCGTCCTGGGCGTTGGTTTTTATGAACAAAATCAAGGTTTTGTTGCCAGTTTGTTCCCCAAAAGCCGAGTTACCAGGTAAGTTTCTACAGTCAAATTCGATTAATATCCCTAAAAGCCAACTTAATTTAAATCGATCCATATTTTGTGCTCACGCAAACCCGCCCGCCTCGCCTTGCGAACTCGCATGGCAGGCGTGGGGTGCTAAGACGCCAAGATATTTAAATTTTTAAGTTTTTTTCTTTGCGACTTTACGGCTTTGCGAGAGGCCATAGCTTTAGCTCATTCAAAACCCAATAGGATTACACTGTAAGGTCCCACTGCCTGTTGCGACTAAGGCATCAAAAAATCTGACATTTTAGTAAATAATGCTTAACTTTCTATGTTGTTTCAATAACCCAACGTTCCATATGGAGTTCAAAACGATGAAAACAATTCTTACGATCGGTGCAATATTTTTAATAGGCATTGTCCTATTTGGATTTCAAAAAACAAACAATAAAAAGCTTAAACAGGAAGAAAAGAGTTCCCCCATGAAAACAGAAGATATGAAATATAAAACTGCAACCTTTGCCGGTGGCTGTTTCTGGTGTGTTGAATCGGATTTTGAAAAAGTCGACGGCGTGATTGAGGCTGTATCCGGCTATGCCGGTGGTGATGTGCCCAACCCGACCTATAAGCAAGTGTCGGCCGGCGGAACCGGCCATACCGAAGCGGTTCAGGTAACCTATGATCCGGACAAAATCACCTACAAAGAATTGCTGGATATTTTATGGCGGCACATGGATCCCACCGATGCCGGCGGGCAATTTGTCGACCGCGGTTCTCAGTATCGACCGGCCATTTTTTATCATAACGAAGAACAAAAGCGCATTGCCGAAGAATCCAAAGTGCAGCTGGAAAAATCCGGTCGATTTTCTAAACCAATCGCCACTGAAATTGTTCCGCTGACCCAGTTTTATCCGGCTGAGGACTATCACCAAGATTATTACAGCAAGAATCCCCTTCGCTATAAAATGTACCGTTACGGCTCCGGCCGCGACCAGTTTCTGAAGAGCAAGTGGGGTGATGAGACGAAGCCCGCTGTGCAAACGATGAAATCCGGTGATAATCCAAAATATTCAAAGCCCGATGATGCAGTGCTCAGACAGCAATTGACGCCCATGCAATACAAGGTCACCCAGCAAGACGGTACCGAGCCGCCCTTCAAGAACGAATATCATGACAACAAAAAAGAGGGCATCTATGTGGATATCGTCTCCGGAGAGCCGCTGTTTGCTTCGACGGATAAGTTCGATTCCGGCACCGGCTGGCCCAGCTTTACGCAACCGCTGGTGCCCGATAATATCGTCGAGCACGAGGACCGCAAGTTCTTCATGGTGCGAACCGAGGTGCGTAGCAAGCATGGGGATTCACATCTGGGACACGTATTTCCGGATGGTCCGGCGCCCACCGGTTTGCGGTACTGCATTAACTCCGCCGCATTGAGATTTATCCCCAAAGAAGACCTTAAAATAGAAGGGTATGGCGAATACACACAACTTTTTGAATCAACCCAAACCGCGAATTGATAGGCAGCAAAACCAAAAAGAGAATCCGTTCTTCGGGCTCCCTTTTAAAATGAAAAGAGAAGTCAACTGCCGATTGGCCGATTAGGCCTTACGCCCGCCATTCTTAAAGGCTTCATCCAGTTCGACTTGAAAGCCGTTGACCAAAGAATTGGTCTGGTTGGCCATTCCCACCACCGCCATCAACTCGGCCAGCATGTCATCTGTCATGCCTTTTTTGCGCGCAGCTGCGGTATGGCTGTTAATGCAATAAGCGCAGCCATTGGTGACACTGACCGCCACATAAAGCAGCTCTTTGACCAGCGGATCGAGCGCCCCGGGAACCATTACTTCTTTGACCCCTTCCCAGGTGCGCCGCAAAAGTTCGGGCTGCACGGCCAGTGCTTTCCAGAAATTGTTGACCCAGTCAATTTGACGTGTAGCCATGATGTCATCATAAACCGCCCGGACCTCAGGGTCAGCCTCCTCGTATTCGATCAGTTTTACCGTTGCCATCTCTAATCTCCTTTCGATATGACGTATCATATTACAATAAGTGACGTTCCATACTTGAAGTTGAGCTTTCTAGAGTCGGTGTCGTTTTTGAATTTGCAGAACCGGCATCCAATTTTTTCTTTTTTTTGTAAAAGCGGCTGGCTTTGGCGCGGTTGCCGCAGTCGCGCATGTCACACCAGCGCCGGCTGTGGTTGCGGCTAACGTCTAAAAATAGCCATCCGCAGGTCGGGTCCGCGCATTTTTTTATCCTCCGCCATTCTTCTGAAATCAATAAGTCGGCAGCGGAACGAATAACCGGATTGAGGATCCAGTCCAGACTCGCTTTATTTGCGGTCATGTCCCAATCAAACCCTTCCGCTGTTTTGACAATCTTCGATAGTGCCATCATGTCAGAAAGATAATTATTAAAGGCTGTTAGATCTTTTTCAGTCTGAGGCGTAGCATCCAGGAGTGAACAGAAAATGCTGTAGATAATTTCCCGCAGCTCGATGGCTCGCAGGTGTACGCGTTTTGCTTCGGTGGGATTTTCAGTAGATTTTGCGGTTAATCTTTTAGCCTCTTCTGAAGTCATGGTTCCTACATGGCGGGACCAATCGATAAGATCTTGATAATTAATCAAATATTCTCCAATGTCTTCGTAACCATAACAATGTACCGTATTGACAAAATCAAGACATAGGCGGCCCCCTAACAATTTAATGGTGCCTGCATCTCTTTTTACACTCACGGAGTCCCTCCTTGATTATATAACCGGTAAAAAAAACTTGACAGGTTATAATAAATGGATTAATTAATTAACCATCTAAAATTTAATAGATGGTTAGGCGCTTGTCAAGGAAATTATGCTAGCGTGAAGCCAAAATCCGCTTTGCAGGCGTCCTATTATCACCAAGGAGGGTATTAAAATGATCAGTCGAGTTTGGCACGGTTGGACTGTGCCGGCAAACGCGGACGCCTATGAGTCGCTGCTCAAGAGTGAAATTTTCGTTGGAATACAAAATCGCCAGATCAGCGGTTACCGGGGAATTCAGCTTTTTCGGCGCAATTTTGAGGATGAAGTCGAATTTGTGACGATCATGTGGTTTGACTCGATAGACGCGATTCGTGACTTTGCCGGTGAAGATTACGAAGTGGCTGTGGTTCCCCCCAAAGCGAGAAAGTTGCTTGCAAGGTTTGATCAACGCTCACAGCACTATGAGGTCAGGGCTGAATCGAAAGCCTGATATCGGAGGTCGAACATGAACACAGCACATGAGATCAGCGAACAATTGATTAAACATATCAAAAAGCAGGGCTGGCAGGTTACCATCGTATCGATTGCGAGCGTCAAGGACCTTGAAACTGAAATTGGGGCCCGCCGCCAAAAGGGCCTTCTGGATCCGGTTTTGTTTGACGAATACCTGGCCTCTTTTGATTTTGCCTGTGCGCACAGGCTGGCAGATGCCCAGTCCTTGATTATTGTCGGCGTGCCAAAGCCCCAGGTACGGGTTGTCTTTGAGACAGGCCGCAAGCCGGTTTCGGTGATTATCCCGCCCACCTACGCGTTTTCAATAGACCAGCAGGTGGCCGCTAAGCTGGATCCCTTTTTGTCATCCAATTCATATCATTTCAAAAAGGTCCGGTTGCCCGAAAAACTGCTGGCTGTGCGCAGCGATCTGGCCCGGTATGGAAAAAATAATATTTCTTATATCCCGGATCTGGGCAGCTTTTACCGGCCGGTGGTGTTTGTCTCCGACATTCCCTGTGAAGCCGACGGCTGGCAAGAGCCGTCCGTTATGGCAG
Organism: Desulfobacterales bacterium; assembly: GCA_050122475.1. Taxonomy (GTDB): domain Bacteria; phylum Desulfobacterota; class Desulfobacteria; order Desulfobacterales; family JAHEIW01; genus JAHEIW01. The sequence continues at coordinate 855 of JASFIV010000141.1, read as the reverse complement.
AATGTGAAAAGTGCACGGCTTGCATAAAAGCCTGTCCGACCAATGCCATCTCAACAGATCGTTTCCAGCTGCATGCCGAGCGCTGCCTGACCTTTTATAATGAAAGCACCCGGGATTTTCCGGACTGGCTCCGACCGGCATGGCATAACAGCCTTGTGGGTTGCATGATCTGTCAGAAAGTGTGCCCGGCCAATAAAGCAGTTGTCAAATGGATTGAGACCGGTGAAACGTTTAACGCAAATGAAACAGAGCTCATTTTAAGTGGCACTCCCAGAGAGCTGTTACCGCGGGAAACCGCTGAAAAGATCAATAGACAGGACCTCATGGAGTATTATGATGTTCTGGGAAGAAATTTGAAGGCATTGATCACTAGATCGAATTAGGATGTCTGACAATACCCTTCGTTGATTGGGCACCTGGAATCCCCTGATGTTACAAATTGACAGAGAAAAGGGTGTTTGATAGTCTAGTAATTCAACCTTAGTCCATCTAGACGAACAACATTCAATCTAGACTAACGATTCTACTATGTTCAGGAGGGCTTATGGCAAAAAGACACCTGCAAATGGTGGCTTTGCTGTGTTGTGTGTTAATCGGTCTGAGTGGATGCTCACGCAAGTGGGCGCTTATCGGTGCAACAGCTGCAGCCGTGGGAGCCGGCACCTATGCTTACGTTAAAGGGAACCTCAGCAGAAATTATGACGCCTCGATGGATAAAACCTGGCAAGCTGCCGTGCAAGCAGTTGAAGAGCTGAAGCTGACGACTGAATCCAAGCAACATGATGCTTTCACTGGTGTGATCAAAGGCAAAATGGCCGATGGCAAAAGCTTTACGATTAACCTCAAAAGGCTGGG
>JASFIV010000140.1:0-11881 GCA_050122475.1 Desulfobacterales bacterium | reverse complement strand
TTCACCAACCAGTTGCGGCGCACCTAATTCACAAATATCGATACACGTTTTACAGGCCCGGCAGCGGTGCGGATCGACCGAGGCCGCTATGGGTTTGGGTTGTTCGGCCAGCTGATGCAGCCAGCCGCCCACCTTGACGGCGGCAGCTGCTCCGCTCGATAGGCCATCTAGCGGATCACAGAAAAAAACGCCCGGCAACAGCGTTTCAACTCCCGGTGGCATCGGCATGAGTCGATCGCGTTTACCTGAGGTCACAAATGCATGGCACAACAGATCCGCCTCGACCGCGTCTTGCGGTGCCAGTACGACGGCTGTTGCTTGCTGCACCGTCAATGGATTCGAAACCGCATATTGCCCATCAACACGCCTAATCTGATGGGGCAAATGCTCGGCGACCCGGGTGACAATCTGCCGGTCATTGAGTAAATTCTGACATATCCGTGCCGCCGTGCTATTGCCCACGATCAACACGGACCGTTCGGTGTTCATCGGTCGGGCCGGTTGGGGGGACGCCATCTTCAACTTGACCGCAGCAGCCGCAATTAACCTGTCTGCCTTAGCGGTTGCGGCCGGCGGATCGTCAGCATGTACCCAGGCGCAATGCTCGCGGATATTCACAAATTCCCAGATCAGATTGGACGAATCCCCAGCTGACAGGCGATCTTTTGGACTGCATGAGCCGTCAGTGCCAGCCGCGAAAAGCCCCAAGTTCTCTTTGCAGCGAACGCGTTGATACGTGCAACTGAAGCAAACCTGGTCCAGTGAACAACAGCTGCAGGCAGCCAAAAGCGCCCGGTTCAGACCGTGGTCCAGCACCGCATTGTCAATATGTTCGGCCGCTTCCGGTAAGCAGGCCTGGGGAATTACAGCAGCATGGATAACGCCGGATAGATCAGCTGATCGTTGGCGCAACGCTTCCGTATCGACGATCCGAGCGATGTGATCGCCACACTGGCAAATAAACACACCCATGCGCGCAGGGCTTTCCCGATGCGCTGCCTCCCGAATGGATGACTCTGTAAAATACCGCGGGGCGCGTGTGTGGTGCATGGCGTGCGCGGCCGCAACAGAGGCCGCAAACGTCTCATGGGGTGATACCCGATAAAGGCCCGGTCCTTCTTGCAGCTCCAATTGCGCAAATGTTGTCAGATCATCGGCCAGTATAACGGCACCCATATCGAACTCGACGATTTTTTCACGCTCAGCATGGTTGACCGCTCCTGCTTTGCAAGAATCGACACAGGCCATACATTCACTGCAGGGACCACATGCCAGGCACCGTTGGGCTTCGGCAATTGCCTGTTCTTCTGAATAACCCAACTCCACCTCGGAAAAACTGCTTAAACTTTCCTCTTTGGGCAGAACCGGCATGGACAACCGTGGTTTGGGGACCCGCTCCGCATCGGTCAAGGGGCGCTCGGAAATTGGCATCTGGACCTTATTCCGTGATTGACCGTTTAACGAATGACCGGTGATATTATCATTGGCGTTGACGAGATCCGGCCGCTGGCTGATGCGAACCGCTTTTGAATCGCACTGCTCAAGATACCGATGGATGTTTTCAGCAGCCTGTTTACCGCTGGCAATGGCCTCGATGACGGTTTTGGGTCCGTAAAGCGCATCCCCGCCGGCAAATACCCAGGGTATGCTCGTTTGCAGCGTTTGCGGGTCAGCCTGGATGCCGCCCTGAGGTGACTGCATAATGTTCTCAGCTTCTAAAAAATTCTTTTCAGCGCGTTGACCGATGGCAATCATTACGGCTTCCGCTTCCAGGGTATTGAGTTCATTTTCATCATACTGGGGATTAAAATTGCACTGATCATCAAAAACGCAGGTGCACCGTTTGAATTCAATTCCTGTAAATTGGTTGTTTTTGCCCAGGAGGCGATTCGGCCCGAAACAATTGACAATTCTTACACCGGCTTCCAGGGCTTCTTTAATCTCGTCATCGCGCGCCGGCATCTCTTCGCGGGTTTCAAGACAAACGATGGTAACCGCTTTTGATCCTAAACGTCTGGCCGTCAGCGCCACATCGATGGCCACATTACCCCCCCCAACAACGATAAGCTTTTCAGCTGTCGACACCTTTTTGCCAAGCGCAAAATCGCGCAGAAAAGACACCCCATCAAAGACGCCGGACAGGTCTTCGCCGACGACCCCGAGTCTGCGGCTGCCATGCAAACCGGTAGCCAGAAAAAGTGCTGAATACCCCTTCGATCTGAGCGTCTCGATATTAAAGTCTTTGCCAAAAACCATCCCTGTCTTGATTTTAACGCCCATTTCCTCGACGGCCCTTATTTCCGCTTTCAGAATATCCCTGGGAAGACGATAGGATGGGATGCCCACTGCCATCATGCCACCTGCAACAGGGAGCTTTTCAAAAACCGTCACCTTATAATTTTTAAGCGCCAGATCATGCGCTGCTGTCAGCCCGGCCGGGCCTGCGCCAACGATAGCAACTCGCTTGGCATCGATAGCCGGCGACGGTATTTTAGATTTTTTACGATTTGTCGTGTTGGCCTTTTTGAGCTCCCAATCGGCAATAAACCGTTTAAGCTGACGAATGGCCACCGGCTCGTCTACTTCGTTACGGCGGCAATTGATTTCACAGGGATGGGTGCATATCCGGCCGCAGATGCCGGGAAAAGGGATGGCTTCCCTCACCAGATCCAGTGCCTCTTGAAAACGCCCCTGAGCGATAAGCGCCACATAGCCCTGGACATGAATACCCGCCGGGCAGGCATGCGAGCAAGGCGCAAGGCCCATTTTATCAATAACAGCAGATTGGGGCTGATGGCCATCTCTAAGGTAGATGGCTTTGTGATCATTTCCGGGCACCTGTACCGGACAGGCTTCGAGGCAGTCCCCACAGTTCGTGCATCGGTTCAAATCGACATATCGCGGCTGCATCTGAAGACGAACCTTGAAAGCATCTCTGATTTTCTCAGCACTTTTTAACGCTGTGCGGGTCAACAGATGAATACGGGGATGTTTGGCGGCCTCCAGGGCGTGTGCTCTCGAAATATAGGTGGGAGACTCGGAGACCGGATCGTCTCCAATGAAAGGTGAAATTTCTGTCAAAAGGACTTCAGTACCGGCTTGAGCCAGATCCAGGGCTGCTTGGAGCCCTGCAGGGCTTCCACCAATAATTAGGACGCCTGGGTTCACAGAAGCTTTCCTCCTTATTCATGGCTTCCGGACCTATAACGCGTTGCTGTCTTGGTGGCGCAAACCTTTTTTGAAACCAGCCTCAAAAGCGTTTAAATTGACCTCTACGGTCTTGGGAGGCACGGCATCCGCCACAGATCGCTGCATGGCCGATTTGCTGACCGCTCCGATGATCGCTGTCCAAAGACCCAGCATCACGGTATTGGCCGCCCGTGAATTGCCCAATTCTTCCGCAATTTGGGTAGCTGGAATCCCGTATGTTTTCAGATCCTGGCGGTGATCCGGTGATAATGTTACCAGCCCGTCGTCAATTAACAGGTTTGCGCCGACAGCCAATTTGGGAACGTACTTGGTATAAGCCTCCTGGGACATGATGATCGCGTTTGTGGGTTCAATCAGATGCGGATGATGAATCGGATCGCTGGCGATGACCACTTGAGAGCCAGCCGCACCACCCCTTGCCTCCGGGCCATAGCTTTGTGTAAAGCAAGCCTCCAACTTGTCATAAATCGTTGCCGCCTGGCCGATAATTCGACCGGCACTGACGATACCCTGACCCCCGAATCCACCCAACTGAACTTCAGTTCGGCAAATGATGTCGGTCCGTTTCGGTATTTGAGACCGTTTGTTCAGCGCCTTTTTGGTTGCCTGCCAGCGTGCCTTGGCCATCTGAACTTGTTCGTCAATAGCGGTCTGAAAATCCGGTTTGCGTTCGTTACTAAAAACACCTTCAACGATTTCAACAATAGCGCCCTCTTTATCGACTTTAATGGCGGCATCTTTGGGGTGGGTACCGTGGGCGACCTTCCCAATATTTTGGTAATGTTTCATGAGCTCCAAACCCCGTCGCCTGAGTTTTTCGGGATCCAATCCGCGACCTTCCGGATTCCAACGAGCATAAGACGTGGAACACGGGGCAATCACTTCAACAAAGCTATATCCAGGATACATCATCGCCTCGCGCAACGTCCACTCCAGTCGCCGGGCATGGATGACGGTCCAACGTGCCAGAAAAGAAGCCCCACTGGCTGCCGCCAGGTAGGGCAGATTAAATGGATACTCAAAATTGCCATACTGGGTGGTAACGGCCCTGGCACCGTGCGGCGTTGTCGGTCCCACCTGGCCACCGGTCATGCCGTAGTTAAAATTGTTAACGCAAATCACGGTGATGTCCAGGTTTCGTCGAGCAGCATGGATAAAATGATTGCCGCCGATACCGGCGATGTCGCCATCTCCAGAGATAACCACAACTTTCAATTCGGGATTGGCAAGTTTAAGACCGGTGGCAAACGGAATGGCCCGTCCATGGGTGGTGTGAAAGGAATCCAGGCGAACGTACCCGGCAATACGACCGGTGCAGCCGATTCCCGATACCACAGACACCTTGTCCAGATCCCAGCACTGATTCGCTTCGAGCCATTGGAGAGCGCCGATAAAAGTCGTCAAAGCCGTACCGAGCCCGCAGCCCTGACACCAAATATGCGGCAACCGCTCGCCCCTTAGCAGGACATCCATGGGATGCAACCCGGTAATCCAGTCGCTATCTCCAGCAGATTCGGTTCCGGATAGTTCGGATTGACCCGCATCGTTTATGCCAAAATCAGCCATGAGGTCATCTTTCTTTCGCTAGGCTTAGCGATTATCGGCTTCGACTGTATCCGGCGTCCCGGCAGCCGCCCGCAGAGCACTCAGAACCTGCTGCGGTTCTAAGATGTCTCCTCCCAATCGATTCACGCCGATGACTTGTGCCTGGCCGGCCGCACATCTTTCCACTTCACGCAAAATTTGGCCTTCGTTAATTTCGGGCACTACAAACGCTCGGATTTTTTTGGCCAATGCCCGAATCTGCTCCACCGGAAATGGCCATACGGTGATGAGCCGCAGGTAGCCGATACGGATGCCTTCCTTGCGAGCCTGTTCAATGGGCCACAAGGACGTACGCGCCGATATACCGTAGGAGACAACGACGATCTCGGCATCTTCCAGATGGCGTTCTTCTACCTGGATAATTTCATCACGATGTAAGCGAATTTTGTTAACCAGTCGCTTGATGTTCCATTCACTGGCCTCGGCATTCATCGCCGGATACCCGCGCTCGTCATGCGTCAAGCCGGTAATATGGAAACGAAACCCCTCTCCGGCAATCGCCATGGGTGCGACGTGGCCATCGTCACCGGATTCAGAATCACGATAGATTCGAAAATGATCTGGCTCCACGTCTCCTTTTCGAACCAAGGGGCGCTGGACAAGCTCAATTTCTTCCGGCGGCGGTATGATAACCCTTTCAGTCATATGGCCCACTTCTGCATCGGTCATGACCAGCACCGGTGTGCGAAACTTCTCGGCTAAATTAAAGGCTCGTATGGTCAGATCGAAAAGCTCCTGAGGAGAGTTGGGCGATAAGGCAATGATTTCATAATCGCCGTGGGACCCCCAGCGGGCCTGCATCATATCTTGCTGTCCGACCAGGGTGGGCAATCCGGTTGAAGGTCCTCCCCGCTGTACATTGACCAGCACACACGGGGTTTCCAGCATAATCCCTAATCCAAGATTCTCCATCATTAATGAAAATCCGGGCCCACTGGTGGAGGTCATTGATTTGGCGCCTGACCATGAAGCGCCTAATATAGCGTTCATCGAGGCCAATTCATCTTCCATTTGAATGTAAATGCCGCCGACCTGTGGGAGTCGCGTAGACATCCGTTCGGCAACCTCGGTGGCGGGGGTAATGGGATAACCGGCAAAAAATCGACAGCCGGCCATTATCGCCCCTTCGGCGGCGGCATAATCTCCTAGTAGAAAATGCTCGCCGATTAACAGGCCTTCATGTGAATGCATGCAATGCATTTGAACTATGAATCTTTCTCTTCCTTGTTTATTGCGGATACCTCACTGCTTTCAACATATATGGCAAAATCCGGACAAAGCAACGTGCACAGACCACAGTCTGAGCAAGCTTCGCCATCGACGACTTCAGGCGGATGATACCCTTTGGAATTGGTTTGTTTGGACATCACCAAAACATTACGCGGGCAGAACTCAACGCAAAAACCACAGCCTTTGCAGCGCTCTTCAATAATATGAATAATACCATGAGGAATCTGAATTTGATCTTGGTCTAACGGTTGGCGCCAAAATTTCATGATTGCTCCTGAAATTTTGTTGAAAGCGTCTGAGGGTTTGTTGGCATCGCCGTGTTGCCCTTTGGGGCACGTTGTCTGGATTTGATAACAATAATAAGGCGATCGCTAGAATGAATGTATACCACAATTGGGTTTAAATGTCATTGCTCTTTGCAAACAAACGCGCTTGTGCCTTTTGTTTTTATGGCTTGTGGCCCATTCCGACAGCTGCAGTGTATCATATGACAGCATTTCAGATAGATTAATCGATCACCGCTGAAGGCCGATGGTTAATTTATCCCTTTTATTTCAGCATGTTAAATTTTGAATTCGTATCTTCACGGCCGAATAAAATGTAGGCCGTAATGATATCCGGCTTTGACAACAATGGGTTATTTTTAATATGCTTAAGGTTGGTCGGGCGCACTCCCGGCTGGTTGAATTCATCAAGCGAGTCAGATCCGGCAAAGCGGAGGGGAACATCATATTGAAAAATATTCTGTTACTGACAGTCGTCATCGTCCTGCTGATCGTTGCTGGCATAGCGGCTTTTTTCCTTCATTTACAGCATTATGCGCAATCACCTGCCAGCTCAAAAGCCGCAGATACGGTCATCTCCATACCCGCCGGTCAATCATTTAACCAGACAACCGCAGCACTTGCCAAAGCCGGTATCATTAATCATCCCTATAAATTCAAAATAATTGCCCGTCTAAAGGGTTATGACAAAAAGCTCCAGGCCGGCGAATATACACTGTCCGCGACCCTGTCTCCGGTGCAGATTCTGCAGAAAATGGTGAGCGGCGATGTCAGGCTGTATAGGCTGACGGTCCCGGAGGGCCTTAATCTCTACCAGATTGCCGTACTGGTAGAAGAGGCCGGCTTGGCATCCAAAAGCGATTTTATAGCGGCAGCAACCAGTACCGAATTTGCACATCAGCTGGCTTTGAATGCCGATACTTTCGAAGGGTACCTGTTTCCGGAAACCTATTTTTTCCCTAAAAACGCACCCGTCAAAACAATCATATCGACCATGGTGGACCGCTTTCGACAGATATTTAATCCCGGCTGGCAAAAAAGAGCCGAGCAAATGGGTTTTTCAAGCCATCAAATTGTCATTCTGGCATCGATCATCGAGAAAGAAACCGGCGCCCCTTTCGAGCGCCCTTTAATTTCCTCGGTATTTCATAACCGCTTAAACAGGAAAATGCGCCTGGAATCTGATCCAACAGTCATATATGGATTAGAGAATTTTGACGGTAACCTGAAGCGCAAACACCTTGAAGCCCCCACTCCGTATAATACTTACAAACGCAACGGCCTGCCGGCCGGCCCCATCGCCAACCCCGGTGAAGCATCACTTGAAGCCGCCCTGTATCCAGCCAACACTAAATTCATTTACTTTGTCTCTAAGAAAGATCATACCCATCAATTTTCCACCAATTTCAAAGACCATCAGCGCGCTGTCCAAAAATACCAGCTGCGGCGTCGTTAGCTGAATGCACACAGATTTTACCAATGGTGGTCGCAGCCGCTTGTGCCCGGTGCCTGGGATCAATCCCAAAATGGTATGTAATCCATCGGCTTGACATTGGACCCGGCAGAAGCTAGCTTATATCAGCTTGTAATACCACCCCATACGAATTAATGGATATGTTCAGGAGGTTAACATGACACATGCAGACAAAAATCGGCTTAAAACCATCATTGATCTTGAAAAACTCAACCGCTTCAATGAGGAAGGGTGTCCGGCCTGCGGACGAAAATTTACATTAGGCGAACCGGTTGTGCTGGCCTGTGGCGCATGGGAAGGCGAACCCAAATATGTGCATGAAAATGAAGCCACATTTGATGCCGCCACGTCAACTTACATCGAGAATCGTTGCTATGCGTCACGCAAGGGATAAACTCTCGCGGATAGTCCCCGTTCGTTGAAAAAAGGCTGTGTCACTGATTTCGTCTTATGCAATCCGTATGACCAACCGTTTGCTCTTTCCAAAAAGAAACCGGTTCAATATTTGACCTTTACCCAAAGCGGGTTGGCGCTGCCGGTCACATCTTAAGTTTTTCCCCTTACGTGCCGATATAAATCGAGTATATTTGTGAATTTGGCCTGTGGTTTCTAACGATCTTACAAAGATCAAAAACTCACGCATTCGCGCTGAATTATATACAATTACAAATAGTTAGCCAGCAAGAGGCTGAGAATGAGCAAAAAAAAGCGTTTTATCACCCTGGACAACATCGGTCTGATCATAATTGGTGCAGGTGTCTCCCTGTTCTATTATTATTTTGAAAAGACCATTTTAGCCAGCGAAACGCTGGCCATCGTCATAACAGCCGGCATCATTCTGCTCATCAGTCTGTGCACGCAGTTGCTGGTCAATAACATTAATCGATCCAAAGAAGCGCTGCGCGAAGCCAACGAAACTTTAGAAATCAAAGTTAGGGAGCGTACGGCCGAGCTTCGTGAATCTGAAATGAAGTATCGAACCATTTTTGAAAATACGGGTACGGCAACCGTCATCGTTGAGAACGATGCAACCATCTCCCTGGCAAATTCAGAATTTGCCAATCTGGCCGGATTCGAAAAAAATGAAATTGAAAATCAAAAATCATGGTTGCACTTTGTGGATGAAAAAACGCAGCGTAAAATCCAAAATAGTGAGGTGATGCCGGACCATCACGAATACAACCAGATGGCGCCCCATTTCGAATGTACATTTACCGACAAAGAGGGCATGCAAAAAGATATGCTGTGCTTCCTGGCGACCATTCCGGGTTCTGAAAAAAGCGTTGTTTCACTGGCCGACATTACCGAGCTGAAAGAAGCAGAGCGCCAAATCTATCATCAGGCATTTCATGACACGCTGACCAGCTTGCCCAATCGCGCCCTTTTCATGGAACACTTAAACATGGCTCTGAAACGCGCCAAACGCCGGGATGATTATTATTTTGCCGTGTTATATTTGGATATCGATCGCTTCAAACTGGTAAACGATAGCTTGGGCCATAGCGTCGGCGACCAATTGATCAAAGCTTTTGCCAGCCGAATCCAGGAATCCCTGCGCGATCTTGATATTCTGGCACGTTTTGGTGGTGATGAATTCGTCATTTTGCTCGAGGATATCGAAAACAGCGAATATGCAAGTGGGGTAGCCGATCGACTGCAGCAGGAACTCAAACGGCCCTTTATGATTGAAAACAAAGAGGTCTTTGCACCGGCCAGTTTTGGGGTGGTATTGAATACCCGGGACTATGATGACCCAGAGAACATCATCCGGGATGCCGACGCGGCAATGTATCATGCTAAAGAAAACGGCAAGGCCCAATACAAAATATTCGATAAAACGCTTCACAAAAAAGCAATGCACCTGTTGGAAAGAGAAACGGATTTGCGCAAAGCCGTCAACAGAGATGAATTTGAAAACCACTACCAGCCTATTGTGGATTTGCAGACCGCATCTTTGGTGGGTTTCGAGGCGCTCATTCGCTGGAACCATCCACAACTGGGTCTTATTTATCCGGGCTCCTTCATTTCGATCGCAGAAGAAACCGGACTGATCATTCCGATCACGCAGTTGATTGCCCAGCAGGCCTGTGAGGATTTGTGTCGCTGGCAGGAGCAGCTCCAAGATGAACTCAAACTCACCATGAACATCAATCTATCCAGTAAACATTTTTTGTCCCCCACCCTGCTGGATGATATCAAAGAAATTCTGAAACAAACCGGCATACCGCCCGATCAGCTCAAATTGGAAATTACAGAAACCGCGTTGATGGAAGATGCGGATGAAACCATTCGGCTAGTCCACCGCTTAAAGGACCTGGGATTGCATCTGGTCATCGATGACTTTGGAACCGGCTACTCTTCGCTAAGTTATCTGCAGCGCTTGCCCATTGATACCCTGAAGGTCGATCGCAGTTTTGTCTCGAGAATCCAATCTGAACCGGATGGTAACCGCAATATCGTCGAGGCCATTATTTCGCTGGCGCATCGCTTGAAAATGATGGTGGTGGCTGAGGGGGTAGAGACCGAAGAACAATTTGCGATATTGCTGGAAATGAATTGTCAATTCGGGCAGGGGTATCTGTTTTCAAAACCACTCAATAAAACGCAGATCGACGATCTCATTGAAAACATCCACCAACTCGCCCAGGAAAGCCCGGGTACCCAATTTTCACTGCCGGCGATGCTGTCCAATTAAATCAGTCCTGTCCAATCCCTAAAATTATGCTATAATCAGAGCGTCGATTGACGAATGCCTCGCCATTGGCGTAATGGAGTGATGAAGATTTCGGAATGCGGATTGCGGAATTCGGATTGAAAAAAGTGTACCAACCGAATTAATTCCCAATCTGCAATCTCTACCCTGTGGAATCCTCCGGGGGAAGGCCGCCTCTGACGGCATTCCACAGGCCGGGTCTAAAATCCGCAATTATAATTACTAAAATACTCCATAATCTTTGAAATGAAGACCTCATGAATCCAGAAAACCTATCACTCGAGCAACAGGCCGGCCAGCGCCTGATGGTCGGCTTTGAAGGCAAGCGGTTTAACCCGGATGTAAAGTTTCTCATTCGTGACCTTAAGGTTGGCGCGATTATCCTTTTTTCGCAAAATATCGAAACTCCCGACCAAGTCAAGAAACTGTGTGAGTCAATTCAGGAATATGCCCGGGCAAACAACCAGCCGCCCCTGATTATCGCCATAGACCAGGAAGGCGGACGGGTCGCCCGACTTAAAGAACCGTTTTCAGTATTTCCGGGTAATCCGGCTATGAAGGACACCAATGATGCCATTTTTTTTGCAGAGACAACAGCTGCTGAATTATCCCAAGCCGGCATTAACATGAACCTGGCCCCTGTTATGGACGTCGCTCCGCGCGATATGACCAGTATCATGTCTGAAAGAGCTTTTGGACATGATCCCAGATGGGTCTCTAAACTGGGATTGACCGTTATATCCCATTTGCAGCAACATCATATCATGGCAGTCGCGAAACACTTTCCCGGTATTGGCCGAACTGTATCCGATTCCCATATCGAGCTTCCTGCCTGCGAATACAGCCTGTCCGATCTGAAATCATACGACCTGATCCCCTTTGCCGATAGCATCGCGCAGGAAGTCGCCGGCATTATGCTCTCCCATGTGATGTACCCGGAAGTTGACCCAAAATGGCCGGCCAGCCTGTCAAGACAAATTGCCCATAGCCTTTTGCGGGAACAGATGGGCTTTTCAGGCGTATCGATGACGGATGATCTGGACATGGGTGCCATCACCAATCATTATGATATCAAGACCGCTGTCCATCGAATTCTGCGGGCCGACATCGACATGGCTCTGGTCTGCCATAAGGGCCCCAATATTGAAATTGCCTATCAAGAAATTTTAGATGGCCTGCGTCGTTCAGGGGATATACGCGCCAGTGGCATGGCGTCGGTGAAAAGAATTATGGCGCTCAAGAGGGCGTATTTAGACGCTTAACGAAAAGCCTTGCTCATTTTGCGGAGCTGCTTTTCACCACGAAGAACACGAAGATTAAAAAGCTTACTATGTTTTCTTAAAATAACATCATCTGCGTCCTTCG
>JASFIV010000139.1:0-11946 GCA_050122475.1 Desulfobacterales bacterium | reverse complement strand
CTGAAGAATTTCGCTGTCCGGTTTTTTTGGCTTCCAACAAAGAAATCGGAATGACGCGCGAAAGCATCGATCTTCAACAGCTGGACATCCCTGATATCGTCGAGCGATCCGCAGCGCCAACCGATCAGCCGCTGCTGCCATTTGGTGTGGCGCCGGGGAAACACGTTCCGGAGTTTCTCCCCATTGGCCATGAAGTCCTCGTTCGCCAAACCTCCTCGACCCACGGTGCCGATGGATATATCACCACTGATTCGGCTGCTATTGCCCGCAATCAAGAACGTTTAATGAACAAGCTGTTATCAGCGGTCGACCGATTCTCTTTCCATGAACATTACAGTGTTCAGGATGCCGATACCCTTCTGATTGCTTATGGCGTTACCGCCCGGGCCGCCAAAGCGGTATTCAAAATGCAGAAACAGCAGGGCAAACCCATTTCCCTGTTGATCCTAAAAACCTTATGGCCGGTGCCGCAAAAGGTCATCCGGCAGGCGGCCCGCCATGCCAAGCGCATTGTCGTTGTGGAAATGAACCTGGGACAATATAAGCGCGAAATCAAACGTATGTTACCCCGCAAGTCGGTCTCCTTCTACGGACAAATGGACGGCCGCCTCATAACACCTGAGCGCATCAAGGAGGCCATCAATGAATAGTCTTTTAAATCCTGCCAGACCACCGGTTTTATGCCCGGGCTGCGCCCATGAGCAGATTACCCACACCCTGGACAAGGCATTTCAAAACATGGGATTAGCCGGACATCAAATTGTGCTGGTCAGCGATATCGGCTGCTCCGGCCTGTTTGATACTTTTTTTCACACCCACGCCATGCACGGCTTGCACGGCCGCGCCCTGACCTATGCGGCCGGACTGAAAATGGCGCGCCCGGAGCTCAACGTGGTCGTCACCATGGGTGATGGCGGCCAGGGCATTGGCGGCGCTCACTTGCTGGCCGCCTGTCGCCGCAATCTGAATGTGACCCTGCTGGTATTAAACAACTTTAATTTCGGCATGACCGGCGGCCAGTATTCCGCCACCACTCCACCGGAGGCCCAGCTGGGTTCGGGATTTCTGTCTGCCCTCGAACGCCCGCTGGATATCGGTGAAGTCGCGCGATGCGCCGGCGCACCGTATGTTCGGCGATGCTCGGGCTATCAGAAAGATTTAGCACACCTAATCCAAGAAGCCATTGAATATGAAGGCTTTGCATTGATGGACATCTGGGGAATCTGTCCCGGCCGCTACACGAAAAAAAATCGACTGACGCCTAAAATGATCGATGAAGCCCTGGCCCAACGGCCTCCGTTAGAGGGTATCGTGCCTGAAAATGAACGCCCTGAATATGGGCAACATTATCACCGACTGGCAGCCGCTCAGAAAAAAGCTGCTGCGCCGGCTGTTATCGAACCTCAGTTCAGCGCACCTCAAAAAGGTCGGCAGGAAGTCGTATTGCTCGGCAGCGCCGGACAACGCATTATCACCGCCGGAGAACTGCTGTGCATCGCCGGGCTGACGGCGGGAATGCAAACAACCCAGAAAAACGAATATAACATCACCGTCCTCAGAGGCCCATCAATTAGCGAGCTTATTTTATCACCACGGGATATCAACTTTACCGGAATCGAGACGCCGAATGTGGTCGTGGCCCTGGATCAAGAAGGTGTCGATCGGCGCCGGGATCTGTTTCAGCGTCTGAACCCAAAATCCCTCATCATTCAAACCGGCGGCGTCAGCTTGCCGGATAGCAAGGCCCGCATTCATCAGGTTGATTTCAAAGCCAGGAAAATCAAGCGCACTGACTGGGCGATGGCCAGTTTAGCCGTTTTGGCCAATCTTAACCGCGTGATCAGCGCTGATATGCTGATGTCAGCTGTGAAATTGAAATTTAAAGGCGACACCCGTCAGGCAGCCCTTGCGCTGGTTAAGCAATTGGGAACCCATTGAAAAAGCTATTACTCATAAACCCGGTCGGTCAGCGCAGCGGCTTGCTGCTCAGTCGATTTTCGACCTTTTCACCGTTGGGTCTGGCTTATGTTGCGGCCGTTACACCCTCAAACTGGGATGTTAAAATTGCTGATGAAAACTTCGATCCCTTCCAGTTTGAAGAAGCGGATCTGGTGGGCATTACCGCTTTTACCAGCAACATTAACCGGGCATATGAAATCGCCCGCATGTATCGCAAACGGGACATCAAGGTTGTTATCGGCGGCATTCATGCATCAATGATGCCCGATGAAGCGCAGCAATTTGCCGACGCGGTTGTGGTTGGGGAGGTTGAGGGTATCTGGCAAAAACTGTTGGCTGATTTTGAAAACAACCGCCTGGAGCGCCTCTATCTCGGTCCCCGAATCAATTATGAATGCAGCAAAATTTTACCCCGGCGGGATTTGCTGCATCCGAATTACTTTTGGCACTCGATTCAAACATCACGTGGCTGCCCTTTTAATTGTCATTTTTGCTCAGTGTCACGCTATTTGGGCAGAGAATTTCGTCAACGTCATGCCCAGGATGTTCTAAATGAATTGGCAGACATAAAGGGTCAATTTTTGGCGTTCGTCGATGACAACCTGATCGGTTACAGTCCAAAAAGCAAGAATCGCATCCAGGAATTATTCAGCGGTATGATTGAAGGTGAGCTTAATCGAAAATGGTGGATGCAAACATCGATCAATGCCGTCAACGATGAACATGTGATTGAATTGGCCGCTCGAGCCGGCTGCATTTTTGCTTTTATCGGCTTTGAGACCATCAGCAAGGAATCGTTGCGGGATATGAAAAAGGGGATCAACATTAAGATCGGGGTGCAAAATTACAAAAAGGTCGTCGATGTATTCCATAAGTATGGCATTGCTGTATACGGGGCCTTTATTATCGGTAACGACCATGAATCGGCGGCCTATTATAAGCAACTCGCCCGATTTCTGGTTCAATCCAGTATTGACATTATTCAGATTACCCTGCTCACCCCACTTCCGGGAACCGAGTTGATGTCGGAATTACAAAAAGAAGGACGCCTTGTTTATGCCGATTTTCCGCAAGACTGGGACAAATACCGTTTCTCGTATATGGTTCATCGACCGCAGAATGTGCAGCCGCAAACCATATATATCGGCAACAATTATATCAAAAAAAATATCTATTCTTTCCCCACCTACCCTTTACGTTTAGTGCGTTCACTGTTGAACCTCAAAAATATGACAAATTTCTACGCGACGTATAAATTCAATAAAGCCCTTAAAAAGGGCTGGAAAAATTCCCACTATTACAAGGAATTCCCCGCAACTTTAGAGGCCAATCCAGATTGAGCGGCGCCTTATTTTAGGAGGGCCACAACATCAAACTCCCCGTCCTCCCAGATGAATCGTTTAGATCGATCGGGTTGACAGCGCTCGAAGGCGATTTTAACTGTTTTTTCAAGCCACTTCATAAAACGGGCGGCCGCCCGGCGCGATAGGACACATTTAAGCCAGATTAACGCTCCGCTCAGACGCGTAATGCGCTGCTGCTTATCGAAAGCCGGCAGGCCCGCTTTTTGGGCTGCGCGCCAGTAATAGCTATAGGTGGTTATAATCAGAAGCATGGCTGCTCCCCGGGCCCGCGAAATCGGCGCGGCCGGGATGGCGTTAAAAAACGGGGGAAACTGACGGAATCCGCGAAGGGCTCGCAAAACTAGCTGAGCGCGGACTTCTCGGATACATTGCTCGCGACGGGAGCTTTCCGTGTCGGGTAACTGCGGATGGTAAAAAATGCCGCGCCTGACATCTTTTTCAAGATCACGAGTAATATTGGCCAGCTGGATCACTTCTCCGACCACTGCGCACTGACGCAAACGGGCTTCGCCAATTTGTGGTGAAAGCCCTTGATCCAGCCGTTGCATCTCATCTGCAAAAAGAATCGGCGTGCCGAGCACATGCCAGCAATAGCGTGAAAGCTGCCCCGGTGTTTGCAGGACGCCGGCCTGTTTTGTGAAAATGCGACTGGCCCAGATCATGCCTTCACCCATGCGCCGCACAAGCCGGCATATGGCCGCCTGCTGCGAAGATGCCAGCAGATCAAAATTCTGATCGACAAGGGCGGCGCGGTTCACCAACAGCACATGCGTACTTTCCTGTGGATCGGCGGTAAGGGCCGGGTCAAGGGCCGGGGCTGGTTTTAGATCACTGGGATTATCAAAGCGACTGATAAAGCGCTTTAAGGCTGATTCTTTTTGCGGCAATGTGGGTAAAAGATCTTCGTAAGTGTCGAGCATACGGCAGTATAGATAGGCAATCGCTAGGGCACGCCGCATGCGTGGCGGAAGGAAGACGATCACAAAGGAAAATGTGCGCGCCGCATGCGGCAGAATCTGCCACAAGAACTGTTCAGGATCTGTGACCTCGCTCAGTTTGGCCAGTGGGGGCTTTCTACGGTTGGCCAATAAATTGACAAAAATGGGACCCAGCAATACAACCTCTTTGGTAGATTAAATCGACTCAAAAAAAGGTTTAACCACGAAGGCACGAAGTATGCGAAAACACGATAAATGAATGCAAAAATTTTGAGCTTTTTAATTTTCGTGTTTTCGTGGTTTTGTGAAAGTCATGTAAAACAAAAGGCCCGAACGTCATCGTCAGTCGGACCTTTAATCAGATCTTGCCGGTGCAGTTGTTGAAAGGTGTCTTATTCGAGGACCATCAACACTTGATTGGTCGCCACCTTATCATCTACTTTAACTTTGATTTCCTTAATCTTACCGGCTTCAGGACAGGGGATGGCATTCTCCATTTTCATGGCTTCGAGGATGATCACCTCCTGATATTCCAATACTTCATCACCCTCATTCACAAGAATATTGATAATCGTCCCGGGCATCGGCGCTAAAATTTCAGTTGCCATTCCGTCCTCCCTTCACAGATTTTGACTTTTCAAATAAGATTTTCTTTAGAGCGATAGGATTTAAAAAATTATTCTCACGCAAAGCCGCTAAGACAGCAAAGGGAGAAGGAGAAACAAAATTTTTTATCTTTTCTTGGCGTCTTTGCGTCTTGCGTGAGGATTCGCCCTTAATTCAATTTCAACTCTTTATCATCCTCCCCAAAATGGGAGGTATGACTCAATTAGAACCGTTTGATACTTTAAGGTGAAGCGCTTGTCAAGTTCAAATCAAATATCAAAATTCTTAGCATGCGGGCATTAATTCAGCCTCAACTAAGCCATGCGATTTTTCTCACGCAAAGCCGCCAAGATCGCAAAAAAAAACACTCAATCAAAATAAAATACTTTGCGCCCTTGCGACTTTGCGTGATAACTCAAATTCACCGTCTTTCAATGATGCAAAGACAATTATGCTCATTTCATGTGAATTTAAACAACAGTTAGATAGTGTACTTCTGGCCTTGACGTGTATACCGCCTTCGTATATGGAACAGATGACAAAAATTTGGAAATATGACTGAGATGGAGGATAAATATGAGACCCTATTTTGAAAAAATGGCAGAATTTGGACAAGAACTGAAGCCCGGTCAGATTAAAAGCACCGAGGCCAGTGTTAAACAGATACAGGAAGTCGAAGCCAAGGTTGCCGAAGCCATAGATAAGGTCAAGAACGCCGGAATGCCGACCGAAAAAATCAACGCCCGCGGCCAGCTAACCATCTGGCAGCGCCTGGAGTACCTGTTGGACCCCGGCACCTGGAACCCGCTGCATACCTTGTACAACCCCGAGGACAACTCAGAAGGCACCACCAACGTGATCGATGGCCTGGCCAAAATCTCGGGCAAATGGGCGGTTGTTATCGGTTTTGACAACAAGGTCTATGCCGGGGCCTGGATACCCGGGCAGGCTGAAAATGTGTTCCGCTGTACCGATCTGGCCAAACGGTTGAACATACCGCTGGTATGGCTGGTCAACTGCAGTGGTGTCAAATTGACCGAGCAGGAAAAATTTTACGCGGATCGCCGGGGCTCAGGTACTACCTTTTTCCGGCATGCCGAGCTCAATCAGGCCGCCGTACCGATTCTGGCTGCCATCTACGGCACCAACCCGGCCGGCGGTGGCTATCAGGGCATCAGCCCCACCATCCTGTTTGCCCACAAAGACTGCAACATCGCGGTGGGCGGCGGCGGGATTTTAAGCGGCATGTCGCCCAAGGGCTACTTTGACCTGGAAGGTGCCGAACAGCTGATTGCGGCGGCCAAACAATTCAAGGTTGAACCGCCCGGATCGACTAAAATTCATTACGATGAAACTGGATTTTTCCGGTATGTTTTTGAAACCGAAGAAGCGGTTTTAGACGGCATCAAGGAATATATGGAGGGCATGCCGGCCTATAACCCCAAATTTTTCCGTGTGGCAGAACCCAAAGAACCGCGCTTTCCCCAGGAAGATCTCTATCACCTGGTGCCCTTCAATCAAAAAGCCATGTATAATTTTGACGAGATTCTGGCACGCCTGGTCGATGGCAGCGAGCATATGGAATATCGGCCGGATTATGGCCCTGAGGTCTATACCGGGCTGGTAAAAGTGGACGGGTACCTTATCGGTGTCATCGGCAACCGCCAGGGGTTTTTTGGCGAGGATTACCCGGAATATGCCGACTATCCCGGAATCGGCGGCAAACTCTATCGCCAGGGACTGATAAAAATGAACGAGTTTGTCACTCACTGTGGCCGGGATCGGGTGCCGATTGTCTGGTTTCAAGATACCAGCGGCATCGACGTGGGCGACATCGCCGAAAAAGCTGAATTGCTGGGACTGGGTCAGGCCCTGATTTATTCCATTCAGCAAACCGAGGTCCCCATGATGCTGGTTCTGCTCCGTAAAGGAACTGCGGCCGCTCATTATATCATGGGCGGTCCCACGGCCAACCGCCACAATGCATTTACCCTGGGCACACCCACCACCGAAATTTACGTGATGCATGGTGAAACAGCCGCGGCAGCCAGTTTTTCCCGCCGGCTGGTCAAAGAAAAAGAAGCCGGACGACCACTGGAGCCGATCATTGAAGAAATGAACAAACTGGTAAAAGAATATTTCGATTATTCCAGACCGATCTATTGCGCCCAGCACGGACTGGTGGATGAAGTGGCCAAAATGACACAAATTCGCCAGTATCTGGCGGCTTTTGCCGGGGCAGCCTATCAAAACCCGAAATCGATCTGTCCGCAACATCAGATGATGTTGCCAAGAATCATTAAGGGATGATTCGTTTGGCCCGTTAAGCCGGTTGAGCCCGTTTAAATGTATCTACAGAATTTTTTGCCTGGAGGCTGGGAAGCCGGGAGGCTTGAAAATCGTGATCGTTTGAACTGTTTGATTTAAATGCGTTCAGACTGATGGCCTTCTGGCCTTACAGCTTTCCAACTTCTGACATTGCAATGAGTCAACCGGCAAACCGGAAACCGGCCAACGGGCCAACCTTAATAAATATGAGATGTAGTTTGCTCCATTCATACAAAATCATAAGACTCCTGCTGATGGCTTGGGGAATGAGCTTAGCATTGCCAGGGTGTTTGGCGGCAGGAAATGAAAGCAGGTCGGACATCTCTGATGCAGTTGCCCGGCTGTCATCGGCCACAGTGGCCAATGGCCAGGTGACGGTTCTGGAAATCGACCTGCGCGATGGAGATCCGAGGGCAGCCGATTTGAGGGCCCGATTCGAGCAAAACGAAATGGCCCTTTTCCAGCATCCGGTAAAACCAGCCGGGATCTATTGCGGGCTGGTCGGCATTCCGATCAGCAGCGCACCCCAGGAGACCGCTGTTCAGTTAGAATGGACGGATTCCGGCGGCCGCAGACAGACCGCCCGTGTTGCATTGCGCATTGTCGAAGGAAATTACAAAAAAGAAGCTTTGCAGGTAGCGCCCAAGCATGTAAGACCAAGCCCCAAAAACCTGGAACGTATCAAAGCTGAAAAAAAAGAGATCCGCCGCATCTATGCCAGCAGCAACAAGAACCGCCTGTGGTATGGAAATTTCATTAAGCCACTAAGCGGCAATACCACCAGCGTTTTTGGAACCCAGCGTTTGTTTAACGGTCAGCTGCAAAGCTACCACCGGGGCACGGATCTGCGCGCCAAAACGGGCACACCCGTCTATGCATCCAACTCCGGAATCGTCAGGCTGGCCAAAAACCTGTTTTATTCCGGTAATATCGTCATCGTGGATCATGGCAAAGGCATCTTCACCAATTATGCACATTTAAGCAGAATTCAGGTGCGAGCCGGCCAGCAAATCGCCAGAGGCGATCAAATCGGTCTGAGTGGTGCCACCGGTCGTGTCAGCGGTCCCCACCTGCACTGGGGTGTAAAAATTAATGGGGCTTATGTGGATCCGCTGCAATTTATGGTGGTTATATCAGACCTGCTCTTGCAATAACCCTGATACCGCATACGCATCTTAATCCGCTCAAACTGTGTCTCCGGCTAATCATCGGCACTGCAACAGGCAAAATTTTCTGGAAAAGCTACCTTCCAACACCACTGTTTTCCTTTTAACTATCTTAAATTCTTATAATAATTATTAATTATCATATTTGGAACGGATATTGCTAAAAAATAGGACGGATCACAAATGAATCATTACGGTAAATGAGCAATCATATGGCATACAACAATCTGTTTTCGATCCAGCAGCATCCCAGTCGCAGGGTTTTTGAAAGCGTAAAGGGCTATCGCAATTCGGCTGCCAGACAGGCCCAGTTTAAAAACATCCTCACGGCCGTTCAATCCCGTTCCTTAAACCGAAAATTTAAAACCCGTGGGTTAACCATCGCCGATTACCGGGCCTGCCCGGTTATCTCAAAGTCACGCTTCAAAGCGCCCCCGCCACCGGCAATAAATACGATAAAAAAGAAAACCTTTTCCAAAATTCCGGTGCGGTCTGGGTCAGCGGCACTGGATAAAAATAGTCCTCCCCAGATCGAACCCGGAGTCAAAACCATTGAATCGGCTAAAAAACCGGCGCATAAAAGCGAATACCTTCGGTCTGTTTTAACAGAGCGCGATAGGATTGAGGAAAGCATTCAAAAAGCAGCTGCTAAATACAGCCTGCCGCCCGGCCTGATCAGGGCGGTAATCCGGGCCGAATCAAATTTTCAAGTCGATGCGGTTTCACGTGCTGGCGCTAAAGGATTAATGCAGCTGATGCCGGCCACCGCCAAAGAGCTGGGGGTTACCGACAGCTTCGATATCAACCAAAACATAGATGGCGGCGCAAAATATTTGCGCCAAATGCTGGATCGGTTTGGCGGGAATGTCAGAAAGGCTCTGGCTGCCTATAACGCCGGCCCGGGAACCGTCATTAAATACAACGGCCGGGTTCCCTATCCGGAAACCCGGCAGTACGTTAAACGCGTTTTGCGATTTTCAGGGCAGACGGTCTGATTTAGAACGGCAGCTGGTCCAAAAATCACGGCACCCGGATGATGTTGCCGTTTTTGCAGGTTCGGTTGTGGTCGCCATATGAGCGATCATCAGCAGCAAGTTTGTAGCTGAAAACAATGAAACCGGTCTTACTGGTTACTTTTTGACGTTGCTCTGATTTCAGCCAGCCTTCAAAAATCTTGTCCTGCCGATCTTGTTCCGAATCTTCATCCCATACCGTTATGTGAACTTTGCCGGCATCTGCTTTAAAGATACAGGTCATATCTTCTGCGGCTGCATCTAAGACTGGATGAAGACCGGTTGTTAAAATTGTAAAAATGGAAAACAGTATCAAGGGTATCGATTTCATTTTATCCTCCTGATCCTAAACGTGAATGCAGAGCACATTTCGAGCAAATCGTCATTTTTAATTAAACCCGGCATAGTCACAATAACAACAAAAAAACAAATGACAACTTAAGGACCTCAAGCAGTTAAGCTTGAAATCGACTGCAAACGTAAACATTACGCGCTTGATCCAATGGTTCGGACAATCCGCGACGCTTTTTTATTGACAGCGCCGCGACATTTGATTATATCCCTCGCTTCGATTTTCAAAAGACCCATTTTATCGAAATCAAGGCTTAAATCGCATTTTGAACCGATTTATTAAACATATCACACGATCGCACTGCGATACGGCAACACAGATACCCCAAATGTCATCCATCGCGGCTGTCCTGGGAATCAAAGATTCCTATACCCGGGAGCACGGTCGGCGGGTTGCCATTTATGCCCGTCGTCTGGCAGAACGGGTCCAACTGCCCCCCTCAGCTGTTGAGAGCATCCGGTTGGGCGGCTTATTGCACGATGTTGGAAAAATCGGCTTGAGCGACAGGATTCTTAAAAATACCCACAACCGGTTGACGGATGATTTGCTGGCTGAAGTTCGCCTGCACCCGCTGATCGGTGTAGCCCTGCTAAGGGATTTTGATATTCCCGCCGCCGTCATTGATTATGTTCAATATCATCATGAAAAAATAGATGGCAGCGGTTATCCCTTTGGGCTCAAAAACGAACAGATCCCGTTGGGCGCCAAAATTATCAGAGTGGCCGATTGTTTTGATGCCATCACCACCGATCGACCCTACCAGCAGCGCAAAAGCTGGATCGAGGCCGTGGCCATCTTGCGCCAGATCAGCGGCACCGATCTCGATCCCCAAATGGTAAAGGCCTTTATTTGTGACATAAAAGAAAATGGGCTGGCAACAAATCCGGCCTCATTTATTTCGTTATACAGCCCGATTTTTAACAGTTAGTTTTATCCATTCTTCGTTCCCGGTGCCGAAACACAATGATTTTTGATCTGATCTGACGATCGAATCAGAAATATACCATCCCATACGCTCATTTTACATCAACAAGATCGTGCCTATTATATATTGGAGATCCTCATTAGCTGCGGGGCCCCCTCAGCTGGAAACAGCAAGAAACCAGCAACCAGAAGCCAGAAAAGGGAGAAAAAAATGAGCAAAAATAAATCTGATTATAAAGATGAATTGGATTGTGAGGTCACGGTATTCGAAGGCGCCCACAACACCTGTGACCAAACCGAAGGAGACTCCACCCAAAAAAAGACGGACGAAAAGGCTCCGGCTCCAAAGGAAGAATACACAAAAGATAATTATAACATCTAAATCCGCTGTGGACTATTTTGCCGGCTCACAAATTCAATAATTCCAATTAAGATCTGGACATCTCTAATCCGGAGTGCTGGAGCAATGGAGCACTGGAGTAATGTACACAACGACCAACACTGCATTACGCCATCACTCCAATACTCCAGTCGCTTTTACCTGTACGTCAGATACACCAACAACGCCAGAATCCCGGCACTGTAAAGTGCAAGCGTAACATAATATCGACCCCAGCGGTTGTGCCGGGCTTCGGAAGGGCCGGGTAGACGTTGAAACAACGTATCCTTCAATCTGGCAAGATCCGGCTTTGCAAAAGCCAGACTGATCAAATATCCCAGCGTAAGGGCGGTAAAAAAACCAATCACATTCCACCAAAGCCAGGAAATTTGGGGAGTGAATCGCCACAACAAGAGATTTACCGCAAATCCGACGATTAAACCCCCGGTGGCACCCTGTCCGTTCACGCGCCGCGTCAACATCCCCATCAAAAACACAGCCAGCAGCGGTCCGTTCAGCAAGGACCCGATTTTGTTAATGGATTCAACGATCGTATCGGAAATTCCGCCCACAAAAAACGCGAAAAACAAACACACCGACCCCCAGAACACGGTCAGCAATTTTGATATGAGCAGTTCCTGGCGGCCCGTGAGTTTTAATTTTAGATAACGCTTGACGATATCCTGCATGCTCAGCGCGCTGAGCGCATTGAGGGTGGAATCCAGCGATGACATGGCAGCGGCAAACAGGCCCACCATGACCAATCCGATCAGGCCATGGGGAAAATGCCTCAGGACAAAAACAGGCACAGCCACGTTATAATTGGGTTCACCCGTGTCGGTCAGCGGTAAAGCGGCAACAAAATCCGGGTGCAAAAGGGCATAAGCACCCAGACACAGACCCAAAAAACAGTAGGA